>NZ_JBJGYM010000003.1:0-316053 GCF_054049995.1 Geodermatophilus sp. SYSU D01106 | reverse complement strand
CCCCCCCCACCCCCCCCCCCCCCCCCCCCCCCCCCCCCCCCCCCCCCCCCCCCCCCCCCCCCCCCCCCCCCCCCCCCCCCCCCCCCCCCCCCCCCCCCCCCCCCCCCCCCCCCCACGGCGAGGACGGCCGGTCAGGTCAGGTCAGGTGGAGGCGATCCGGTCGAGGATCGCCGCGGCCAGCTGGTCCGGCGCCTCCTCGGGGATCCAGTGGCTCACGCCGGGCAGCTGCACGAAGCGGTAGTCGCCGGCCACGTACTCGCCGCAGCCCTCCGCGGCGATGCGGCCGATCGCGATGTCGGCGTCGCTCCACACGAACGTCGTCGGCACGGTCACGTCGTCCACCGGCGTCTGCGAGCTCATCGCCCGGTACCAGTTGAGCGCCGCGGTCAGCGCGCCCGGCGCCGACAGCACGGCCACGTACTCGTCGACGGTCTCGCGGTCGACGACGTCGCCGAACATCCGCCGCAGCCGCCGCGCGTCGTCGGCCAGCAGCACCTCCTCGGCCTTGCCCTCCTGCCAGAACAGCCGGATGTAGGCCGAGCGCTCCTTCTGCTCCGGGTCGCTGCGGTACGCGGCGGTGAACGCGGTGGGGTGCGGGACCGAGACGGCGGTCAGCGAGCGCACCCGGTCGGCGTGCCAGGCGGCCAGCGCCCAGGCGGCGTTGGCGCCCCAGTCGTGCCCGACGACGTCGGCGACCGGCACCTCCATCGCGGTCATCAGGTCGGCGGTGACCTGCGCGAGGTTGGTCAGCGCGTACGCCTCCACCTCCTGCGGGCGAGCGCCGGGGGAGTAGCCGAGCTGGTCGACGGCGTAGGTGCGCAGCCCCGCCTCGGCGAGCCGCGGGGTCACCGCCGCCCACGACGCCGAGGTCTCCGGGAAGCCGTGCAGCAGCACCACCGGCCGCCCGTCCTCGGGGCCGTCGGCCCGCACGTCGAAGGTCAGGTCGCCCACGTCCACCCGCAGCAGCTCTCCGGCCATGTCCCCGAACCTAGTGGCCGGGGCGGACGGCGCCCGTCGACGCCGCTACCGTCGGCGACCGTGACGAGCCCGGAACGCGACTTCGTGCAGGCCCACCTCGACGACCTGCACGCCGACCTCGACGCCTGGGTGCGCATCCCGTCCATCTCGGCCGACCCGGCGCACGCCCCCGACGTCGCCGCCAGCGCCGAGTGGCTGGCCGACGCGCTGCGCCGGACCGGCTTCCCGACCGTCGAGATCTGGCCGACCGCCGGCGCGCCCGCCGTGTACGCCGAGTGGCCCAGCGCCGACGCCGGCGCCCCGGTCGCGCTCGTCTACGGCCACCACGACGTCCAGCCGGTCGACCCGCTGGAGCTGTGGGAGCACCCGCCGTTCGAGCCGACCCGCGTCGAGGGCCCCGACGGCCCGGAGCTGCACGGCCGCGGCGCGAGCGACGACAAGGGCGTGCTGGTCGTGCACCTGCTCGGGCTGCGGGCCCACCTCGCCGCGACCGGCCGCGACACCCCCGCCGTCACGGTCAAGGTGCTCGTCGAGGGCGAGGAGGAGTCCGGCTCACCGCACTTCGAGGCGCTGCTCCGGGAGCGGCGGGACCGGCTGGACTGCGACGTCGTCGTCGTGAGCGACACCGGCATGGCCGCGCCCGACGTGCCCAGCGCGGTCACCGCCATGCGCGGGCTGGCCGACGCCGAGATCACGCTGCGCGGCCCCGCCGTCGACCTGCACTCCGGCTCGTTCGGCGGCGCGGTGCCCAACCCGCTGCACGCCATGGCGGAGCTGATCGCGAAGCTGCACGACGACCAGGGGCGGGTCACGCTCCCCGGCTTCTACGACGCGGTGCGCCCGCTGTCGGACCGCGAGCGCGAGCTCATGGCGCGGGTGCCCTTCGACGAGCAGGCCTGGCTCGCCGGACCGGCCGCCTCGCGCGCCACCTCCGGCGAGGCCGGCTTCAGCACCCTGGAGCGCACCGGCGCCCGCCCGACCGCCGAGGTCAACGGCATGTGGGGCGGCTACACCGGCCCCGGCCACAAGACGATCATCCCGGCCGAGGCGCACGCCAAGGTGACCTTCCGGCTGGTCTCCGACCAGCGGCCGGGCGAGATCGGGCCGATGGTGCGCGCCTGGGTGGAGGCCAACGTCCCCGAGGGCATCGAGGCCGAGGTGCACGCCCCGCCCGGCGGCGTCGCGCCGTGCGCCAGCGACCTGGACTCCCCGCACATGGACGCGCTCCTGGCCGCCATCGGCCAGGCCTTCGACACCGCGCCGGAGGACGTGCTGCTCACCCGGGAGGGCGGCAGCGGCCCCGAGGCGGCGATCGCCGGCGAGCTCGGCGCGCCGCTGCTCTTCCTCGGCGTGGGGCTGCCCACCGACCGCATCCACTCGCCCAACGAGCGCGTCCTGCTGCCGATGCTGCACCGCGGCGCGGAGGCGGCGGCCCACCTGTGGCGCGAGCTGGCGGCGCGGTGACCGCTCCCGAGGTCGGCGGCCGCTTCGGGCCCTACCGCGTCCTCGGCGAGCTCGGCCGCGGCGGGATGGGCGCGGTGCTGCGCGCCCACGACGACGAGCACGAGCGCGACGTCGCCCTCAAGGTGCTGCACCCGGCGTGGGCGGCCGACGAGGGCTACCGCGAGCGCTTCCGCCGCGAGGCGCGCATCGCCGCCCGGCTCAACGAGCCGCACGTCATCCCCATCCACCGCTTCGGGGAGATCGACGGCCAGCTCTTCCTCGACATGCGGCTGGTCGAGGGGGAGGACCTCGCCTCCCTCCTCCGCCGCGGCGGGCGGCTCGCCCCGGCCCGCGCGGTCGACGTCGTCGGGCAGGTGGCCCGCGCGCTCGACGCCGCGCACGCCGGCGGACTGGTGCACCGCGACGTCAAGCCGTCCAACGTGCTGCTCGTCGGCCGCGGCGACGGCGGGGACCTGCTGCGCTCGGCCCCCGGCGAGGACTTCTGCTACCTCGCCGACTTCGGCATCGCCCGCACCACCGAGGGCGCCGGCCCCGCGCTGACCAGCACCGGCACCGCCGTCGGCAGCACCGAGTACATGGCGCCGGAGCGGTTCAGCAGCGCGACGCTGGACGCCCGCGCCGACGTCTACTCCCTCGCCTGCGTGCTCTTCGAGGCGCTCACCGGCCGCCGGGTGTTCCCGGCCGCCGAGCCGGTGGCGCTCATGGCCGCGCACATGCACGAGCCGCCGCCCCCGCCGTCGGCCCTGGCGCCCGGCATCCCGCCCGCCCTCGACGGCGTCGTGCTCCGCGGCCTGGCCAAGGACCGCGACCAGCGCTGGCCCACCGCCGGCGCCATGGCCGCCGCCGCGCGGGCGGCGCTCGCCCAGAGCGGCGTCCCCGTCCCGGCCGACGCCGGCACCGCCGTGGGTCCGGCCGCGGGCGGCGTCCCGGGCCGGGCGGTCACCCGCGAGCAGGGCACCGCCCGCCCGCGCCGCCGACCACCGTCGGGCCGCGCCCGCCCGCCGGCCCCGCGCCCGCCCGGGCACCGCGGCTGCCGTGGGTGGTCGCCGCCCTGGCCGGGCTGGTCGCCCTGGCCCTCGCCGTCGCGCTCGTCGTGGTCGCGCTGCGGTCCGACGACGCCGGCGACGCGGCGGCCGGCGCGGGGGAGCGGCTGGTCGCCGCCGCCCTGCCGGCCGGCGTCGCGATCGGCGACTGCACCGGCGCCGACCCCGCCGACGGCGTCCTCCGCGAGGTCACCTGCCCGGCCGACGACGAGGCCGGGGTCACCACGAGCACCGTCCGCGCGCACGACGGCGACGGCGCCGCGCGGGCCCTCGCCGCCGACATCGAGCGGGAGGGCCTCGAGCAGCTCGACGAGCGCTACGACTGCGGCCAGGAGCTCGACGGCCAGCCCGGCCCCTCCGGCTGGTTCCCCGTCCTGGACGACGACGACGCCGAGGTCGGCCGGGTCGCCTGCTGGGTCGACGGCGACGGCGACGCGGTGCTCGCCTGGGCCTGGGACGACCTGGGCACCTACGGCATCGCCGAGCAGCGCGGCGGCGGCGCCTCGGGGCTCTACGACCTGCGCGGCTGGTGGGACGACGCCGACCGCGGCTACTGATGGGGCACGTCGCGCCGCGGGAGCCCTGACCGGCGGCGTCGCCGTCCTACCCTGACCCCCGTGACCGGACCTGGGCTGACGACCGCGCCCGCGGGGTGGTACCCCGACCCCGACGGGGCGCCCGGGATGGTGCGCTGGTGGAACGGGGAGAGCTGGTCGGACGTGACGACGCCGGCCGGCCCCGGCGTCGCCGTGCAGACGCCGCCGGTGGCCCCGGCGCCGCGCCCGCAGGCCGGCTG
The DNA here is from genome assembly GCF_054049995.1 of Geodermatophilus sp. SYSU D01106. NCBI lineage: Bacteria > Bacillati > Actinomycetota > Actinomycetes > Geodermatophilales > Geodermatophilaceae > Geodermatophilus > Geodermatophilus sp. SYSU D01106. The sequence goes on along the minus strand of NZ_JBJGYM010000003.1, from coordinate 311,772 downwards.
GGGCGCGGGCCAGTGGGACGACGTCCCGCCGCCGCCCGCCCGCCGTCCGCGCACGGCGTGGTGGGTGGCCGGCTCCGTGCTCGCCGTCGTCGCCGTCGTGGTCGTGGCGCTCGTCGTGGGGCTGTCCGGGGGCGGGGGTGGCCGCGCCGTCGCCGACGACCCGCCGGTGCCGGCCGGCCCCTCGGGCACGGAGTTCCCGCCCGGCACGGTGCGGATCGTCGACGAGGAGGCGGGCATCTCCTACCCGTTCCTCGGCAACGGCTGGTTCGAGTACAACTTGGGGGACATGGCCGAGACGCGGACCATCGCCGGCCAGTACTTCACCACCCAGGAGGGGGTCCCCTCCGGGGGGATCTTCATCGCCCAGTGCACCTCCGGCCCCGTCGCCGACGGCTACGGGTGGACCGGCCCGGGCAGCGAGCAGGCCACCGTCACGGCGCTGGCCGACAGCGTCCGGACCCTGTACTACCCGTACCCGAACGAGCGCGAGATCCTGCGCGACGAGGCCCTCACCGTCGACGGCCGCAACGCCCACCTGATCGAGTTCCAGCTCAGCTGGGACGTCGAGGGCTACGACTCCACCGGTGAGCGGGCCGCGCTGCTCGTCATCGACGTGGGCCGCGCCGACCCCGCGCTGCTCTACGTCTCCATCCCCAACACCCACGCCGAGCTCTACGGCGTCATCGACCGCGTCGTGGGCGACATCGACGTGCTGTGACATGGCGGTCCTCCGGACCGCACCGCGGCCAGGTGCCGTTCCCCTGCTGCGCTGAGCCCTGCGGCCGCTGCGCTCCTCGGGAGCCCTCCGGGCCCCGCTCGTCGCTGGCCCTGCACCGCGGCCAGGTGCCGTCCCCCTGATGCGCTGAGCCGCTCCGCCGCACCCGGTGAGGACCCTCTGGGCCCGTCCCCGGGCGCGGCCCTCGCGGGGCGGCTCACCTCGGGCCCGCAGCCCGTCCCGTTCCCGGCGCTGGGACACGGCTGCGGTCGTGGCCTCCTCGGGGACCCTCCGGGCCCCGCTCGTCGGCCGCCCGGCGGCCCCGGCGCCCGCGTGGTTAGGGTCGGTCCGTGACAGCAGTAGGGGCCGATCTGACCTTGCGGCACCCGGTGGAACGCTTCTCGCTCGACAACGGGCTGCGGGTCGTCCTCGCACCCGACCGCAGCGTGCCGGTCGTCGCCGTGACCGTCTTCTACGACGTGGGCATGCGCAACGAGCCGGAGGGCCGCACCGGGTTCGCCCACCTCTTCGAGCACATGATGTTCCAGGGCTCGGCGCACGTGCCGAAGATGGAGCACGCCCGCCTGGTGCAGGCCGCCGGCGGCACGTTCAACGGCTCCACCCACCAGGACTACACGAACTACTACGAGGCGCTGCCGGCCGAGGCGCTCGAGCGCGCGCTGTTCCTCGAGGCCGACCGCATGGCCGCCCCGGCCATCACCGAGGAGAACCTCCGCAACCAGATCGACGTGGTGAAGGAGGAGATCCGGGTCAACGTCCTCAACCGCCCCTACGGCGCCTTCCCCTGGCTGCAGCTGCCGCAGATCGCGTTCGAGAGCTTCGCCAACACCCACGACGGCTACGGCTCCTTCGTCGACCTGGAGAGCTCCACCGTCGACGACGCCACCGACTTCTTCTCCCGCTACTACGCCCCCGGCAACGCGGTGCTGTGCATCGGCGGCGACCTCGACGTCGCCGAGACCGAGCGCCTGGTGCGCCGCTGGTTCGGCCCGGTCGAGGCCCGCGAGGTCCCGCCGACCCCGCCCACCGGCGAGCCCTCGCCGACGACGGTGCGCCGCGACGTCGTCGAGGACCGGCTGGCCCCCGCACCCGCCGTCGCCCTCGGCTGGCGGGTGCCCGACCCGGTCGGCGACCTCGACACCTACCTCGGCACCGTCCTGCTCGCCGAGCTGCTCAGCGAGGGCGACGCCTCCCGCCTCGAGCGCCGGCTCGTGCACGACGACCGCCTCGCCGTCGCCCAGAGCAGCTACGTCGGCCTGTTCGGCGACCCGTTCGACGTCCGCGACGCCACCCTCCTCACCACCCAGGTGCACCACCCGGCTGCCGTCGGGGTCGACGACGTGCTCGGCGCCGTGCACGAGGAGATCGGCCGCGTGGCCACCGAGGGCGTGAGCGCCGAGGAGCTGGCCCGGGTGCAGGCCCGCACCGGCGCGCAGCTGCTGCGCCAGGCCGACTCGGTGCTCGGCCGCACGCTGGCCTTCGCCGGCGCCGAGCTGGTGCACGGCCGCGCCGAGCTGGCCGGCGAGGTCGCCGCCCGGCTCGCCGCCGTCACCCCCGACCAGGTGCAGACCGCCGCGCGGGGCCTCGACCCCGGCACCGCCGCGATCCTCGAGCTGAAGGCCACCGGAGGCACCCGATGAGCGCGCCGGTCCTCGACCTCGACCTCGTCCCGCCGCTGGGCGAGCCGCGCCCGCACCCGGTCCCCGAGGGCACGACGACGACACTGCCCAGCGGCCTGACCGTCGTCGCCGTGCCGCGGCCCGGCGTCCCGCTGGTCGAGCTGCGGCTGCGGGTGCCCTTCGCGGCCACCACGCCGCGCGGCGCCGCCCAGCACACCGCCCGCGCCTCGGTGCTCTCCGGCGCCGTCCTGCTCGGCACCACCCGGCGGGACGCCACCGGCCTCGCCGAGGCGCTGCAGGGCCACGGCGCCGAGCTGACGGTCGCCGCCGACCCCGACCGGCTGCTGTTCTCCACCACCCTGCTCAGCGAGGGCCTGACGCCGGTGCTCGAGCTGCTGGCCGAGGTGCTGACCGGCGCCGCCTACCCGGCCGACCAGGTCGAGGGCGAGCGCGACCGGGTCGCCGAGCGGATCGCCATCGCGAAGTCCCAGCCCGGCGTCATCGCCCGGTCCGCCCTGGCCGCCCGCCGCTACGGCACCCACCCCTACGCCGCGCAGCTGCCCGCGCCCGAGCTCGTCGGCAAGGTCGGCGCCCCGGCGCTGCGCAAGCTGCACCGCGAGCGGGTCCTGCCCGCCGGCAGCACGCTGGTCCTCGTCGGTGACCTGGACGCCGCCGCGGCCACCGACGCCGTCGCCGCGGCGCTGGGGGAGTGGACCGGCGAGGGCTCCGCCGCCGGCGCCCCGCCCGCGCCGGCGCTCGCCCCCGGACACCTCGAGGTGGTCGACCGGCCCGGCGCGGTGCAGTCCAACATCCGCCTCGGCGGCCCCGCGCCCGGGCGCACCGACCCCGACCTGCCCGCGGTCCGGCTGGCCAGCATGGTCTTCGGCGGCTACTTCTCCTCGCGGCTGGTCGAGAACATCCGCGAGCGCCGCGGCTACTCCTACAGCCCGCGCAGCGCCGTCGACCACCTGGCCGCGGCCTCCTCGTTCCTCGTCGAGGCCGACGTCGCCACCGAGGTCACGGGAGCGGCGTTCGTCGAGACGTGGGCCGAGCTCGGCCGGATGGCGCTCGCGCCGGTCACCGAGGCCGAGCTCGACGCCGCCCGCCGCTACGTCCTCGGCTCGATGGCGCTGTCCACCGCCACCCACGCCGGGCTGGCCAGCACGCTGTCGGCGCTGGCCGGGTCGGGCCTGTCGGCGGAGTGGCTGACCGAGCACCAGCGGGCGCTGGCCGAGGTCACCGTCGAGCAGGTGCAGGATGCGTCCCGCCGGTACCTCGCCCCGGCGGCGCTGACCGGCGTCGTCGTCGGCGACGCCGAGCGGGTCACCGAGGGGCTCCGGGCACTCGGCCCGGTCGACGTCACCGCGAGCGCCGCCGCGGCGGACCCGGCGTGAGCGTCCCGCCGGGCGGCAGCACGCCCGAGGACGTCACCCGCGGGAACTGGCCGTCCGGCACGCCGCGCACCACCGGCGTCGTGCCGGTGCTGTCGCGCTCGGCGCACGACCGCGACCACCTCGGCCGCTCGCTGCCCGACCCCACCCGCGGGCGGCCGGTGCGGGTGCTCACCGTCGACGGGCGCCGTGCCGTCCCCGTGGCCGAGGGCCCCGACGGCCCCGCGCTGGTCTGGGACGAGCAGCCCACCCTCCCGGTCGGCGCGGTCTACCTCGGCGAGGCCGACGGCGTGCCCTACGCCGCCGTCCGCGGGGAGCGGGCGCTCACCGTCAACGGCCGGCCGGTCGACGCCTGGTCGGGGCTGCGCGAGCTCGGCACCGACCTGGGCGACCTCGACGCCGGCCTGCTCGCCGAGGCCATCGGCATCCTCGAGTGGCACGAGCGCGCCCGGTTCAGCCCCGTGTCGGGCGCGGCGACGACGATCGAGCGGGCCGGCTGGGTGCAGCGCGACCCCGAGACCGGCGTCGAGTTGTTCCCGCGCACCGACCCGGCCGTGATCATGCTCGTCCACGACGGCGGCGACCGGTGCGTGCTGGGCCGCCAGGCGGTCTGGCCGCCCGGGCGGTTCTCGGTGCTCGCCGGGTTCGTCGAGCCGGGGGAGTCCGCGGAGGGCGCGGTCGCCCGCGAGGTGGCCGAGGAGGTCGGGCTCACCGTCACCGACGTCCGCTACGTCAGCAGCCAGCCCTGGCCGTTCCCGCAGTCGCTGATGCTCGGCTTCGTCGCCCGCGCGGTCGGCGACCTCGAGCTGACCCTCGACCCCACGGAGATCGAGGAGGCCCGCTGGTGGACCCGCGACGAGCTGGCCTCCGGCGCCGGCCCCGCCGCGCTGCCGCCGCCGGTCTCGATCGCCCGGCACCTCATCGACCGCTGGGTGGACGGCGAGATCTAGCCGAAGCGTCCCTGGAGCACCAGCGCCGGGTGCTCCGGCCGGTCGGCGAGCACCACGGCGTCGGCCAGGGCGGCGGGGTCCACCTCGTCGTCGTAGCGGTCGAAGGCCGGCAGCTCCCACGCCTGCTCCGCCGGGAACCGCCGGCGGCGGGCGGCCGAGGCGACCCGCAGGTGGACGACGACGTCGAACGCCAGCCCGACGCCCTGCAGCAGCGGGCCCGGCACGAGCAGCACCCCGCGCGGGGGCATCGGCTCGTAGCCGGCCCGCGCCGCGCGGTCCCGCGCGACGTCCCACAGCACCGGCAGGTACTCGGCGGGGCCGCCGGGACCCACCCGGTCGAGCACCTCGCGGGCCAGCGCCCGGGCGTCGAGCCAGTCGGTGTAGCGCGCGTCGGGGTCGGTGCGGCCGTGCTCGAGCCGCAGCGACGCCGGCCGGAGGAACCCGGCGGCGGGCACGACGACGGCGGGGCGGCCCAGCGGGGGCAGCCGCTCGGCGACCGCCCGCGCGAGCGTCTCGGGACCGGCGACGTCGGGGCCGTCGACGGCCACGCGCAGCGCGGCGGCGCCCGGCTCGGGGTCGGCGTCGGCGAGGAGGGCGGCCAGCCGGTCGGCCAGCGCGCCCGGGGTCAGCGGCTCCGGACCGCTCAGGGGCGGCCGTCCGCCGGGACCACGGGGCCGGGTCGGTGCGCGCCGCGCTCGACCCGCCGGCCCGGCGGGCGACGGGGGACCGGCGGCAGCACGGGCACGGGCTCGGCGGCCGGGGCAGCCGGGACGGCGGGCGTCGTCGGCTCGGCGAGCCGGTCGAGGGTCGCCATCACCTCGCGGGCGAGCTCGTGCACCGGGCGCCCGAGCGAGCGGGCCTGACCGCGCAGCACCTCGAAGGCGGTGCGCGGGGCGGTGGCGTGCCGCTCGGCGAGGACGCCGATGGCCCGCTCGGTGGCGACCCGGGCGGCGAGGGCGTGCTCGAGCTGGGCGACGGTCCGCTCCAGCGCGGCGATCCGCGCGTCGCGGGGGTCGGTGTCCGGCGCGGCGTCCCCGTTGCCGCGGGCCGCGCGGCGGGCCGTGCGGTCGGGGTCGGTGGCGCCGCCCAGCTCCTCGGCCACCAGGTCGGCCAGCGACATCCCCTCGAGCAGGTCGCCGACGTCCTGGGCGCGGCCGGGCGCGAGCACGCGCCAGCCGCCGCCGGTGCGGGCGACGACCACCGACGGGCCGTCCCCGGCGGACGTCGGGATCTCGGGGGAGGGCACGGCGTCCGAGGTCACGTCAGTGGCTCCCGTGGGGGTGACCGGCCGGCTGGCCGGGGCTCCGGCGGCGGTCACGGTCGCGACCCGCCGGGGCAGATGATGCACCGCCGGGGGTCGCGGACCGCGCAGCACCCGCCGGTCAGGCGCCGGGCTGGGAGGCGAGCTGGGACCTCACCTGGTCGATGCTCGGGTTGGTCAGCGCGCTGCCGTCGGCGAACACGAGCGTCGGGACGGTGCGGTTGCCGCCGTTGGCCTGCATGACGACGTCGGCCGCCGCGGGGTCGCGCTCGATGTCGACCTCGGCGTACTGGATGCCCTCGCGCTGCATCAGCTTCTTCAGCCGCACGCAGTACCCGCACCAGGTGGTGGTGTACATCGTCACGGCGGCGGGTGCGGCAGTCACTCGGGGTCCTCCCAGGGAGCGGTCGATCGGTCCGGGACGCGGGGCGTCCCGCCGTACGTGAACGCCCGGGGGCCGCCGGACCTTCCCTCCACAGGCGCGGGGTGTCCCGGCCGGATGTCGGCGGGGGCTGGGAGACTCGGAGCCGCACGTCCCGTCCCGTCCCCCCGAGGAGTACGACCGCATGCCGCGGACCGCCGACCTGCCCGGGTCCGCCGCCCCCTCCGCCGCCCCGTCCGCCGGGGCGGAGGCCGTGCTCGCCGGACTCGACGACGAGCAGCGCGCCGCCGCGTCAGCCGTGGAGGGGCCGGTGTGCATCCTCGCCGGCGCCGGCACGGGCAAGACCCGCACCATCACCCACCGCATCGCCTACGGCGTGCACGCCGGCGCCTTCGTGCCCGAGCAGGTCCTCGCCGTCACCTTCACCGCCCGCGCCGCCGGCGAGCTGCGCTCCCGGCTGGCCGGCCTCGGCGTCGGCGGGGTGCAGGCACGCACCTTCCACGCCGCCGCCATGCGGCAGCTGCGCTACTTCGCCCCGCGCGTGCTCGGCGGGCCGATGCCGGCGCTGGTGGAGAACAAGCTGCGGGTGGTCGCCACCGCCGCCGCCCGCGCCCGGCTGACCACCGACCGCACCAGCCTGCGCGACCTCGCCAGCGAGATCGAGTGGGCCAAGACCACCCTGGCCACGCCGGAGGACTACCCGGCGCGCGCCCAGGCCGCGGGCCGCGAGCCCCCCTTCGACGCCGCCGCCGTCGCGCGGGTCTACGCGTCCTACGAGTCGGCCAAGCAGCGCGACGGGATGCTCGACTTCGAGGACCTGCTGCTGGTCACCGCGTTCGCGCTGGAGGAGCACCCCGACGTCGCCCGGCAGGTGCGCGCCCAGTACCGCCATTTCGTCGTCGACGAGTACCAGGACGTCAACCCGCTGCAGCAGCGGCTGCTCGACGCCTGGCTCGGCGGCCGGGCGTCGGTGTGCGTCGTCGGCGACCCGAACCAGACCATCTACTCGTTCACCGGCGCCGACCCCGACTACCTGCTCGGCTTCGCCGACCGCTATCCCGACGCCGAGGTGGTCAAGCTCGAGCGCGACTACCGCTCGACGCCGCAGGTGGTGGGGCTGGCCAACAAGCTCATCGGGCAGGCGCCGGAGCGCAAGAGCATCTTCCGGCTCAAGCTGCTCGGTCAGCGGGCCGAGGGCCCCGAGCCGCGCTTCTTCGAGCACGCCGACGAGCCCGCCGAGGCCGCCGCCGTCGCGCAGGCCTGCCGCGCGCTGGTCGAGGCCGGGACGCCCGCGTCGGAGATCGCGGTGCTGTTCCGCATCAACGCCCAGTCGCAGGTGTACGAGTCGGCGCTGGCCGACGCCGGCGTGCCCTACGTGCTCAAGGGCGGCGAGCGGTTCTTCGAGCGACCCGAGGTGCGCGAGGCCGTCGTCCTGCTGCGCGGGGCAGCCGCCGGCGGCAGCGACCCCGGGATGCTGGTGCCCACCGTGCGCGACGTCCTGGCCTCCACCGGCTGGGTGGAGCACCGGCCGCCGCCCGGGGGAGCAGCGCGCGACCGCTGGCAGTCGCTGGCCGCGCTGGTCGACCTCGCCGTCGACCTCGTCGCCGAGGACCCGAGCACCGACCTCCCGCGCTTCGTCGCCCACCTCGCCGAGCGGGCCGACGCCCAGCACGCGCCCACGGTCCAGGGCGTCACGCTGGCCTCGATGCACGCGGCGAAGGGCCTGGAGTGGGACGCGGTGTTCGTCGTCGGCCTCGTCGACGGCGTGCTGCCCATCTCGCAGTCGCTGTCGCGGCCCGACGCGGTGGAGGAGGAGCGGCGGCTGCTCTACGTCGCCGTCACCCGTGCCCGTGAGCAGCTGACGCTGTCGTGGTCGCTGGTGCGCAACCCCGGCGCCAAGCGCCCGCGCCCGCGCAGCCGGTTCCTCGACGGGCTGGTCCCGGGCTCCTCGCCGACCGCGCCGGCGCCCCAGCGGAAGCCGAAGAGGGCCAAGGTCGTCCTCGAGGGCGAGGCCGGGGAGCTGTTCGAGCGGCTGCGCGCCTGGCGCAGCAGCACCGCGCAGGCCGCCTCGGTCCCGGCGTACGTCGTCTTCACCGACGCCACGCTGCAGGCCATCGCCGAGGCGCGGCCGACGAGCATCCAGGAGCTGGCGGGCCTGCCGGGCATCGGCGCCCGGAAGCTCGACCTCTACGGCGAGGACGTACTCGCGACCGTCGGGGAGTAGCCGGTCACGGAGCGTGCCCACCGCACGCTCCTCCGGCGTGGCGTCCCCCGGCACGGGGACGCGCTCGTTAATTGCGTTGCGCCGCCCGTGTGGCCTTCCCTACTGTCCTGACTGCGCCGCGGGGGACCCCGCCGGCGCGCCAGACCGAGACCGGCCCGACCGCCGGCTCCGACCCCGGGAGGAGGGGTTCCGATGATCGACATGCGCTTCGCTCTCGCCCCCGCCGGGGTCACCGGAACGGGCGGCCTCGACGTGCGTCCGGCCGGCTGCGCCGCCGGTGGCGTCCTCGTGGACGACGTCCGCTGGGCCCGTCCGCGCTACGCCGTCGTCCGGTCGATGACGCCGTTCGACCTGACCGGCACCTCCGTTGCTGCGCCCACCGCCCCGTTCCAGGGGACCGGTCTGCCCGCTGACCCGCGCGGCACCGAGCAGCCCGCCGCCACCGTCCTCGGCGGCCACCGCACCGACATCGACAACAGCACCACCCTCGGGATCCACTCCCCGGGGAGACCGCAGAGCTAGCGCTCGACCGGTCCTCCTCGAGGCCGCGGAACCCGAACCCCGGGATCCGCGGCCTTCGTCTTTCCTCGCGGCACCCGGCCCCGACCACCCGGTCGGCGGGCCCCCGCCGGCTGCGAGACGACGAGTACGAGGAGGAGCGGCAGTGCAGCAGACGATCGACCGCCCGACGTCCCACCGCCGACCCGGGCTCCCCCGGACCGGTGGCGCCACCCCGAGGACGCCGCACACGCCCCTGGCCCCGGCCCCCGTGCGGCGGCCCCTGCCATGCCGCGGGAGCGACGACCCGGACCTGTGGTTCGCCGAGAGCCCCGCGGCCCTCGAGCAGGCCAAGGTCCTGTGCGGCGACTGCCCGGTCCGCGACGCCTGCCTGGCGGGCGCGCTCGACCGCGGCGAGCCCTGGGGCGTCTGGGGCGGCGAGATCTTCGAGCGGGGCGTCGTGATCGCCCGCAAGCGTCCGCGGGGCCGTCCCCGCAAGGTCGTCGCCGCGTGAGCGGGGACGGCGACAGCGAACAGCGAGAGCACTCCCACCGGGCGCCGACGCCCGACGAGCACCGAGGACCCACGATGTACAGCTACGAGTACGACCTGGCCACCACGCGGCTCAGCGAGCTGCGCGCGGAGGCCGACACCGCCGGTCGCGTCCGGCGCCTGCGGGCCGCGCGCCGGTGGGCCCGGCGCGCGGAGTACGCCAGCCGGCGTGCCGCGCGGGCCAGCGCCGCCGTCCGCTGAGAGACGGCGATCATCCGGGGCACGCCGTGCCCCTCCCGGACGAGGCCGGGTCCCCGACGCTCCCGGTGCGTCGGGGACCCGGCCTCCTGCCTTTCTGCGGTGGGCGGACTCAGCCGCGGAAGCCGGGCAGCCACTCCTCGAGGACGCTGCGGTAGCCGGCGGCGGCGTCGAGCTGGCAGAGCACCCCGATCGAGCCGACCGTCACCCGGTGGATGAGCAGGTAGGCCGGGGGCAGGTTGAGCTGGCGTCCGAGCTTGCTCGCGTCGCTGCGCGGGTCGGCGAGCCGGGCGGCCTGCTCCTGCATCCACGCGCGGGTGAACCGGAAGGTCTCCCGCTCGATGGGCTCGAGCATCGGCCGCAGGTAGTCGAGCACGCCCTGGGCGTCGACCTGCACCCCCGGCCGGACGAAGCCCTCGGCGCGCAGGTCGGTCAGCACCTCCTCGGCGCGGCCCTCCAGCGCCCACCGCACCAGCCGGCCGATCGGCTCGGGCAGCCCGTCGGGCAGGCGGGCGGTGGCGCCGAAGTCGATGACGCCGAGCCGGTCGCCGTCGACGAGCCGGAAGTTGCCCGGGTGCGGGTCGGCGTGCAGCAGCCGGGCGCGGTGCGGCGCGGAGAAGTGCAGCTGGGCCATCAGGTGGCCGGCCCGGTCGCGCTGCTCGCGGGTGCCGTCGACGATGACGCGCGAGAGCGGGACGCCTTCGAGCCACTCGGAGACGATGACCTTCGGCGCGCTGGCCACCACCCGCGGGACGACGATCTCCGGGTCGCCGGCGTAGGCGGCGGAGAACTGCCGCTGCGCGTCGGCCTCGAGCCCGTAGTCGAGCTCCTCGACCACCCGGGCCTTCAGCTCGGCGATCAGCGGCTTGACGTCCATGCCCGGGAACACCGCGGCGAACAGCCGGGCGAAGCGGGCGAGCTGGTTGAGGTCGGCCATCAGGGCGGTGGCCGCGCCCGGGTACTGGATCTTCACGGCGACGTCGCGGCCGTCGCGCCAGGTGGCCCGGTGGACCTGGCCGATGCTGGCCGCCGCGGCGGGCTGGTCGTCGAACTCGCGGAAGCGCGTGCGCCAGGTGCCGCCGAGCTGCTGGGCGAGGACCGCGTGCACGGTCCGCACCGGCATCGGCGGCGCCTCCTCCTGCAGCTTGACCAGCGCCTGGCGGTAGGGCGCGGCCACCTCGTCGGGCACCGCGGCCTCGAACACCGACAGCGTCTGGCCGAGCTTCATCGCCCCGCCCTTGAGCTGGCCGAGGACGGCGAACAGCTGCTCGGCGGTGCGCTGTTGCAGCTCGGCGGTGACCGCCTCCGACGACTGCCCCGACAGCCGCTTGCCGATCCCGAGCGTGGCGCGACCGGCGGCACCGAGAGGCAGCGCGGCCAGGCGCGCGGTGCGCGAGATCGAGCCGCTCGGGATCCCGCGTGCGTCGTCGCTCACCGTGCCATTGTCCCCTTACGGGCGCCATCGCCGCTGACGGGACGGCCGATCTCGTCCCCGATGGAGGGGCCGGTACACCCGCACGACGGGTGCGGCGGCCAGGGGCGGCGGCGGGGGACCAGGTCCGGCGGGCGCAGCTCCAGCGCGGCGGACAGCGCCGCGGGGCTCCCGCTGCCGTCGAGGTAGGCCAGCACCTGCTGGGCGGCGACCAGGGCGGTGGCCCAGCAGGTGAGCGTCGACCCGCCGGCCGGACCGGTGCCCGTGGCGAGCTGGGCGGCGAGCAGCGGCCAGCGCGGGTCGGCGTCGCGGCGGTGCAGGTCGGCGCAGTGCAGGCAGCTGGTCACCGCGGGCACCACCAGCGGCCCGACGACGCCGGTCGTCCCGCGCACCGTGGCCACCAGGTGCGGCACGCCCGCGTCGTGCAGTCCGGCGACCAGGGGGTCCGACGCCGACCACGGCCGCGACAGGACGACCAGGTCGGGGGAGACGCCGGGCGGCAGCGGGCGCAGGTCGGCGAGCGGCGCGGCGCGGCGCACGGCGTCGGCGGCGGCCGGCCCGCGCGGGCGTCCCTCGTCGTCGGCTCCCAGCCCGCCGACGACGGCGTCCGCGGCGGTCACCACGCCGTCGTCCGCGACGACGGTCCGGCCCACGCCGCTGGCGGCCAGCAGCGCCGCGAGCGGCACGCCGACCCGCGTGGCGCCGTCGACCACGACCGACGCCGCCCGACGGGCCCGCCAGCGCCCGGCGCCCGGCCGCGCGGCCGTCAGTTCGGCGGTGGTGCGTGCGGCGGCGGCCGGCCCGGCGTCGGAGGCCAGCAGGTCGGCGGCATCGAGGTCGGCCAGGGCGCCGGCGTCGCGCAGGGTGTCCAGCAGCGCGCCGACCGGGCCGGGGTCCAGCCCGGCCGCGGCGGCGTCGGCCAGGACCGCGCGGCGGGTGCGGCGTCCGTCGAGACCGCGCAGGAGGCCGCTCAGGGCGGCGGGGTCGGTGCCGGTGAGCACCGCGCCGGGACCGTCGACCCCGCCGACCTGGAGGGCGTCGGGGGCGCGGTGCAGCAGCGGCGTGCCGGGCGGCAGGAGGGGATGGGCGTCGGGCACCGGCGCAGGGTGCCAGCGGCCGGCGTCGACCCGCCCGCGCTGTCCACAGGCCGGGCAACGGCGACGGCGGCGCCCGCCGTGCGGGCGCCGCCGTCGCGGAGCGGCTTCCGGGAGGCCGGTCAGGCCTTGCCGAGGATCCGGTTCATCTTGGTGCCGCAGACCGGGCAGGTGCCCTGGGCCATCCGGCGGCCGGACTCGCTGACCTTGACCTCGCCGTCGAAGTCCCGCTTCTCCTTGCACTTCACGCAGTAGCCGTTGTAGCTCTCCGCCACGGTCCGTCTCCCCTCCGGATGCTCGACCCCCGCTCCGGGCGCCCTCGTCGCGGAACGCTACCCGGACGGCACCGTCCGACCCGGCGCGGCAGGGGGTCCGCAGGGCCCCGTCCCCCACAGCCTGTGGACAACTCTGTGGGCAGTGTGGGGACCCGGCGGCGTGTCCCTGTGCGCGGACCGGGGACGGGGCGGGGGAGGGGGCCGGCCTCACCCTCGGGAACGGCGCCGTCACCTGCGATGACGCCGCTGCCGGAGCTGTGGACGGGGGGTGGCCCGGCGGGGCGCCCGGCTGTCCACCGTCCGTGCGACTCGTACCCGAGCGGGTGGCTCCCCCGGGCGCGTCGGGGAGGGGCGGGCAACTACGGTCCTCCCGTGCCCGGAACGACCCCCGACTCCTCGCTCGACCCGGCCTCCGCGCTCGGGCCGGTCGAGGTCCGCCGCAGCGCCCGGCGCCGCCGGACGGTGACCGCCTACCGCGAGTCCGGTCGCACGGTCGTGCTCATCCCCGCCGCGTTCACGCCGGCGGAGGAGCGCCGCTGGGTGGCGCAGATGGTGGCCAAGCTGCAGACCCGCGAGGAGCGCCGCCGCCGGTCGATGGGCGGCGACGACGACCTCATGGCCCGGGCACGGGCCCTGTCGGAGGCGCACCTCGACGGCGCCGCCCGCCCGGCCAGCGTGCGGTGGGTGGACAACCAGCAGCGCCGCTGGGGCTCGTGCACCCCGGCCGACGGGAGCATCCGGCTGTCGAGCCGGCTGCGGACGATGCCCGCCTACGTCGTCGACTACGTGCTCGTCCACGAGCTGGCGCACCTGCTCGAGGCCGCGCACGACGCACGCTTCTGGGCGCTGGTGGCGCGCTACCCGCAGGCCGAGCGGGCCCGCGGGTTCCTCGAGGGCGTGGAGTCCGCCCGCGCCGACGGTGTCGCCCCGGCCGGGGACGACGACCTCGTCGACTGAGCCGTGACATCGTGATCCTCCGGATCACACCGCGGCCAGGTGCCGTCCCCGGCGTGCGCTGAGCCCAGTCCGCCGCTCGATCGCGGGAGCCTCCGGCCCCCACTCCTCACGGCGCTGAGCGCAGCGTCGTCCTGCCGGCCGACACCGCGGCCAGGTGCCCGGAAGGACCTCGGTGCCCCCCGCGCCTCGCGAGTTCGGCGCGGGCCCCTGCACCGAGGCCGATCGACGCGCTGAGCCGCTGCGAGCCCTCCTCGCGGAGGCCTCCGGCCCCCACTCGTCGACTCAGCGGGCGGGGGAGTCCCCGTCCTGACCGTCGGCCGGGTCGTCCGTGTCGTCGGCCGCACCGCCCTGTGCCTCGGCCTCCTCGGTCAGGGCGCGCAGCTCGTCGTCGACGCCCTGGCGGGCCACGAAGTCCAGCGGCTCGTCGAGGTCGTCGGACGTGGGCAGCAGGTCGGGGTGCGACCACAGCCGGTCGCGCTCGGCCGACCCGTACCGCTGGGACATGGCGCCCCACACGGTCGCGGCGTCGCGCAGGCGGCGCGGGCGCAGCTGCAGCCCGACGAGCGTGGCGAACGTCTGCTCGGCCGGACCGCCCGAGGCGCGCCGCCGGCGCATGGTCTCGGCCAGCGCGCCGTGGCCCGGCAGCCGCTCACCGGCCGCCGCGGCGACGACGGCGTCCACCCAGCCCTCGACGAGCGCGAGCAGGGTCTCCAGCCGGCGCAGCGCCATCTGCTGCTCCGGCGTCTCCTCCGGCTCGAGCAGGCCGCTGCCCAGGAGCTCCTGGATCGCCTCGGGGTTCGACGGGTCGAAGCCGCCGCCCATCGAGCCCATCGCGTCGTTGAGCCCGCGCTCGATCGCCTCGCGGTCGATGGTGATGCCGCGCGCGTAGGCGTGGACGGCGTCGTGCAGCTGCTGGCGCAGCCACGGCACGTGCGCGAACAGCCGCAGCGACGCCGCCTCGCGCAGGGCGAGGAACAGCCGCACCTCGTCGGCCGGGCGGTCGAGACCCGAGGCGAACTCCGCGACGTTCTGCGGCACCAGCACCCCGGACCCGGCCGGCGCCAGCGGCAGCCCCACCTCGGTGCCGGTGAGCACCTCGCCGGCCAGCCGGCCCATCGCCTGGCCGACCTGGGCGCCGAACATCAGCCCGCCCATCCGACCCATTATCCCGGCCAGCGGCCCGGCCATCGCCATGGCCTCCTGCGGCAGCGCGCTGGTCATCGCCGCGACGACCTTCTCGGCCAGCGGGTCGATCAGCCGGCTCCAGGCCGGCAGCGTCTGCTCCACCCACTCCACGCGCGACCAGGCCACCGCGCGGTCGACGCCGGAGGGCAGGTCGGTCACCTGGTCCAGCCACAGGTCGGCCAGCCGCAGCGCCTCGGTGACGGCGGCGCGCTCGGCCTCCGACGTCGGCTGCGTGCCGGTGGCCAGCCCGCTGATGGCGCCCTGGCGGGCCAGGTCCCAGTTCACCGGGCCGCCCGACCAGTTCATGAGCTTCTGCAGCTCGGCGAACAGCGGCATCTTGCCCAGCAGCTCCTCGGGCGTGCCGCCGGCGCCACCGGCCCCGAACAGCGCGGAGAACCCGAACGGGTCGTTCGGGCTGGGCTGGTCGCGGCGCTCGGGGTCCCGGTCGGGGAGCCCGAAGCCGAACGGCACGTCGCTCATGCCCCCACGGTAGACGCGTGATCACGCCGTCGCGGGCGGATCGGGGGCCCGGCTGTCCGCCGTCAGCGGACGCCGCCGGCAACACCACCTAGGCTGGCCGGTCGTGACCCGTCGCGTCGCCGTCCTCGCCGTCGGTGTGGTGCTGCTGCTGGTGGCCGGGGTGCTCGGGGCGGCGCTGCCGGTGCCCTACGTGGCCCAGGTGCCCGGACCGACCTTCAACACCCTCGGAGACATCGACGGCGACCCCGTGATCAGCGTCCGGGGCCGCGACCGCAACGAGGTCAGCGGCAACCTGAACCTCACCACCGTCGGTGTCAGCCGCGCGGGCCTGAGCCTGGTGGAGGCGGTCCGCGGCTGGTTCGACGACGAGATCAGCGTCGTCCCCGAGGAGTCGGTGTACCCGCCCGACCAGACCGAGGAGGAGATCGAGCAGGCCAACCGGCAGGCCTTCCTCACCTCGGAGGAGTCGGCGGAGGCCGCGGCGCTCGGTCAGCTCGGCTACCCGGTGAAGGTCGTCGTCCGCGGGTTGTCCGGGGACGACTCGCCGTCGGACGGCCTGCTGGAGGAGGGCGACGCGATCGAGTCGGTGGCCGGTCAGGCCACCCCGGACTCGGCCACGCTGACCACCGTCCTCGGCGGCATCGCGCCGGGCGCCGAGGTCGAGGTGGGCTACACCCGCCTCGGCGAGCCCGGGACGGCGACCCTGACGACGGCGGCCGCCGAGGGGCGCGCGGGCTCGGTGCTGGGCGTGCTGGTGACCGAGCAGCCCTCGGCGCCCTTCGACGTCGACATCGACGTGGCCGACGTCGGCGGCCCCTCGGCGGGCCTGATGCTCACGCTCGGCATCCTCGACCTCGTCGGCGACACCGACCTCACCGAGGGCGCCGTGGTGGCCGGCAGCGGCACGATCGACGCCGAGGGCACCGTGGGCCCGATCGGCGGCATCCAGCTCAAGATGGTCGCGGCGCAGGAGATCGGTGCCGAGCTGTTCCTCGTGCCGGCCGACAACTGCGCCGACGCACTCGGCTCCCCGGCCGCCGACCTGACCCTGGCGCGGGTGGCGACGCTCGACGACGCGCTCACCGCCCTCGAGGACGTCCGCGCCGGGCGCACGCCGCAGGGCTGCTGACCCGGCCCCCGGCACGGGACGCCCCGCGTGGGGGATGCTGTCGGCCAGCACGGGCCCCGCCGGGGAACCCGGTGCCGCGCCGGACGTTGGTCGGGGCGACACCGGACCGTCCGGCGGACCGGTGTCCGCGCCGTCGTGGCGGCGCGTGTCCGACCGCACGCGGTCGCCCCACCGCGGTGACGCACCTCCCGGTGTGCCGCCGCACCTGCAACTGAAGGAGACCGCTCGTGGCCATGCGGCCCCCCGTGTCCGTGCCGACGCTGTCGCGGCGCGCGAAGGTGGTCATCGGGTCCATCGCCGTGCTGCTGGTGCTGTTCACGGCCATCGGGACGCTGACCAACGTCTACGTCGACTACCTCTGGTTCGACGAGACCGGGTTCACCGAGGTGTTCTGGACCGAGCTCCAGACGCGCGCGCTGCTGTTCGCCGTGGCCGGCGTGGCCACCGGCGGACTGACCGCGCTGGCCGTGTACCTCGCCTACCGGTTCCGCCCGGCCTTCCGGCCGATGTCGCTGGAGCAGCAGAACCTCGAGCGCTACCGCCAGTCGCTCGAGCCGCGCCGCACCCTGGTGCTCACCGCCGTCGCCGTCGTCGTGGGCCTGTTCGCCGGGTTCACCGCGCAGGGCAGCTGGGAGACCTGGCTGACCTTCCGCAACTCCGTGCCGTTCGACCAGACCGACCCGCAGTTCGGGCTCGACCTGTCGTTCTTCGTCTTCGAGTACCCCTTCTACCGGCTGCTGATCAGCTTCGGCTTCGCGATCGTGCTGCTGGCGCTCATCGGGTCGCTGCTCACGCACTACGTCTTCGGCGGGCTGCGGCTGCAGACGCCGGGGCAGAAGCTGACCGGCGCGGCGATGGTGCAGCTGTCGGTGCTGCTGGGCCTGTTCGTGGCGCTCAAGGCCGTCGCCTACTGGTTCGACCGCTACGACCTCGTCTACTCCGACCGCGGCGAGCTGTTCAGCGGCGCGAGCTACACCGACGTCAACGCGCTGCTGCCGGCCAAGACGATCCTGGTCTTCGCCGCCGCGTTCTGCGCCATCGCGTTCTTCGCCAACGTCGTCGTCCGCAACTTCCGGCTGCCGGCCGCGGCGCTGGTCCTGCTGCTGCTGTCGAGCCTGGTGATCGGCGTGGCCTACCCCGCGATCGTGCAGCAGTTCGTGGTCCGCCCGAGCGCCAACGAGCGGGAGGCCGCCTACATCGAGCGGGCGATCGCCTCGACCCGCGAGGCCTACGACCTCACCGAGGTCGACTACATCGACTACGCGCAGCAGACCACCGGCGACGACGCCGACACCGAGTCCGCCTCCGGCGAGCTGCGCGACGACCAGGCGACGATCCCCAACGCCCGCCTGCTGGACCCCAACGTCCTGTCGGACACGTTCACCGCGCGCCAGCAGATCCGCAACGTCTACGGCTTCCCCGACAAGCTCGACATCGACCGGTACACGGTCGACGGCGAGACGCGCGACTACGTGGTCGCCGTCCGCGAGCTGGAGAGCGGCAGCCTGTCGGAGAACCAGGACACCTGGATCAACCGGCACACCGTCTACACCCACGGCAACGGCTTCGTGGCCGCGCCGGCCAACCAGGTGGTCACCGGCCAGGAGGGCGGCGAGCCCAACTTCACCAGCCGGGACCTGCCCACGGTCGGCGACATCGACGTCGAGCAGGGGCGCATCTACTACGGCGAGCTCATCGAGGACTACTCGGTGGTCGGCGCGCCGGAGGGGGCGAACCCGCAGGAGTTCGACCGGCCCGAGGACGGCTCCGAGGGCGAGGTCAACAACACCTACGACGGCGAGGGCGGCGTCGCGATCGGCAGCTTCTTCCGGCAGCTGACCTTCGCCATCTACTACCGCGAGCGGAACTTCCTGCTCTCCAGCGCGGTCAACGACGCCTCCCGCGTCCTCTACGTCCGCGACCCGCGCGAGCGGGTGGAGAAGGCCGCGCCGTTCCTCGAGGTCGACGGCGACCCGTACCCCGCGGTCATCGACGGCCGGGTCACCTGGATCCTCGACGGCTACACGACGTCGGACGCCTACCCCTACTCCGAGCGCATGGAGCTCGGCGAGGCCGCCGCGGACGCGCTCACCGGCCAGGGCACGACGGCGCTGCCCAACGAGCAGTTCAACTACATCCGCAACTCGGTCAAGGCGACCGTCGACGCCTACGACGGCACCGTGCGGCTCTACGAGTGGGACGAGGAGGACCCGGTCCTCAAGGCGTACGAGGCCGCGTTCCCCGGTGTCATCGAGCCGCGCGAGGACATGAGCGAGGAGCTCGTCAGCCACGTCCGGTACCCGGAGGACCTGTTCAAGCTGCAGCGGGACATCCTCACGCGCTACCACGTGAGCAACCCGAGCGACTTCTACCAGCAGAACGACCGCTGGGCGGTGCCGACCGACCCCACGCAGTCGGAGGAGACGCAGGCCACCGGTGAGGCCCAGCCGCCGTACTACATCCTGGCCGCGCGGCCGGGGGAGGACGGCGCGACGTTCCAGCTCACCAGCGCGCTCAACGCCTTCCGCCGGCAGAACCTCTCGGCGTTCATCTCGGCGTCGAGCGACCCGGACAGCTACGGGTCGATCCAGGTGCTGCAGCTGCCGGGCAACACGCCGTTCCGCGGGCCGCAGCAGGTGCAGCAGTCGTTCAACACCAACGACCAGGTCGCGCGTGACCTCACGCTGTTCAACAGCGAGGACTCGCAGGCGGTGTTCGGCAACCTGCTGACCCTGCCCATCGGCCGGAACGGCCTGCTGTACGTGCAGCCGCTCTACGTCGAGGGCACGGGGGAGAACTCCTTCCCGCTGCTGCGCAAGGTGCTGGTCAACTACGGCGGCTCGGTGGGGTACGCCAACACCCTGTCCGAGGCGCTCGACCAGGTCTTCGGCGCCGGCGCGGGCGACACCGCGACCGACTCCGACGACGCGGACTCCACGCCCGACCCGCAGGAGCCGACGACGCCGACCACGCCGCCGGCCGACCCGTCGGCGCCGGCCGACCCGACCACCCCGCCGGACGGCGGCGGCACGTCGACGCCGGAGCTCGACCAGGCGGTGTCCGACCTCGACGCGGCCCTGCAGCGGCTCGAGGACGCGCAGCGCTCCGGCGACTTCGCCGCGCAGGGGCAGGCGCTGGCCGACCTGCAGTCCGCCGTCGAGGCCTACGAGGCGGCGCAGGCCGCGGCGGGCTCGGCGGCCCCGGCGTCGCCGACCGGCTGACGCCTCCCGCACGGCAGTCCGGGCCCCGGTCCTCCTCGCGAGGGCCGGGGCCCGCTGCCGTGCGGGGCTCGCTGCCCTCCGGGGCCCGCTGCCGTCCGGGGCCGCATGGCCGCCCGCCGGCCGCTAGGGAAGGCTGTACGCGGCCGACGCGCGCGAGCAGGAGGACACATGCGGATCAGCGAGACCCCGGAGTGGCGGGCCCTGGCCGAGCACCACGGCGAGATCAAGCACCGGCACCTGCGCGACCTCTTCGCCGAGGACCCGCAGCGGGGCACGGACCTGGTCGTCACGGCCGGCGACCTGTACCTCGACTACTCCAAGAACCGGATGACCCGCGAGACGGTGCGGCTGCTCGCCGCGCTGGCCGACGCCGCCGGTCTGCGGGAGCGCACCGAGGCGATGTTCCGCGGCGAGCACGTCAACAGCACCGAGGACCGCGCCGTGCTGCACGTGGCGCTGCGCGACCCGCGGACCAGCGGCCTCGACGTCGACGGGCACGACGTCAACGCCGAGGTGCACGAGGTGCTCGGCCGGATGGCGTCCTTCGCCGACCGGGTGCGCGGCGGGGAGTGGACCGGGCACACCGGCGAACGGATCCGCGCGGTGGTCAACATCGGCATCGGCGGCTCCGACCTCGGCCCGGCGATGGCCCACCAGGCGCTGCGCGACTACTCCGAGCGGTCGATCACCGTCCGGTTCGTGTCCAACATCGACCCGGCCGACCTCGCCGAGGCCACCCGCGACCTCGACCCGGCGAGCACGCTGTTCATCGTCGCGTCCAAGACGTTCACCACGCAGGAGACGCTGACCAACGCCCGCGAGGCCCGGCGCTGGCTGCTGGAGGGGCTCGGCGGCGACGAGGCGGCGGTGGCCAAGCACTTCGCCGCGGTGTCGACCAACGCGCAGAAGGTCGCCGAGTTCGGCATCGACACCGAGAACATGTTCGGCTTCTGGGACTGGGTCGGCGGCCGCTACTCGTTCACCTCGGCCATCGGGCTGTCGCTCATGGTGGCCATCGGCCCGGAGCGGTACCGCGAGCTGCTCGACGGCTTCCGCGCCGTCGACGAGCACTTCCGCACCGCGCCCTGGGAGGAGAACCTGCCGGCGCTGCTCGGGCTGATCAGCGTCTGGTACGTCGACTTCTTCGGCACCCAGACGCAGGCCGTGCTGCCGTACTCGCAGTACCTGGCGCGGTTCCCCGCCTACCTCCAGCAGCTGTGCATGGAGTCCAACGGCAAGTCGGTGCGCCTCGACGGGTCGCCGGTCGACGTCGCCACCGGCGAGATCGTGTGGGGGGAGCCGGGCACCAACGGGCAGCACGCGTTCTACCAGCTGCTGCACCAGGGCACGGTGCTCGTGCCGGCGGACTTCCTCGCCTTCGCGCAGCCGAACGACCTCGCCCACGGCAGGGACCTCGACGGCATGCACGACCTGTTCCTGTCCAACTTCCTCGCCCAGCCGCGCGCGCTCGCCTTCGGCCGGACCGCCGAGGAGGTCGCCGCCGACGGGACCGCCGCCGACGTCGTCCCGCACAAGGTCATGCCGGGCAACCACCCGTCCAACGCGATCGTGGCGCCGAAGCTGACGCCGTCGACGCTGGGGCAGCTCGTGGCCACCTACGAGCACCGCGTCTTCACCCAGGGCGTGGTGTGGGGGATCAACAGCTTCGACCAGTGGGGCGTGGAGCTCGGCAAGGTCATGGCCAACGAGCTGGCGCCCAAGCTGCAGAGCGAGGGTGCGCCGGACTACGACTCCGACTCCTCGACGAACGCCCTGGTCAGGCTGCTGCGGGAGGGTGCCGGCCGGCCGGCCTGACCGGCCCGGCGGCCCCCGTCTGCGGCCGCCGTCCCCGCGGGGTACAGTGGTCTCACCGACGCGGGGTGGAGCAGCTCGGTAGCTCGCTGGGCTCATAACCCAGAGGTCGCAGGTTCGAATCCTGCCCCCGCTACTCGCACGACGAGGGCCCCGGATCACCCGATCCGGGGCCTTCGCCGCGTCCGGGGCCGGCCCGCGTGGCGCGCCGGGCGAGGGGGCGACGGAGGTCACCGGAGGCCCGCGTCGACGGCCCCCGGAGGCCGTGTAGAGTGATCCGTACCGACGCGGGGTGGAGCAGCTCGGTAGCTCGCTGGGCTCATAACCCAGAGGTCGCAGGTTCGAATCCTGTCCCCGCTACTGGCACGAGGGCCCCGGAGCACACCGCTCCGGGGCCCTCGTCGTTCCCCCGGAACAGGAGCGGCCCGGCGCCGGTTGGCGCACGGCATGGAGCCGACCGTCCACGACGCCCCCGACGCCGACCGCTACGAGATCCGCGACGGCGACCGCCTGCTCGGCCTGGCCGCCTACCAGCGGCGTGGCGAGACGGTGGTCTTCACCCACACCGAGATCGACCCGGACTCCGAGGGCTCGGGCCTGGGCGGCACGCTCGTCCGCGCCGCGCTGGACGACGTGCGGGGCCGCGGCGGTTCCGTCGTCCCGCAGTGCTCGTTCGTGCGCGGCTGGATCGAGCGCCACCCGGAGTACGGCGACCTGGTGGCGCGCGACTCCTGACGCGCGACGCCGCGGCCCGCCTGGTTGGGTGGACCGTGTGCGCGTCCTCGTGGCCGGGTGGTTCAGCTTCGACGAGGTGATCGCCACCGTCGGCGACGAGCTGGGCGGGGACGTCGTCGCCGGCTGGCTCACCGAGCTGGGCGTGCCGTACGACGTCGCCGTCGCGCCGTTCCTCGAGGGCGGCGCGGACGGCCGCGGCGTCGACTGGCGCGACGTCGACCCCGCGGGCTACACGCACCTGGTGTTCGTCACCGGGCCGGTCCGCGACTCGCCGCTGCTGCGCGAGCTGACGGGCGCCTTCGCCGGCTGCCGGCGCCTCGCCGTCAACGTCTCGGTGGTCGAGGAGGCCGGGCGGGCGCTGTTCGACGAGGTGTGGGAGCGCGACGCCGACGGGATCGCCCGCCCCGACCTCGCCGCCGACGGCCCGGCCGACACCGCACCGGTCGTCGCGGTGGCCTTCACCCCGGCCCAGGCCGAGTACGGCGACCGGAGCCGCGCCGACGGGGTCCGCGAGGAGATCGAGGAGTGGCTGGCCGCCCGGCAGCTGCCCTGGTTCGAGCTCGGGATGGACATGTACGAGAAGCCGCACCCCCGGCGCCCGGCCCAGGTGGAGGCGCTCATCGCGCGCGCCGACGTCGTGGTGAGCATGCGGCTGCACGGGCTGGTGCTCGGGCTCAAGGCCGGCCGGCCCGTGGTGGCCTGCGACCCCGTCGCCGGCGGCGCCAAGGTCACCCGGCAGGCCGGCGCCCTCGGCTGGCCGCTCGTGGTGCCGGCCGAGGAGGTCGGCGTCGCGGCCCTCGACGCCGCGCTGACCCGCTGCCTGTCCGGCGAGCTCGACGGCGTGGTGGCCGCGGCGCGCGAGCGCGGGCGGCGCGGCGGCGCGGAGGCCCGCGCCTGGCTCACCGGGCGACTCGGCCGGTCCTGAGCCGGCCGACGCGCCCGGGTGTGTTGCCCCTCACACCTGGTCCTCTCTAGCGTGCGGTCAGAGGTGACCGTTACGACGAGGGAGTCGTCCCGTGACCATCGCAGCCGTGCCCCCGGCCGACGCAGGCGGCGTCGACCTGGCGACCGTCGACCTGTCCGACCGGGACTGGTGGACGACCCCGCCGGAGTACCGCCACGCCGCCTTCGACCGGCTGCGCAGCGAGCGCCCCTTCGCCTTCTTCGCCGAGCCCGACATCCCCGGCTTCCCGCCCGGCCCCGGCTACCACGCGGTCACCCGCTACGCCGACCTCGAGGCGATCAGCTGCCGGCCGGCCGTCTTCTGCTCCGGCAAGGGCGCGGTGTCCATGCAGGACGTGCCGGCCGACCTCAACGAGTTCTACGGCTCGCTGATCAGCATGGACGACCCGCGGCACGCCAAGATCCGCCGCATCGTGTCGAAGACGTTCACGCCGCGGATGCTCGAGCGGACGCTGGACTCGGTGCGCGCCGTCGTCGACGACGTCCTGGCGCGCGCCCGGGCGAAGGCGGAGGCCGGGGACGGGAGCATCGACGTCGTCGCCGACATCGCCGCGCCGATCCCGCTGCGGGTCATCTGCGACATGATGGGCGTCCCGGAGGCCGACCGCGCCTCCGTGCTGGCCAACTCGAACGTCATCCTGTCCGGCGGCGACCCGGAGCTCATCGAGAACGACGACCCGCTGACCGCCTTCCTCACCGCGGGCATGGAGATGGCGGCCCTGATGGAGCGGCTGGCGGCCGAGCGGCTGGCCGAGCCGCGCGACGACCTCACCACCGCGCTGGTCAGCACCGAGGTCGACGGCGAGAGGCTGTCGCACCAGGAGATCGCCTCGTTCTTCATCCTGCTGCTGGTCGCCGGCAACGAGACCACCCGCAACGCGATCTCCCAGGGCCTGCTGGCGCTCTCGCAGCACCCCGACCAGTGGGCCCGCTGGGCCGCCGACCCGGCGCTGGACCGCACCGGCGTCGAGGAGGTCGTGCGCTGGGTGAGCCCGGTGACCTGGATGCGCCGCACCGCCACGCAGGACGGCGAGATCAACGGCCACGCCTTCACCGCGGGGGAGAAGTTCCTGCTGTTCTACGCCGCCGCCAACCGCGACCCCGAGGTGTTCGCCGACCCGCAGCGCTTCGACGTCGGCCGCGACCCCAACCCGCACGTCGGCTTCGGCTCCAAGGGCCCGCACTTCTGCCTCGGCGCGCACCTGGCCCGCCGCGAGCTGCAGGTGACCTTCCGGGCCGTCTTCGACCAGCTGCCCGACCTCGAGGTCACCGGCCCGCCGCACCGGCTGGCGTCGTCGTTCGTCAACGGCCTCAAGCGGCTGCCCGCGCGGCTGGGCGGGGACCGCTGATGCGGGTCGTGGCCGACCGCGAGGTGTGCGTCGGGGCGGGCTCGTGCGAACTGCTCGCCCCCGACGCGTTCGAGGTCGACGACGACGGCGCCGTCCGGGTGCTGCAGGAGCAGCCGGACGACGCCGCCGCCGTGCGCGACGCGGTCTCGCAGTGCCCGACGGGGGCGATCACCCTGCTCGAGCGGGACTAGCCGAGGGCCTGCTCGAGGTCGGCGAGCAGGTCGTCGGCGTCCTCGATGCCCACCGACAGGCGCACCAGGTCGCCCGGCACCTCCAGCGGAGAGCCGGCGGCGCTGGCGTGCGTCATCCGGTGCGGGTGCTCGATGAGCGACTCCACACCGCCCAGGGACTCGGCCAGCGTGAACAGCCGCGCCCGCTCGCAGACCCGCAGGGCCGCCTCCTCGCCGCCGGCCAGCCGGAACGACAGCATCCCGCCGTACCCGGACATCTGCCGGGCCGCGATCTCGTGGCCGGGGTGGTCGGGCAGGCCGGGGTAGAGCACCCGGGACACGGCCGGGTGCGCGGTCAGGTACTCCGCGATCCGGGCGGCGTTGGCCTGGTGGCGCTCCATCCGCACACCGAGGGTCTTGATGCCGCGCACGACCAGCCAGTCCGACAGCGGCCCGGAGACCGCCCCCATCGCGTTCTGGGAGTAGGCCAACTGCTCGGCGAGGTCGCCGTCGCGGACGACCAGCGCCCCGCCGACGACGTCGGAGTGCCCGCCGAGGTACTTCGTCGTGGAGTGCACGACGACGTCGGCGCCCAGCGTCAGCGGCCGCTGCAGGTAGGGGCTGGCGAAGGTGTTGTCGACGACGAGCAGCGCGCCGGCCTCGTGCGCGATCTCGGCGGTGCGCGCGATGTCGGCGACGTTGAGCAGCGGGTTGGTCGGCGTCTCGCACCAGACGACCCGCGTGGACCCCGGGCGGATGGCGGCGCGCAGCGCGTCGGCGTCGTTCAGGTCGGCCGGCGTGTGCTCGACGCCCCAGCGCGAGACCACCTTCGAGATGAGCCGGAAGGTGCCGCCGTAGGCGTCCCCGCCCAGCACGACGTGGCTGCCCGGCGCGCAGACGGTGCGCAGCAGGGTGTCCTCGGCGGCCAGGCCGGAGGCGAAGGCCAGCCCCGCGGTGCCCTCCTCCAGCGACGCCAGCAGCGCCTGCAGCGCGTCCCGGGTCGGGTTGGCGCTGCGGGCGTACTCGTAGCCGCCACGCAGCCCGCCGACGCCGTCCTGCTTGAACGTGGTGGCCAGGTGCAGGGGGACGACGACCGCGCCGGTGGCCGGGTCGGGGTCCTGCCCGGCGTGGATGGCGCGGGTGTCGAAGCCGGGGAACTCGGTCACCGGGTCACCCCCGCCAGGTGACCGAGCACGTCCTGGCGGGTGACCACGCCCGCGGGCTTGCCGTCGACGTGCACGACGAGCGCGTCGGCCTCGCCGAACTCCGCGACGGCGGCGCTCACCGGCTCGCCGGAGCCGATGATCGGCAGCGGCGCGGACATGTGCTTCTCCACCCGGTCCGACAGCGAGGCGCGGCCGGCGAACAGCGCGTCGAGCAGCACCTTCTCGTCGACCGAGCCGACCACCTCGCCGGCGGTCACCGGCGGCTCGGCGCGGACGACCGGCATCTGGCTGACCCCGTACTCGCGCAGGATGTCGATCGCGTCGCGGACGGTCTCGTTGGGGTGGGTGTGCACGAGCTCCGGCGTCACCCCACCCTTGCCGTGCAGCAGCTCGCCGACCGTCTCGCCGGTGGCGACGTCGAGGAAGCCGTAGTCGGCCATCCACCGGTCGTTGAAGATCTTGTTGAGGTAGCCGCGTCCGCCGTCGGGCAGCAGCACCACGACGACGTCGTCGGGCCCCAGCCGCTCGGCCGCGCGCAGCGCGCCGACGACGGCCATCCCGCAGGAGCCGCCGACGAGCAGGCCCTCCTCGCGGGCCAGGCGGCGGGTCATCCGGAAGGAGTCGGCGTCGGAGACGGCGACGATGTCGTCGGCGATCGACCGGTCGTAGGCCTCGGGCCAGAAGTCCTCACCGACGCCCTCGACGAGGTAGGGACGGCCGGTGCCGCCGGAGTACACCGACCCCTCGGGGTCGACGCCGACCACCTGCACCCGCCCGCCGGAGGCCTCCTTGAGGTAGCGGCCGATGCCGCTGATCGTGCCGCCGGTGCCGACGCCGGTGACGAAGCAGGTCACCTTCCCCTCGGTCTGCTCCCAGATCTCCGGCCCGGTCGTCTCGTAGTGCGAGCGGGGGTTGGCCGGGTTGGCGTACTGGTCGGGCTTCCAGCCGCCCGGCGTCTCGCGGGCCAGCCGGTCGGAGACCGAGTAGTAGGAGCGCGGGTCGGACGGGTCGACGGCGGTGGGGCAGACGACCACCTCGGCGCCGTACGCCCGCAGCGTGTTGACCTTGTCCTGGCTGACCTTGTCGGGGCACACGAAGATGCACCGGTAGCCGCGCTGCTGGGCGACCAGCGCCAGGCCGACGCCGGTGTTGCCGCTGGTCGGCTCGACGATGGTCCCGCCCGGCTGCAGTTCCCCGCTGGCCTCGGCGGCGTCGACCATCCGCACGGCGATGCGGTCCTTCACCGACCCGCCGGGGTTCATGTACTCGACCTTGGCCAGCACCAGCGGTGCGTCCGGGCCGAGGTCGGCGGTCACCGACGACAGCCGGACCAGCGGGGTGCCGCCGATCAGGTCGACGACGGACTCGGCGTACTGCACGCGGACCTCCTCGCCCGGCGCCCCGGTCGGGCGCGCTGCCCCCATCCCACCACCACCGATGAGTCCCGGCCGCCCGCGGCGTCGTAGCGGCATGACGACGACGGGCCCGCGGGTCGAGGAGGGGTACGCGCCGGTGACCGGTGGCGTGCGGATGTACTGGCGCAGCGTCGGGGAGGGCGGTACGCCGCTGGTCGTCGTCCACGGCGGGTTCGGCGTGGTCGAGATGTTCGGCGACGTCCTCGAGCGGCTGGCCGCGGGGCGGCGGGTGGTCGCCGTCGAGCTGCAGGGGCACGGGCGCACCGCGGACGTCGACCGGCCCTTCACCTGGGACGCGTTCGCCGACGACGTCGCCGCGCTGGTCGGTTCCCTCGGCCCCGGCCCGGCCGACCTGCTCGGCTACTCGCTCGGCGGCGGGGTGGTGCTGCGGACGGCGATCCGGTCCCCGGAGGCCGTGCGCCGGCTGGTCGTGGTGTCGGCGCCGTGCCGGCGGGACGGCTGGTTCCCCGACGTCCGGGCGGGCCAGGAGTCGGTGTCCTCCGCGGGCCTGGACTGGATGCGGCGGACGCCGCTGTACGAGGCGTACGCGGCCGTCGCGCCCGACGTCGACGCCTTCCCGGCGCTGATGGACAAGACCGGCGCGCTGATCAGCGGCGACTACGACTGGACCGACGAGGTCCGCGCGCTGACGCTGCCGGTGCTGCTGGCCTACGCCGACGCCGACGGCATCCCGCCCGCCCACGCGGCCGAGTTCTTCGCCCTGCTCGGCGGCGGGCTGCGCGACGCCGGCTGGGACGGCTCGGGCCGGCCGGCGTCGCGGCTCGCGGTCCTGCCGGGGCGCACCCACTACGACGTGTTCGCCGCCCCGGAGCTCGCGCCGGTCGTCGACGCGTTCCTGACCGCGGGGGGTTAGCTCCCCGCGGGGAGGTCGGGGGCGTCGGTCCCGCCCGGCCGCCGCACCGGCTGCCGGGCGACGCCGGCCAGCGCGGGGCGGACGTCGACCAGCGGGGCCAGCAGCCCCGGGGCCGCCGCCCGCCGCTCCACGGGGGTGGGGCTGCCGGCCCGCCCGTCGGAGGAGCCGCGACGGCGGCGCGAGCGCAGGGCGGTGAGCAGGTCGACCGCCGCGAGCACCGACGCGCCGACGAGGACGGTGCGCAGCCGATCGTGCCGGTCGCCGCGGCGGTTCTGCAGCGCGACGCCCATGACGGCGAGGTCGACGGCGTCGCCGAGCACGCGGGTCCACGCCCAGCCCGGCCGCCCGGCGAGCAGGCCGGCGGCGTGCGCCAGCTCCCGGGCCCCGACGGCGGTGACGACCGGCAGCGCCACGGGGGAGTCGTCGACGCCGGCGAAGCGGGCCACACCTCGCGGGTCGACGAGCATGGTGGTGCCGAGGCCGAGGCTGGCCAGCCCGAGCAGGCGGGCGGTGCGGCGGGCGGGGCGCGGGCTCATGGGTCCTCCCGGGGAGTCGCGACCCCGGGCGGCTACCCGGGCCACCCCGAGGGAAACGGCCGGTGGCGTCCCGTCGGCGGCCGGGACGAGGATGCGGGGCATGACCTCTCCTGCGTCTCCCCGGACCCTCGGCCGGGACGGCCTGGTCGTCTCCGCGCTCGGACTGGGCTGCATGGGCATGAGCCAGATGTACGGCGCCGCCGACCGCGACGAGTCGATCGCCACCGTGCACCGCGCGCTCGACCTCGGGATCACCTTCCTCGACACCTCCGACGTCTACGGCGACGGGCACAACGAGGAGCTGGTGGGCGAGGCGATCCGCGGCCGGCGCGACGAGGTGCAGCTGGCCACGAAGTTCTCGCTGCGCCGCAACGGCTCGGGGGGCATGGACATCGACGGCCGGCCGGAGAACGTGCGGGCCTGCGCCGAGGCCAGCCTGCGGCGGCTGGGCGTCGACGTGATCGACCTCTACTACCAGCACCGGGTGGACCCGCGGGTGCCGATCGAGGACACCGTCGGGGCGATGGCCGAGCTCGTGCGGCAGGGGAAGGTCCGCCACCTCGGGCTGTCGGAGGCGTCGGCGGCGTCGGTCCGGCGCGCGGTGGCGGTGCACCCGATCGCGGCGCTGCAGAGCGAGTGGTCGCTGTGGACGCGTGACCTGGAGAGGGAGGTGCTCGGCGTCGCCCGGGAGGCGGGGATCGGCATCGTGCCGTTCAGCCCGCTCGGCCGCGGCTTCCTCACGGGCGCGATCACCGGCCCGGACGACTTCGCCGAGGACGACTGGCGGCGCACCCACCCGCGGTTCACCGGCGAGGCGTTCGCGGCCAACCTGCGGCTGGTCGACGCCGTGCGGGCCATGGCGGAGGAGCGGGGTTGCACGCCCGGGCAGCTGGCGCTCGCCTGGGTGCTCGCGCAGGGGCCCGACGTCGTGCCGATCCCGGGCACCAAGCGGCGGCCCTACCTGGAGGAGAACGCCGGCGCGCTGGCCGTGGAGCTCTCGGCCGACGACCTGGCCCGGCTGGGCGAGATCGCCCCGCCCGGGGTCGCCGTGGGCGGCCGCTACGCCGATGCCGGCTACGCCTACGGCGACAGCCCGGAGCGGGGCGCGGCGTGACCGACCCGGCCTGCGGCGTCGCGCACGGGGCGCCGGGGGAGGCGCCGCCGGGCCGGGTGCTGGTGGCGGTGTTCGACTCGCCGGTGGCCGAGGTGCTGCTGCGGTGGGCGCCGGAGCTCGGCTTCCGCGCGGTGCTGCTCGACCCCGACGCGGCCCGCGGCGCCGGCGTCGTCTCGTTCGCCGACCTGCCCGAGGACCTCGGCGACGCCGACGTCGTCGTCACCG
The DNA here is from genome assembly GCF_054049995.1 of Geodermatophilus sp. SYSU D01106. Lineage (NCBI taxonomy): Bacteria > Bacillati > Actinomycetota > Actinomycetes > Geodermatophilales > Geodermatophilaceae > Geodermatophilus > Geodermatophilus sp. SYSU D01106. The sequence goes on along the minus strand of NZ_JBJGYM010000003.1, from coordinate 281,829 downwards.
ACCACCACCGGCCCGAGCTGGGCGAGGTGCTGCGCGACGCGCTCGCCCGGCGGGTGCGCTGGGTGGGCGTCATGGGCAACCCGCGGCACGAGGGCCCGCACGTGGCGGCGCTGGCCGCGCTCGGGGTACCGCCGGAGGAGGTCGCGCGGGTGCACCGGCCGATCGGCCTGGACATCGGCTCGCGGGCACCGGCCGAGATCGCGCTCAGCACGCTCGCCGGCCTGCTCGCCGACCGCAACGGCCGCGGCGGCGGGGCCGCGCACGGCCCGCGGTGAGCGCGGTCCTGCTCGGTGCCGACCTCGGCACCAGCGGGCTCAAGCTGGTGGCCCTCGGCGAGGACGGCCGGATCGCCGCCGAGACGGAGGCCGGCTACCCGGTCGACAGCCCGCGCGAGGGGTGGGCCGAGTGCGCCGTCGGCACGTGGCGGGCCGCCCTCGACGACGCCCTCGCCCGGCTGCTGCCCGCTCTGGGCGGGCGCCCGGTGGCCGGTCTCGGCCTCTCGGGGCAGATGCACGGCACCGTCCTGGTCGACGAGGCCGGGGCGGCGCTGGCGCCCGCGGTGCTCTGGCCGGACCGGCGGGCGGCCGCGGAGGTCGCTCGCTGGCGGGCGTTGCCCGACGCCGCCCGCGCCGCGCTGGCCAACCCGCTCGTGCCCGGGATGACCGGCCCGGTGCTCGCCTGGCTCACGGCGCACCGCCCGGACCTGGTGGCCCGCGCGGCCGGCGTGCTGCTGCCCAAGGACGCGCTGCGGGCCACCCTGCTGCCCGGCGCCGACTGGCGGGTCACCGACCGCAGCGACGCCTCCGGGACGCTGCTGTGGGACGTCGTCGCCGACACCTGGTCCGACGCCGCCCGGGCCGCGGCCGGGGTGCCGCCCAGCCTGCTGCCCGCGGTGCGGTCCTCGGCCGCGGTCGCCGGGACGGCGGTGCTGGGCGGGACGGCGGTGCTGGGCGGGGCGGGGGTGCCGGTCGTCGTCGGCGGCGCCGACACCCCACTGGCGCTGCTCGCGGCCGGTACCGCCGGCGGGCTGCAGATCAACCTGGGCACCGGTGCGCAGGTGCTGCGGCCCGGCTGGACGCCCGCCCCCGCCGACGACCCGCCCGTGCACGGCTACGCCGACGCCGAGGGCGGCTGGTACGCGATGGCCGCGCTGCAGAACGGCGGCTCGGCGTGGTCCTGGGCGGCCGGCGTCCTCGGTGTCGCCCCCGGGGACCTGTTCGACCTCGCCGCGTCGTCGCCGCCGGGCGCCGGGGGTGTGGTTTTCCGGCCGTTCCTCACCGGCGAGCGCGGCGGGGTGGCCGGTCCGGGTGACCGCGCCTCGTGGACCGGGCTGTCGGCGGGCACCACGCGCTCCGACCTCGCCCGCGCCGCCGTCGAGGGGGTGCTGACCGCGGTCGCCGACGCAGCCGGGCTGCTCGGGGAGCCGCCGGACGGGCCGGTCGTGCTCACCGGTGGCGGCGGGCGCTCCCCGCTGGTGCGGCAGGTGCTCGCCGACCTGCTCGGGCGGCCCGTGGTGCCCCTGGAGCTGCGGAGCGCCTCCGCGATCGGTGCCGCCGTGCTGGCCGGGCGCGGGGTCGGGCTGGCGGCGGAGCCGGAGCGGGCGGCGGGCGAGCCGGTGTCCCCGGGGAAGTGACCCGGGCCGACGCCCGGCCAGCCGCATGGAACGGCGGGGGCGGGGCATCCGTTGACCTCGACGAGCGGGCCCAGCCGCGGGCCCCGGCGAGAGGAGGCACCCGACATGGCGTCGGTGTTCGACAAGGTGGCCCAGTTCGCCCGCAGTCCCAAGGGCCAGCAGGCGCTCAAGCAGGTCTCGGCCAAGGCGCAGCAGCTGGCGAGCGACCCGAAGACGAAGGCGCGCATCGACGACGCGCGCCGCCGGTTCTCCGGCGGCCGCGGCACGGGCGGTCCGCGCCCGTAGGCCCCCGCACCGCACACGACGGCGGCCCCTCCCCGAGTCCGGGGTGGGGCCGCCGTCGTGTCCCGGGCCGGCGCGTCAGGCCGCGTCGTCCGGGGGCAGCCGCAGGTGCGCCAGCGCGGCGTCGTGCAGCAGGCCGTTGGTGGCCAGGGCGCTGCCGCCGGCCGGGCCGGGGACGCCGGTGAGGTCGGTGAACCGGCCGCCGGCCTCCCGCACGATGACGTCGAGCGCGGCGAGGTCCCACAGCGAGACCTCCGGTTCGCACGCCACGTCGACCGCCCCCTCGGCCAGCAGCACGTAGCTCCAGAAGTCGCCGTAGGCGCGGGTGCGCCAGGACGCGCGGGTGAGGCCGATGAAGCCGTCGAGCAGGCCGCGCTCCTCCCAGCCGGACAGGCTGGAGTAGGACAGGCTCGCGTCGCCGAGGTCGGAGACGCCCGACACCCGGCAGCGCGTGGCCGACTCCAGCCGCCGGCCGGTCCACGCGCCGACGTCCTTGGCCGCCCACCAGCGGCGGTTGAGCGCGGGCGCGGAGACCAGGCCCACGACCGCTTCGTCGCCGTCGAACAGCGCGATGAGCGTCGCCCACACCGGCACGCCGCGGACGAAGTTCTTCGTCCCGTCGATGGGGTCGAGCACCCAGCGCCGCGGGCCGTGCCCGGTGACGCCGAACTCCTCGCCGAGCACGGCGTCGCGGGTGCGGGCCCGGGCGAGGGTGATCCGCAGCTGCTCTTCGACGGCGCGGTCGGCGTCGGTGACCGGCGTCAGGTCCGGCTTGGTCTCGACGGCGAGGTCGAGGGCCTTGAAGCGGTCCATGCTGATGGAGTCCGCCTGGTCGGCCAGCACGTGCGCCAGGTGCATGTCCCCCGTGAAGTCCCGGCCCGGTGTCATGGGCACCGAACCTAGCGGGACGTCAGTCGAACACCGCGGCGCTCACGCCGCTGGGCCCCTCGTACTCGCGGTCCTCGATCTTCTGCAGCGCGTCGAGCACCTCCTTGTCGCCGCCCTTCGCGTGCTCGAGGAGCTGCTCCTTGCTGGCCGGGTACTCGATGCCCTTGAGGGCCTTCTGGATGTCGATCGGGCTCACCATGGCGTCCCGCTACCCCCGCCCCCGTCCGTCGATGCGCGGATACCGTCGCGGGCGTGGAGGCGGCGACGATCGTGGGGCTCCTGGCCGACCCCACCCGGTTGAGGGTGGTGGCGGCGCTGGCGCTCGGCGCCGGGACGATCGAGGAGGTCGCCGACGCCTCGGGGCTCTCGCTCAAGGACGTCGCGCTGGCCGCCCGCCGGCTGGCCCGCGCCGGGCTGGTGCGCCGCGACGGGCACGGCCTCGAGCTGCTGACCGACCGGTTCGGCGCCGCCGCGCGGGCCGCGGCCGCCTCCGCCCCGCCGGCCGAGCCGCTGTCGGACGACCCGGCGGAGTCCGCGGTGCTCGCCTCCTTCATCCGCGACGGCCGGCTGACCACCATCCCGGCCCAGCTGAGCAAGCGCCGGGTGGTGCTCGAGCACGTGGTGCGGGTCTTCGACGTCGGCGTGCGCTACCCCGAGCGGGAGGTCAACGCGCTGCTCGCGGTCTGGCACCCCGACACCGCGGCGCTGCGCCGGTACCTGGTCGACGAGGGGCTGCTGTCGCGGGAGGCGGGGGAGTACTGGCGCTCCGGCGGCTGGGTGGACGTCTAGTCCCGGTGCGGGTCGTGCTCTGCCCCGCCCGGCGGGGCAGAGCACGACCACTCGCAGGACAGGACCCGCCTCCGGGGGCCACACTCCCGCCCGTGCCCGACGCCGACGACCTCCGCGCGCTCGCCCGGTCCTCGCCGTGGCTGTTCCGCACGCTGCGGTTCACCCTCCGCACCGGGCGGTCCGACGGCGCCGTCCGGGTCCGGCTGCGGCGCCCGGACCGGCTGCGCGTCGAGACCCTCGACGGGGACCTGCTGGACGTCGTCCACGAGTCCCCCGGCAGCGGGACCGTCGTGCTCACCTCGTGGGCGGGCGGGGTCGCCCCGGCCCCCGAGCCGCCCGGGGAGCCGGTCCGGCGCCCCGACGGGCTGGTCGCCGTCCGCCCGTGGGACCGCGCGCAGGCCGAGGACCCGATGTGGCAGGACTACGGCTTCGTCGCCCTGCTGGACCCCGTCGAGTTCGCCGACGGCCGCGACCGGGACACCGGGGAGCCCGCGGGGCCGCCGCTGGAGATCGGGCCTGTCCGGGAGGTCGAGCACGGGGGCCGGCCCGCCTGGGAGGCCGTCGTCGCGACGACCGCCACCTACGAGCCGCGCTGTGGCTGCTGCTCCCTGCTGCACGACCCGGACGTCGACCGGCTCGAGTGGGGGGAGGCGCGCGACGTCGTGTACCCGACCGCCTCCCGGATCCGGCTGGACGTCGGCACCGGCGTCTGCGTCCTCGTCGAGGCCCTCGACGGCACCTCCGCCGGCGACGGCCACGAGGTGGTGGTCGAGGCCGTCGACGAGCCGATGGCCGACGACCTGTTCGTCCCGCTGCCCCGGCCGCCGGGCCCGGGTCCGGGTCCGGCAGCCGCTCCGGGCCGTCAGTCCGGCTGAGCCAGCCGCACCGTGCCGTCGGGGTCGACGGACCAGCCGGGGTTGTGCGCGACCTCCCAGACGACGCCGTTCGGGTCGCGCACCAGCGCGTGGAAGACGCCGCCGAAGGCGCCCTCCTCGGGCGGGGTGAGCACCGTCCCGCCGTGCGCGGCCATCCGGTCGGCCAGCGCGGCGACGGCGGGCCGGTCGGCGACGTTGTGCGCCAGCGTCACCCCGGACACCTCCGGACGCGCCGGGCCGGTGCCGAGGTCGCGGGCGAAGCTCCCCGTCTCGAAGAAGGCCAGCACCGTGCCCGGCGCGACCTGGAAGAAGACGATCTCGCCGGGGACGTCGAGCAGCGGCGTCCACCCGAGGCCCTCGACGTAGAACCGCCGCGCCGCGTCGAGGTCGGCGGTGGCGAGGGTGAGGAAGTGGACCTGCTGCTCCACGGTGGCCTCCTAGTACCCCGGGCCGACCTGGCCGACGGCGCCGAGCAGCCGTCGCACGCTGGCCAGCCGCTCCTCCCGGTTGTCCGGGCCGGCCGCGGCCCAGGCGTCCAGCGCGCAGTCGGGGTCGTCGGACGAGTGCCCGCACCCGGGCGGGCAGTCGACCGCGGCCTCGGCCAGGTCGTCGAAGGCGGCGACGACGTCGTCGGCGGTGACGTGCGCCAGCCCCAGCGACCGGATGCCCGGGGTGTCGATGACCGTGCCCCCGCCGGGCAGGTCGAACAGCACCGCCGACGACGAGGTGTGCCGCCCCTTGCCGATCTTGCTGACGTCGCCGGTGGCCCGGAAGGCGTCGGGCACCAGCCGGTTGACCAGCGTCGACTTGCCCACGCCCGACTGCCCGACGAAGACGCTGGTGCGTCCGCCGATCCGGTCGAGCAGCGGCTCCAGCGGCGCCTCGCGCGACATCGGCACCGCGTCCACGTCGAGCCCGGCGTAGCGGTCCAGCAGCGGCTGCGCGCTGGCCAGGTCGGTCTTGGTCAGGCAGAACAGCGGCTGCAGGCCGCCGGCGAAGGCGGCCACCAGGCACCGGTCGAGGAAGCCCAGCGCGGGCTCGGGGTCGGTCACCGAGGTGACGACGACGAGCAGCTCGGCGTTGGCCACCACGACCCGCTCGGTGGGGTCGGTGTCGTCGGCGGTGCGCCGCAGCGAGGTCGCCCGCTCCTCGATGACGACGATCCGGGCCAGGGTGTCCGGGCGGCCGGTGGTGTCGCCGACGAGCCGCACCCGGTCGCCGACGACGACGCCGTGCCGCCCGAGCTCGCGGGCGCGCATCGCGGTGACCTCGACGGGGGCGCCGTCCGGGCCCTCGACGCGGACGGTCATCCGGCCGCGGTCGACGGCGACGACGAGCCCCGGGACGGCGTCGCCGTGCGCCGGGCGGGTGCGGGTGCGCGGCCGCGAGCCACGCCGGCTCGGCCGCGTCCGGACGTCGTCCTCGTCCGACCGGCTGTCGAGCCTGCGGGGGCTCAGGTGCCCACCCCGGCGGGAGCCCCGGACACGTCGGCGCCGAGCATCGCCGCCCAGCGCTCCCGGAAGTCCGGCAGCGTCTTGGTGACCGCCTCGGGCCCGGACACCCGCACGCCGTCGACCGCGAGGCCGAGGACGGCGGCGGCGTGCACCATGCGGTGGTCGGCGTAGGAGTCGACGAGCGCGGCGCGGCCCGGGCCGGGGGTGACCACCAGGCCGTCGGGCAGCTGCTCGACCCGCGCGCCGACGGCGGTGAGCACCTCGTCGAGGGCTTGCAGCCGGTCGGTCTCGTGGCCGCGCAGGTGCTCGATGCCGGTGAGCCGGGAGGTCCCGTCGGCCAGCGCGCACAGCGCGGCGAGCACCGGGGTCAGCTCACCGACGTCGCCGAGGTCGGCCACCAGCGGCGCGATCCGGCCGGTGCCGGTGACCCGCAGCCCCTCGGGCGTGCGCTCCACCTCGGCGCCCATCCGCGACAGCAGCGCGTCGAGCTGCGCGCCGGGCTGGGTGGTGGCCGCCGGCCAGTCGGGCACGGTGACCCGGCCGCCGGTGACCAGCGCGGCGGCGAGGAACGGCGCGGCGTTGGACAGGTCGGGCTCGACGACGCGGTCCAGCGGGGCCAGGCGCCCGGGCGCCACGCGCCAGCCGCGGTCGGTGGCCGCGACGTCGACGCCGTGTTCGCGCAGCGCGGCCACGGTCATCTCCACGTGGGGCATCGACGGCACCCCGCCGGCCAGCGCCAGGTCGATCCCGTCGGCGAAGCGGGCGGCGGCCAGCAGCAGGCCGGAGACGATCTGCGACGACTCGCTCGCGTCGACGGTCACCGCGCCGCCGCGGACCCCGCCGGTGCCGTGCACGGTGAACGGCGCCCGGCCGCGGCCGCCGTCGTCGACCGCCACGCCGAGGGCGCGCAGCGCGGCGATCAGCCCGGCGTTCGGGCGCTCGCGCAGCCGCGGGTCGCCGTCGAGCCGCACCGGGCCGTCGGCGAGGGCGGCCACCGGCGGCAGGAAGCGCAGCACGGTGCCGGCCAGCCCGGCGTCGACCTCGGCGGGGCCGCGCAGCGGGCCGGGGGTGACGAGCCAGTCGGCGCCGTCCTCGTCGACCCGCGCGCCGAGGGCCCGCAGCCCGGCGGCCATGAGGTCGGTGTCGCGGGCGCGCAGCGGGCGCACCACCCGGCTCGGGCCGTCGGCCAGCGCGGCGAGCACCAGGGCCCGCGCGGTGATCGACTTCGAGCCGGGCAGCGCCACCACGGCGTCGACCGGGGTGCTGCGGTGCGGCGTCGACCAGACCTGGCTCACGGGTCCATCCTGCCTGGCCCGGCCGACGCCGCTCCGCGCACGCTCAGCCGCCGACCGGGCGGTCGGCCTTCTTCACCGGCACCGTGCGGACCAGCCGCCGGTTGGCGAACTCGAACATCGCCAGCTCCGAGAGCTCACGGCCGTAACCCGACCGCTTGATCCCGCCGAAGGGCAGCTCGGGGGAGGAGCCGGTGGGCTGGTTGATCCACACCATGCCGGCCTCGAGCCGCTCGGCCACCGCGCGGGCGCGGTCGACGTCGCTGCTCATGACGGTGGCGCCGAGGCCGAAGTCGCTGTCGTTGGCCAGCGCGACCGCCTCGTCGGCGTCCTTCACCTTGTAGACGACGGCGGCCGGGCCGAACAGCTCCTCGCGGTAGGCGCGCATCTCCGGCGTGACGTCGGTGAGGATCGTCGGCTCCACGAAGGCGCCCGGGTGGTCGGGGCGCCCGCCGCCGGCGACGACCGTGGCGCCCTTGTCGATGGCGTCCTGGATCTGGGCGTGCAGGTCCTTCGCGGCGCGCTCGCTCGACAGCGGGGCCAGCGACGTCGCCTTGTCCGCCGGGTCGCCGGGGGCGAAGGTGCCGAACGCCTGCCGCAGGCCCTCGACGAAGGGCTCGTAGTTCTCCTCGGTGACGATCAGCCGCTTGGAGGCGGTGCAGGCCTGGCCGGTGTTCTGCATCCGGCCCATGGTCGCGGCCTTCACCGTGGCGGCCATGTCCTCGGCGTCGAGCACGATGAACGGGTCGCTGCCGCCGAGCTCGAGCACCGACTTCTTGAGGTGCTTGCCGGCGAGGGCGCCCACCGCGCTGCCGGCCCGCTCGCTGCCGGTGAGCGTGACGCCCTGGATGCGGGGGTCGGCGATGACCTGCTCGACGTCCTCGATGCGCAGGAACGTGTTGGTGAAGACGCCCTCGGGCGCGCCGGCGTCGGTGAACAGCTGCTCGATGGCCACCGCGCACTGCGGGGTGATCTCGGCGTGCTTGAGGATGACGGTGTTGCCCAGCACCAGGTTGGGGCCGGCCACGCGGACCACCTGGTAGAAGGGGTAGTTCCAGGGCTCGATGGCCAGCAGGGCGCCGACCGGCCGGGTCTCCACGACCGCCTCGCCCTTGCCCATGAGCGGCGTGATCGACGTGGGCTCGAGGAAGCCGGGGCCGTTGTCGGCGTAGTACTTGAGGATCATCGAGCACAGGTAGAGCTCGCCGGTCGCCTCGTCGCGGCGCTTGCCCATCTCGGTGGTGATGAGGGACGCGAGCTCCTCGCGCCGCTCGTCCATCAGCTCGGCGGCGCGGCGGACCACGGCGGCGCGGTCCTCCACCGGCCGCTCCCGCCACTCCTGGTAGGCGGCGTGCGCCTTCCCGACGATCCCGTCGATGGCCTCGGTCGGCGTGAAGTCGAACTCCTTCTCGACCTGACCGGTGAAGGGGTTGACCGTCGCGTAGCGCCGCTCGGCGGACTCGCTCGCGGTCTTCGGCTGCTCGTGCGTGGGGTTCTGGGTGGCGGTCACCTGGGTGATCCTCGTCTCTCGTCGGCGTCGACTCCACCCCCGGCCTACCCGCGGCCGCCCGGGGCAGTCGCGCCGTCGGTCCCCCCACCTAGAGTCGGGAGGGACGGGCCCGCCGTCCGGGCCCGACAGCCGCCGGGAGGACCAGCCGTGTGTGGTCGCTACGCCGCCAGCCGCCGTCCCGAGGACCTCGTGGTCGAGTTCGAGGCGGTCCCCGCCGAGGGGCAGGAGCCACTGCGGGCCGACTTCAACGTCGCGCCCACCAAGGACGTGTACGTCGTCCGCACCAAGCGGGAGCGCGACGCCGAGGGCAGCCCCACCGGCGCCGGGCACCGCGAGCTGCGGGCGGTGCGCTGGGGCCTGGTGCCCTCGTGGGCCAAGGACGCCTCGATCGGCAACCGGCTGCTCAACGCCCGCGTCGAGTCGCTCACCGAGAAGCCGGCCTTCCGCTCGGCCGCGCGCTCGCGCCGCTGCCTGGTGCCGGCCGACGGCTGGTACGAGTGGCAGAAGCGGCTCGACTCCCCGGGCAAGCAGCCCTTCTTCATCCACCCGGCCGACGGGTCGACGCTGGCGATGGCCGGGCTGTACGAGGTGTGGGGGAAGGGCGAGGACCGCCTCTACACCTGCACCGTGGTCACCGCCCCGGCCGTGGGGGCGCTCACCGACATCCACGACCGGATGCCGCTGGTGCTGCCCCGCGAGCGCTGGGCCGACTGGCTCGACCCGTCCCGCGACGACGTCGAGGCGCTCACCGAGCCGACCCCGCCGGAGGTCGTCGAGGCGCTGGAGCTGCGCCCCGTCGGCACCGCGGTGAACAACGTCCGCAACAACGGCGCCGAGCTGCTGACCCGGGTGGAGGGCACCAGCGTCCCCGCCGACCAGCCGGCGCTCTTCTGAGGAGACCTGCCCTGAGCGAGCGCGCGCCCGCCGTCCCGTCGACCGACCCGCCCGCTCCGGCCGGCGCCGCGCTGCCCGGGTGGGTGGCCGCCGGGGTCACCTTCCTGTCCTCCGGGGCGGTGCTGGTGCTCGAGATCGTCGGGCTGCGGCTGATCGCGCCCTACGTCGGCATCACGCTGCAGACCAACACCGCCGTCATCGGCTTCGCGCTGGCCGCCATCGCGATCGGCGCGTGGGCCGGCGGCGCCACCGCCGACCGGCGCGACCCGCGGCAGCTCATCGCGCCGCTGCTGGTGGCCGGCGGCGCGCTGGTGGTCGCCGTCCTGCCGCTGGTCCGCTTCGCCGGGTCGTTCCTCACCGGGGCCGACGCCGGGAGCGTGCTGCTGCTGGCCGCCGTGGCCGTGGTGGTGCCCGCCGCGCTGCTGTCGGCGGTGCCGCCGATGGTGGTCAAGCTGCAGCTGGCCTCGCTCGACGAGACCGGCGCGGTGGTCGGGAAGCTGTCGGGCATCGGCACGCTCGGCGGGATCGCGGCCACCTTCGCCACCGGGTTCGTGCTGGTCGCGGTGTTCCCGAGCAGCGGCATCCTCGTGGGCACCGGGCTGGTCACCGTGCTCGCCGGGATCGCGGTGTTCGTGCTGCTGCGCCGCTCGGCCCCCGCCGGCGCCGGGCGGCTGCCGGCCGCGCTCCTGCTGCTCGCGGTGGCCGGGTCGCTGCTGGCCGCGGTCGCGCCCACGCCGTGCGAGGAGGAGACCGCCTACCACTGCGCCCGCGTGGTGGCCGACCCCGAGCGCGAGACCGGCCGGGTGCTGGTGCTCGACACGCTGCGGCACAGCTACGTCGACCTCGCCGACCCGACGTACCTGGAGTTCGAGTACGTCCGCGCGATCGCCGCGGTCACCGACGTCCTCGCCCCGGCCGGGCAGTCGCTGTCGGCGCTGCACCTCGGCGGCGGCGGGGCCACGGTGCCGCGCTACCTCGCCGAGGTGCGGCCGGGCACCACGAGCCGGGTGCTGGAGGTCGACCCCGGCGTCGTCGAGATCGACCGCGAGCGGCTCGGGCTCGAGGAGTCCGCGGAGCTCGAGGTGCGGGTCGGCGACGCGCGGGTGGGGCTGGCCGACGAGGACGCCGGCACCCGCGACCTCGTCGTCGGCGACGCGTTCGGCGGGCTGTCGGTCCCGTGGCAGCTGACCACCGTGGAGGCGCTCGGGCTGGTCGACCGCGCGCTCACCGACGACGGCGTCTACGTCGCCAACCTCATCGACCACCCGCCGCTGTCGTTCGTCCGCGCGGAGCTGGCGACCATGCGCGAGGTCTGGCCGCACGTGCTGCTGCTGGCCCGGGCGCCGGTGCTCGCGGGGGAGGACGGCGGCAACCTGGTCGCCGTCGCCTCGCACCGGCCGCTCGACGAGGTGGCGCTGGCCGAGGCCCTGCTGGCCCAGGACTCCACGTGGCAGGTGGCCTCGGCCGACGAGGTGGCCGCCTTCGCCGGCGACGCCCGGGTGCTCACCGACGACGCCGCGCCGGTCGACCAGCTGCTCACCCCCTACGGCGCCCCGGACGCCTGACCAGGAGGACTCTTCCGGTCCACGCGGCCTCCCTGCAGGGGCCCGCCGCGAGCGTGCGAGTGGTGGGGGGCAGGGAGGTCCTTCAGCAGCGGCCGATCGGGGCGGTGCGGGCACGGGTGAGGCGCACCAGCTCGGCCGGCGGCAGCTCCACCTGCAGGCCGCGGCGGCCGGCGCTCACCATGACCGTCGCGAACCCCAGCGCCGAGTCGTCGACCACCGTCGGCAGCGCCTTGCGCTGGCCGAGCGGGCTGATCCCGCCCAGCACGTAGCCGGTGGTCCGCTCGGCGTCGGCGGGGTCGGCCATCGCGGCCTTCCGCCCGCCGGCCGCGGTGGCGAGCGCCTTGAGGTCGAGGGTGCCGGCCACCGGGACGACGGCGACGGTCAGGACGCCGTCGACGCGGGTGACCAGCGTCTTGAACACCTGGCGCGGATCGGCGCCCAGCGCGGCCACCGCGGCCTCGCCGTGCCCCTGGTCGGAGGGGTGCTCCGGGTCGTAGGGGTGCAGCGTGTGCGCCACGCCGGCCTTCTCCAGAGCCCGCACCGCGGGGGTCGCCGCCACGGCCGGGCAGCGTAGCCAGCGCCTCCCCGCGGCGCCGCCGGGTTCCGCAGGTGGGGAGCCCGGCGGGGAATGACGCCCCCGGGGGGACCGTTGCAGCGACCGTGAGCAGCACCGTCTCCCTCGCCCGCACGCGGGCCTCGCGCCGGCGGCCCCCGGGCCGGCCCGACGCCGCGCGACTAGGATCGTCTGACGTGGTCGCCCGCACCCGGGCGCCGCAGAGAGGACGGTCGGTGCCTGAGGAGTCCGCGGGCGGGAACCCCGCCGTCGAGCCCGTCGAGACGCAGGTCCCGGGGGCGCCGGTGGAGGTGCCGGAGGCCCGCGAGGGCGGCAGCCGCACCGAGGTCGCCGAGACCCGAGCCGAGCGCGACGCCCGCTTCGAGCGCGACGCGCTGCCCTACCTCGACCAGCTCTACCCGGCGGCGCTGCGGATGACCCGCAACCCCGCCGACGCCGAGGACCTGGTCCAGGAGACCTTCGTCAAGGCCTACTCCGCGTTCCACCAGTTCGCCGAGGGCACGAACCTCAAGGCCTGGCTGTACCGGATCCTGACCAACACCTACATCAACAGCTACCGCAAGAAGCAGCGTCAGCCGCAGCAGTACCCCACCGACCAGGTGCAGGACTGGCAGCTGTACGCCGCCGAGGAGCACAGCTCCAGCGGGCTGCGGTCGGCCGAGATCGAGGCGCTGGACCACCTGCCGGACTCGGACATCAAGGAGGCCCTGCAGCAGCTGCCGGAGGACTTCCGCCTGGCGGTGTACCTCGCCGACGTCGAGGGCTTCGCCTACAAGGAGATCGCCGAGATCATGGGCACGCCCATCGGCACGGTGATGTCCCGGCTGCACCGCGGCCGGCGGGGCCTGCAGAAGCTCCTGGCCGATTACGCCCGCGAGCGCGGCTTCGTCCGCGCCGGTGCCGCCGAGGAGGGCCGGTCGTGACCACCGACCACGAGCACGCCACCTCCTGCGACGACGTCCTCTCGCACGTCTTCGAGTTCCTCGACCACGAGACCGACGACGCCCGCCGGGCCGTCATCGCCGAGCACCTCGAGGACTGCTCGCCGTGCCTGCGGCAGTTCGGCATCGAGCAGGAGTTCAAGGCGCTGGTCCGCCGCCGCTGCGGGGGCGACCCCACGCCGCTGGGCCTGCGCGACCGGATCAAGCTGCAGCTGACCACGGTCTCCTTCGACGAGGACGGCACGCACGTCAGCGTCGAGCAGGTGAGCACCGAGGTGGTCCGGGTCGACCTCGAGGACTGACCCCACGCGCGACAGCGCCCCGCACCGGACTCCGGTGCGGGGCGCTGCTGCGTTCGCGCTCAGGCGTTGGGGCGCTTGCCGTGGTTGGCCTTGTTCCCCTTGCGGGAGCGACGCTTGCGTCCGCGCTTGGACATCGCTGCCCTCCTTCCTCCGTCGTCGGGTCGCGGTGCGCCGGGAGGCGACCGCCGGGTCTGCCTCCAGGGTCCCACAGGCGGGGGAGAGCGCCCCGGCCGGTGCGGCGGGTGTCGGGGGCGGGGGGCACGATGAGGGCAGCCGGGACGACGGGGACCCGGCTCGGGACGGGGAGGACCGGAGCGTGGCGCAGCACGGGATCGAGAGCGTGCTCGTGGCGGGGCGGGGCCCCGCGGCCTGTGCGGTGATCGCGGCCTGCTCCCGGCTCGGGGTCAAGGCGGTGGCCGTCTACTCCGAGGCCGAGCGCAGCGCCCGGCACGTCCGCCTGGCCGACGACGCCGTGCTGCTGGGCCCCGCGCCCGCGGCGGAGTCCTACCTCGCCGTCGACCGGGTGGTCGAGGCCGCCCGCCGCAGCGGCGCGGGCGCGGTGCTGCCCGTGCCGCCGGCGCTGGCCGGCAACGCGTCGCTGGCCGCCGAGGTCGCCGCCGCGGGGCTGACCTGGGTCGGGCCGCCGGCCGAGGTGCTCGAGCGGCTCGGCGGCGACGGCGTGGAGCCCGCCAGCGAGCACGGCCTGCTGGCGCTGGTCACCGAGGAGGGCCTCCGCTACCCGACGGCGGTCGCCCGCGACCGCGCCGCCGGCATCGCCCGCGTGTCCTGGACGCCCGACCCGGCTGGCGAGGTGCCGCTGGGCGCGAAGCGGCTGGTCGACGTCGGCTGGCGGGGGCTGGTCACCGTGGGTGTCTCCGAGGACGGCGAGCTCGGCGAGGTCGCGGCCGGGTTCTCCCTCGACATGGCCGTCCTGGAGCGCGCGCACCGCGTCGACGCCGTCGACCTGGCGCTGGCCACCGCCGCGGGCCGCCGGGCGCCGCGCCGCCGCACGGCCGAGGAGCACCCGCCGCGGGCCGCCGTCGCCGTGCAGCTGCGCTCCACGCTGGCGCCGGGGCGCGCGGGCCGGGTCACCGGCCGGCTGCCCGCCTCCGGGCGGCTGCGCGGCGCCGCGGGCGAGACCGAGGTGGTCGCGGTCAGCGGCTACGACCCCGGCGACCGCCTCGACCCCTGGTACGACGCGCTGCTGACGACCATCAGCGCCGGCGCGGCCGACACCGCCACCGCGGCCCGCGCCGCCGGTGCGGCCCTGTCGGACCTGCCCGACGCCGGCGTCCCGCACGACGGCGCCGAGGTGTGCGCGGTCCTCGACCGGCTGGCCGCGGGCGACCCGGCGCCGGGCGCCTGAGGGCCGCTCCCGCCGCCGCCGGGGACCCGGCCTGGTTGGATGGGGTCTCCGAGCCGAGGGGGTGCCGCGTGGCGGTCGAGGAGATCCACGCCGAGATGGTCTCCAGCGTCTGGAAGGTCCTCGTCGCACCGGGGACCGAGGTCGCGGCGGGGGACACGCTGGTGATCCTCGAGTCGATGAAGATGGAGATCCCCGTGCTCACCGAGCGCGCCGGCGTCGTGCAGGAGCTGCACGTCGTCGAGGGCGAGGTGCTGCAGGAGGGCGACCTCATCGCCACCGTCGGCGACGCCTGAGGCTCACAGCTCCAGCGCGTACACCAGCAGGTCGATGCCCGGGCGCGGGCTCCAGTCGCGCTCCGGCAGCCGGGTGAAGCCCAGCCGGCCGTAGATGCGGTGCGCGGCGGTCATCCGCGGGTCGGTCGAGAGGACCATGAGCCGCTTGCCGGCGGCCCGTGCCCGGTCGAGGCAGGTGCGCACCAGCGCCTCGCCGACACCGCGCCCGCGGGCCGCGGGGTCGACGACGAGCATGCGGAACGCCGCCTCGTCGTCGGAGCCGGTGACCTCGCCGAAGTCGCCCTCCAGCACGAGGGCCACCGCGCCCACCACGACCCCGCCGTCGCGGGCCACGAGCAGCTGCGAGCGGCCCGCCCGCCCGGCGACGTCGGCCAGCTCCGCCTGGTACTCGTCGGAGGCGAGGCGCTCGTCGCGGTAGACGCCGGCGGTGAGCTCCGCGATGCGCGGCCAGTCGGCGGGGACGGCGTCCTCGACCCGCACGGGCGACGGGACGGCGGAGGGGACCGGGGAGGGGAGCGGGGAGGGGAGCGCCACGTCCGCCGAGCCTAGGCAGCGGCCCCACCTACGCTCGGGGGCACCATGAGCACCCTCTCCGAACGCCTGCACCGCGGCTCGGCGACCGCCCCCTCTCAGGTCGACCACGCCCGGCGCCTGGTGGCCGACTGGCAGCTGCTGGCCGACCTGGCCTTCGCCGACCTCACGCTGTGGGTGCCCCTGCGCACCGGCGCGTGGTGGTGCGTGGCGCAGGTGCGGCCGCTCACCGCGCCGACCAGCCAGCCCGAGGACCTGGTGGGCAGCGAGGTCGACGGCCCCGGCGCCGACGCGTTCCGGCTGGCGCACCGCGAGGGCCGCCCGGTGACCGAGGGCGACGTCGACTGGTCGGGCACCGCGCCCCGTCGGCGGGAGATCATCCCCGTGCGGCACGACGGCGTCGTCGTCGCGGTGCTGGCGAAGGACACCAACCTGGCCGTCACCCGGTCGCCGTCGACGCTGGAGCTCACCTACCTCGACATCGCCGCCGACCTCTGCCTCATGGTCTCGGCGGGCACCTTCCCGCCGGAGAAGCTGCTCGACGCCGAGATGAGCCCGCGGGTGGGCGACGGGCTGGTGCGCCTGGACGCGTCCGGGCGGGCCGTCTACGCCAGCCCCAACGCCCTGTCGGCCTACCGGCGGCTCGGGGTGACCGGCGACCTCGTCGGGGCGGACCTGGCGAGGCTGACGCGCTCGGCGGCCTGGGACCGGGTGGCCGGCGAGGCCGCCGCGGCGGGGATCACCGCGGCCGTGGCGGGGCGGTTCCCCGACCCCACCGACGTCGAGGGCGCCTCGGCGGTGCTGCTGGTGCGGGCGCTGCCGCTGCAGGCGCCGGGCGCGGAGGAAGGCGCGCTGGTCCTGGTGCGCGACGTGACCGACCTGCGCAGCCGCGACCGGGCGCTGCTCACCAAGGACGCGACGATCCGCGAGATCCACCACCGCGTGAAGAACAACCTGCAGACGGTCGCCGCGCTGCTGCGGCTGCAGGCGCGCCGGATGACCGAGCCGGCGGCGCGCGCGGCGCTGGAGGAGTCGGTGCGCCGGGTGGCCTCGATCGCCGTCGTGCACGAGACGCTGGCCGGCAGCCGGGAGGACGTCGTCGACGTCGACGACGTCATCGACCAGGTGCTGCCGATGCTCGGCGACCTCACCTCGATCGGCCCGGCGGCGCGCACCCGGCGGGTGGGGCGCTTCGGCGAGCTGCCGGCGGCGACGGCGACGCCGCTGGTCATGGCGGTGACCGAGCTGCTGCAGAACGCCGCCGAGCACGCGTTCCCCGCCGACGGCCCGCCCGGCTCGATCGAGCTGGTGGCCGAGCGCGACGGCGACGACCTGGTCGTGCGGGTGCGCGACGACGGCCAGGGGCTGCCCGAGGGGTTCGACCCGGCGCACAGCGAGGGGCTCGGCCTGCAGATCGTGCGGACGCTGGTCACCAGCGAGCTCGGCGGCGCGCTGCACGCCACCACCCCGGCCGACCCGCCGGGGCCCGGCCGTCCGGGCACCGAGGTCGTGCTCGAGCTCCCCAACGCCGGCCGCGACCGCCGCTGAAACGGCCGCGAGGCCGGTCCCCCGGGTGGGGAACCGGCCTCGCGGCGTGGTGGTGCGGGTGTGTCAGGCGCGGACGCGGGTCCGGGACTGGCGGCGCTTGAGCGCGCGCCGCTCGTCCTCGGAGAGCCCGCCCCACACGCCCGAGTCCTGGCCGGATCGCAGGGCCCAGTCGAGGCAGGACTCCACGACGGAGCAGCGACGGCACACGGCCTTCGCCTGCTCGACTTGCACGAGGGCGGGGCCGGTCGTCCCGATGGGGAAGAACAGCTCCGGGTCCTCGTCCCGGCAGAGGGCGCGGTGGCGCCAGTCCATGTCGGTGCACTCCTCGGTGTCGACTACGTTGTGCGTGCGGATCGCTGACCACGGGCCGCTCGCGCGGGCGCGACACCGGTTGCCCAGCGCCTCGTTCCAGCGACCGCCTGCCGTTTGTTACCGGCAGGTTGCTTTCCTCTCGCGATGTTTTCACCTGAGGACCGCGTGTCAAGCGCGTGAGGGTCTCGGGTCGACCCCGCGTGAGCAACCTCACCACGGGCGTGCTAGGGCCGCCACTCGGCAGTGCCGGGGTCGTTGACAGGCGCTCCGCGACGTGCGTGAGGGACGCCCGCCGCCTCTCCGCCGCCCGTCCGCGCGGACCTCGCCGCACGGTGCCCGACCTCGCGCTGCGGGGCGAGGTCGGGCACCGCGACGCGAGGTCGGACAGGGCGGCGGCCGGGCCGGGCAGCGAGCCCGGACGCCCGGCGCGGGGATCAGGCGACGACGGACAGCGCCGCGGGCACCGAGCGCACGCGCAGGCCGGTCGCGGTGCCCAGGTGGTCGCCGTCGAGCTGCCAGCCCTGCGGCCGGGACGCGGTGAGGGTGACCCCGTCGAGGTCGTGCAGGCGGTGCACGCCGCGGCCGCGCGCGTCGGGACGGCGGGCCAGCACCTGGCGGGAGTGGTGCAGCATCCGCAGGACGCCCATCCGGCCCATCGCGAACACGTCCAGCCCGGTCTCGAAGGAGGCCTGCGGGCTGGGGTTCACCGGCCGGGCGCCCAGGTAGGTCCACGGGCTCACGTTGGAGACCAGGCAGAGGAACAGCCCGTCGAGGTCGGGCTCCCCGGGCCGGGTCAGCGTCATCGCCGGGCGCCGCCGCTCGCGGCCGAGCACGAACGCGCGGGTGGCCTCCCGGACGTAGAGCGCCCCGGTCGAGCGCCGGCCGCGCGCCCGCTGCGCCTCCACGCGGGCGATCACGTCGGCGTCGAAGCCGAGGCCCGCGGCGAAGACGAACCACCGCGGCTCGGTCCACCCGTCGTGCTCGGCCGCGCCGGCCTCGGCGGCGGCCACGGCGACGCGCTCGTCGACGCCGCGGGCGGGGGTGGTGCTCGTGCCGGTGGCGCTGGCGGTGCCCAGCGACACCCGCCGCGTCCGGCCCGCGCGCAGCGCGTCGAGGATCTCGCCGGTCGCCTCGACCGGGTCGCGGGAGCGGCCCAGCGCCCGGGAGAACACGTTGGTGGAGCCCCCGGGGACGACGGCGAGGGTGGGCACGTGCGCGCCCGGGCCGTCCGTGAGCAGGCCGTTCACGACCTCGTTGACGGTGCCGTCGCCGCCCAGCGCGACGACGACGTCGAAGCCCTCGGCCAGCGCCCGGTGCCCGAGCTCGCGGGCGTGCCCGCGGTGGGTGGTCTCCGCGAGGTCGACCTTCAGCTCGCTGGCCAGCGCGCCCACGAGCACGTCGCGGACACGGCCGTTCGTCGTCGTCGCCGCGGGGTTGGCCACCACGAGCGCACGCATGTGGTCAGGCTAACCAGCACCCGGGCCGCTGACCGGCACGGACGCGGCCGGTGCGTTCCTGCTGACGCGTAGCCTCGCTCGTGTGACGGAGGAGGACACCCCGCGCCGCCCCGGCCGGGCCGAGCGGCTCTTCGGCGGCGCCGCGCAGCCCTCGTCGCGCCCGCCCCGGCCGCCCGCCCCCGAGGCCCCGCCGGCGGTCCGGCGCGCGGCGCTGGTGGCCGCCGTCGAGGCCGCGCTCCTGCTCGGCGGCGCGCTGGTGATCCTCTGGCTGACCCTCACCAGCGACCCCGACAGCGTCGGCCGGGCCCTGGCCGAGGTCGTCTACGTGGCCCTCTTCGGCGTCGCCCTGGCCTTCGCCGCGGCGGGGCTGCGCCGGCTGGCGGGGTGGTCCCGCGGCCCGGTCGTCGTCCTGCAGCTGCTGCTCGGCCTGTTCGGCTACAGCACCGCGTTCCCCGGCGGCCAGCCGCTGCTCGGCATCCCGCTCATCGTGCTGGCGCTGACCGAGCTGTACCTGCTGGCCACCCCCGAGGCGCGGCTGGCGTTCCTCGACCGCTGACCGCTGACCGCCGGCGCGGGCCGTCAGACCAGGTCGACGACGTCGGCGATCGAGTCGAGCACCCGGCTCGGCCGGAACGGGAACTGCGCCACCTGGGCCGCCGTCGTGGAGCCGGTGAGCACGAGGAACGTCTCCAGGCCCGCCTCGATGCCGGCCACGACGTCGGTGTCCATGCGGTCGCCGATCATCACGGTGGTCTCCGAGTGCGCCTCGATGCGGTTCATGGCGCTGCGGAACATCATCGGGTTGGGCTTGCCGACGAAGTAGGGCTTGGCGCCGGTAGCGGCGGTGATCAGCGCGGCCACCGACCCGGTGGCGGGCAGCGGGCCCTCCGGGGAGGGGCCGGTGACGTCGGGGTTGGTGGCGATGAACCGGGCGCCCGCGTCGACCAGCCGGATCGCCCGGGTGATCGCCTCGAACGAGTAGGTGCGGGTCTCGCCGAGCACGACGAAGTCGGGCGCGGTGTCGGTGAGGGTGTAGCCGGCCTCGTACAGCGCCGTCGTCAGGCCCGCCTCGCCGATGACGTAGGCCGAGCCGCCGGGCAGCTGGGTGGCGAGGAAGTCCGCCGTCGCCAGGGCCGACGTCCAGATCGACTCCTCGGGCACCTGCAGGCCCGACCGCGACAGCCGGGCGGCGAGGTCGCGCGGCGTGAAGATCGAGTTGTTGGTGAGGACGAGGAAGCGGCGCCGCCGCTCCACCAGCCGGGCGAGGAACTCCGCCGCCCCCGGCAGCGCCTGACCCTCGTGCACGAGGACGCCGTCCATGTCGGTGAGCCAGCACTCGGCGGGCCCGCGCTCGATCGTCACGCGCTCAGCCTGCCGTACCGCGCCGATCGGCCGCGAAGCCGGTCAGGGCGTCGTCGGTGAGCCGGAAGACCGTCCACCCGTTCATCGGCACCGCGCCCGCCGCCCGGTAGAAGGCGATCGAGGGCTCGTTCCAGTCGAGGACCGACCACTCCAGCCGGTCGTAGCCGCGCTCGACGCAGGTGGCCGCCAGCGTACGCAGCAGCTCCCGCCCGAGGCCCGTCCCGCGGTGCCGCGGCTGCACGTACAGGTCCTCGAGGTAGATGCCGTGCGTGCCGCGCCAGGTGGAGAAGTTGAGGAACCACAGGGCCGTGCCGACGACGGCGCCGTCCGGGCCGAGGGCCACGTGGCCGAACAGGGCGGGGGAGTCGCCGAACAGCGCGCCGGACAGCTGCTCCTCGGTGAGCCGCACCTCGTGCGCGGACTCCTCGTACTCGGCCAGCTCCCGCACCAGGCCGACGACGGCGGCGACGTCGCCGGGCTCGATGCGGCGGACGGTCACGTGAGCACCTCCCGCACCCGCTCCGGGACCAGCCGGCCGAGCGGGGACAGCACCGGGTTGAGCACCGGCGCGAGCAGGTAGCCGTAGGCCAGCACGCAGCCGGTGACCACCGGGACGGTGGCGAACCCGACGACGAGCGCGACGGCGGCGGCGACCAGCCCGTAGGGGCGGCCGCTCTTCGGGCTCACCAGCGACCGGAACGAGCGGAACCGGACGGTGCTCACCATCAGCAGCGCCGGGACGGCGACGATGAGCAGCACCCACAGCCGATCGCGGCCCTGCATCTGGTCGCCGAAGGCGAACACCGAGGCCAGCACGACGCCGGCCGCGCCGGGGCTGGGCATGCCGGTGAAGTACCGCTTGTCGGCCGTCGGGTCGACCGTGGTGTTGAAGCGGGCCAGCCGGATCGCCGCGCACGCCACCCACAGGAAGCACACGACCCAGCCCAGCGGGTCCCACTCGTCGCGGCCCTCGGAGAACAGCGTGAAGGCCAGCAGCGCCGGGGCCAGGCCGAAGGAGACGAGGTCGGCGAGCGAGTCGAACTGCAGGCCGAAGGCGCTGACCGCGCGGACCAGCCGGGCCACCGCGCCGTCGGCGATGTCGAAGAGCACCGACAGGCCGATGAGCACCGCGGCGAGGGAGAACTGCCCGCGGATCGAGACCAGGATCGCGGCGAAGCCGCACATCATGTTGCCGAGCGTGAACAGGCTGGGGAGCGTGGCGAGGGCCCGGCGGCGGCTGCCCCGGACCGAGCCGCGGACGAACTCGACGGTCGCGAGCCGCCGGGTGGGCGCGCGGCCCTCCCCCGACGCGGAACTGGGCACCGGGGCCCTCAGCCGGCGGCGGGCCAGCGGGCGATGACGGTGTCCCCGCCGCGCACGCGCTGGCCCTTCCGCACGGTGATCTCGCACTCGGCGGGGAGGAAGACGTCCATCCGCGAGCCGAACTTCATCAGCCCGAACCGCTCGCCGGTGGCCAGCCGCTGCCCCACGCCGGTGCGGGTGACGATGCGGCGGGCGAGCACCCCGACGAGCTGGCGGAAGACGACGGTCCGGTCGCCGTCCCGCAGCCACAGCTCGCTGCGCTCGTTGCGGTGCGCCGACTCGGCCCGGTAGGCGGCCAGGAAGCTGCCCTTGCGGTAGGAGCTCTCCACCACCTCACCGCGGTAGGGCGAGCGGTTCACGTGCACGTCGACGACGGAGAGGAAGACGCTGACCTGCTGCCAGCCGCCCGGCGGCGCGGGCTCGGGCGCCACGCCCTCCTGCGGCTCCCCGGCGACCATGACCATCCCGTCGGCGGGGGACAGGACGACGTCGGCCGGTGGCTCGACGCGGTCGCAGGGCCGCTCGGGGTCGCGGAAGAACAGCAGCATGTAGGCCGAGAGCGCGAGGAACGGCCAGGCGGCGACCCGCGCCCAGCGGCGTCCGGTTCGCGCGCCGGCGGCGGCCAGCACGGCGGCCGGGCCGAGGGGTCCGGTGATGAAGGGCCACCCGGCCCGGTCGATGCGCATCGAGGTGCGACGGTACCGGGGCCGCTGCGCGCGCCCGGGCACCCGCCACCGGCGCGCTCGGTCCGCGCCGCCGGCCCGGGGCGGGGACGCCGACGGCCGGTGGGCGGGTGCCCACCGGCCGTCGGGACGTGCCGTCGGCCCCCTCGCAGGGTCCCGCCGCGAGCGTCAGCGAGCGGTGGGGGGCGAGGGGGTCCTTCGTCAGGCCGCGGCCTTGGTCTCCCAGAAGATCTTGTCGATCTCGGCGATGTAGTCGAGCAGCTTCTGGCCCTCGGCCGGGTCCATGCTGCCCTTGCCGCCGGCGGCGCCGGCCTGCTTGGTCGCCTTGTTGAACAGCTCGTGCAGCTGCGGGTACTTCTCGAAGTGCGGCGGCTTGAAGTAGTCGGTCCACAGCACCCACAGGTGGTGCTTGACCAGGTCCGACCGCTGCTCCTTGATCAGGATGGCGCGGGTGCGGAAGGCCGGGTCCTCGTTGGCCTGGTACTTCTCCTGGATGGCCTTGACGGACTCCGCCTCGATGCGGGCCTGGGCCGGGTCGTACACACCGCAGGGGAGGTCGCAGTGCGCGGTGGCCTCCACGGCGGAGAACACGCGGCTGAACAGCATGTCTCTTCCTCCGGATGTCGCGGGATCGGGTCGTCTGCGACCCTACTCGCGGTGATCACCCCCCGTCCCGGCGAGCGCCCGGTCCCGCCGTTGGCCGGCGCGTGGGTGGTGGCGCGGGTGAGCGGCCCGTCGATGTCGCCGACCGTCCGGCACGGCGACCGGCTGCTCGTCCGGCGGGTGCGCGCGGGCCGGGTGGCGCCCGGCGACGTCGTCCTGGCGCGGTTCCCCGCGCGGCCGGACCTGCTCGTGGTCAAGCGGGTGCACGCGCTGCTCGACGGCGGCGCCGTCGACGTGCGCGGGGACAACCCGCTGGTCACCGACGACAGCCGGGCGTTCGGGCCGGCCGTCGCCGTGGGCCGCGTCGTCGGCCGGCTGTCCCCCCGGCCCGGGAGGCTGCGGCCGCCTCCGCCCGTCCAGCCGACCGCCTAGACGCCCGCCTGACCCCCGGCGCGCAGCTGCGCGTAGCGGGCCGTGCACTGCTCCATCGTGGGCAGCGTCCCCTGCGCGCGGGCCTCGGCCAGCGTCGGCGCGGCGCGGTCCTTGTCCGACAGCCGGACCTCCACGTCCGCCGGCCACGGCAGGTCCAGCTCGGGGTCCAGCGGCGAGACGCCGAACTCGCGGCCGGGGGAGTAGCCGGTGGAGACCAGGTAGGTCACCGACGAGCCGTCCTCCAGCGCGAGGAACGCGTGGCCCAGGCCCTCCGCGAGGAAGACGGCGCGCGGCTCGGCGGCGTCGAGCAGCACGGAGTCGGAGACGCCGAACGTCGGGGAGCCGACCCGCACGTCGACGACGACGTCGAGCACCCGGCCGGCCGGGCAGTAGACGTACTTGGCCTGGCCCGGCGGGACGAGGGCGAAGTGCACCCCGCGCAGCACGCCGCGGGCCGACACGCTGTGGTTGGCCTGCGCGAGCGGCAGCGCCCAGCCGGTGGCCGCCGCGAGCACGTCGGCGCGGTACCACTCGGTGAACCGTCCGCGGTCGTCGCCGTGCGGCACCAGGTCGAGCACGTAGCTGTCCGGCACGGCGAGCTCGCGGATCTCCACGGCGGGCACGGTAGCGAGCCGCCGTGCGCCCGGGGTCGGCGGCAGAGGGGCCCGCGCCGCCGCACTACCCTCCGGGGTCCATGAGCGCAGAGACGGGCTCGCCCGCGACCGCTGCCGACCGCGCGCCGCAGGTCCCGGCGGAGGACCGCTTCGCCTCCGACCCGGCCTTCGGGGTGCACGAGGGCGGGAAGCTGGTGGTGCGCCCCACCCGCGGGATCGAGTCGCGGGAGGACCTCGCGCTCACCTACACCCCCGGCGTCGCCCGCGTCTCCAGCGCCATCGCCGCCGAGCCGGAGCTCGCCCGCCGCTTCACCTGGGCCTCCCGCGTCGTCGCGGTGGTCTCCGACGGCACGGCCGTCCTGGGTCTCGGCGACATCGGGCCGGCGGCGGCACTGCCGGTGATGGAGGGCAAGGCCTGCCTGTTCAGCGAGTTCGCCGGGCTGTCGTCGGTGCCGGTCGTGCTGTCGACGACCGACGTCGACCGGATCGTGGAGACCGTCGCCGCCATCGCGCCGTCGTTCGGCGGGATCAACCTCGAGGACATCAGCGCCCCGCGCTGCTTCGAGATCGAGGACCGGCTGCGCGAGCGGCTCGACGTCCCGGTCATGCACGACGACCAGCACGGGACGGCGATCGTCGTGCTCGCCGCGCTGCGCAACGCCGCCCGGGTCACCGGCCGCACCCTGGCCGACCTGCGGGTGGTGGTGGCGGGGGCCGGCGCAGCGGGCATCGCCTGCACGCGGATCCTGCTCGGCGCCGGGGTCGGGGACATCTGCGTCGCCGACTCACGCGGCGTGCTGCATCCCGGCCGCGAGGACCTCACCCCGGTCAAGCGGTGGGTCGCCGAGCACACCAACCGCTCGGGCTACGCCGGCACGATGACCGGCGCGCTCGAGGGCGCCGACGTCTACCTGGGCCTGTCCGGCGGCTCGGTGCCCGAGGCCGCGATCGCCTCGATGGCGCCGGGCTGCATCGTGTTCTCCCTGGCCAACCCGACGCCGGAGGTCGACCCGGAGATGGCCGCGCGGTACGCCGCCGTCGTCGCCACCGGGCGCAGCGACCTGCCGAACCAGATCAACAACGTGCTCGCCTTCCCCGGGGTGTTCCGCGGCGCCATCGACGCGGGCGCCACGGCGATCACCGAGGAGATGAAGCTGGCCGCCGCCGAGGCCATCGCCGGCGTCGTCGGCGACGACCTCGCGCCCGGGTACGTCGTGCCGAGCCCGCTGGACCGGCGGGTGGCCACCGCGGTCGCCGAGGCCGTGGCCGCCACCGCCCGGGCGCAGGGCATCACCCGCTGAACGCCGCCCGGCGGGGCCGGTAGACCAGGTCGAGGACGCCGGCCAGCAGCCGCTCGGCCACCGGGCGGGGGAGCGCCGCCACCAGGGCGTGCACCGGCGCCATCCGCTCGGGCAGCCGCCCGCCGCCGACGCCGGCCAGCTCCAGCAGCGCGTCGACCTCGGCCACGGTGAGCGCGGCCGGGTCGATCGTCGCGGCGGCCGCCACCAGGTCCGGGTCGGCGACCGGGCGGGGCAGCGCGGCGGCGGCCCGGGCGGCGTCGGCGAGGTCGGCGAGCAGGGCGTCCACCCGGCCCGCGGTGGCGCCGGTGACGGTCAGGTGCAGCGTGGCGGGCAGGTCCGCCCCGCCGGGCTGGGCGAACGGCGGCTGGGGCTGCAGCAGCCAGCCCCGGGCGGAGGCCTCGTCGGCGAGGGTGAGCACGTCGACGCCGTCCGGGCCGTCCTGCGCCAGCGCGACCAGCGTGGCCACCGGCGTCCCGACCACCCGCAGTCCCGGGATCGCCGCCGCGCCCCCGGCCAGCGCGACCGTCGCCGCCCGGGTGGCCCGGGCGAGCTCCGCGTAGCCGTCGCGCCCCAACCAGCGGTGCACCGCCCAGGCGGCGGCCATCGGGCCGGCCGGGCGGGTGCCGGCCAGCGTCGGGTTGACCACCGGGTAGCCGGGCCAGCCGGCGGTGCTGAACCAGTGCCCCTGCCGGAGCTCGGGCTCGGCGGTGAGCAGCACCGAGACGCCCTTGGGCGCGTAGCCGTACTTGTGCAGGTCCACCGACAGCGAGGTCACGCCGGTCACCGACAGGTCGAACGGCTCGGGGACGTCGTCGAGGAAGGGCAGCACCCACCCGCCGATGCACGCGTCGACGTGGCAGGGGACGCCCGCGGCGGCGGCCAGCGCGGCCACCTCGCCGACCGGGTCGAGCACGCCGTGCGGGTAGGACGGCGCGCTGACCACGACCAGCGCGGCCCGGTCGTCCAGCGCCCCGGCCACCGCCGACGGCAGCGCCCGGCAGGTGTCCGGGTCGACGGCGACGTCGGCGACCTCGAGGTCGAACAGGTGCGCGGCCTTGCGGAACGCGGCGTGCGCGGTGACCGGCAGGACGAGCCGGGGCCGCCCGCTGCCGCCCCGCCGGTCGCCTCCCCGCGCCCGCCACCGCTCGCGGGCGGCCAGCACCGCCAGCAGGCAGCTCTCGGTGCCGCCGCTGGTCACCGTGCCGACCGTCGCCGGGCCGCCGCCGAGCAGGTCGGCCGCCGCGCCCACCAGGTCGTCCTCGATGCGGGCGACGCTCGGGAAGGCGGTCGGGTCCAGCGCGTTGGTCCACTGGAACGCGGCCTGCGCGGCGGCGGCGAGGTCCTCGACGCCGGCCCGTCCGGAGTCGTAGACGTAGGCCATCGTCGAGCCCCCGTGGGTGGGCACGTCGCCGGCCTGCAGCGCGGTGAGCTCGGCCAGCACCTCCTGCGGCGTCACGCGGGGACCTCCTGGGGCCGGTCGGGGACGGGGTCGAGCCGGTAGCGGGCCAGCACCGGCAGGCTGGCGAGCACGAGCAGCGCCGGGACAACCGAGAAGCCCAGCCGCACGGCGAGCACCGCGCCGTCGGACTGGACGGCGTCGCCGCCGGCGGAGGAGACGTAGCCGGCCGCCGCGAGCAGCAGCCCGAGCAGGCCCGGGCCGACGGCGAGGCCGAGCGTCTCGGCCGCCGTCCACACGCCGGTGAAGACGCCCGCGCGCCGCTGTCCGGAGGCGGCCTCGTCGGCGGCCACGACGTCGGGCAGCATCGCCAGCGGGAACATCTGCATGCCGGCGTAGCCGACGCCGACCAGGACGACGAGGGCCAGCGCGAGCCCGGTGCCGCCCGGGCCGACCAGCGCCAGGGCCGCCGCGCCCGCGGTGAACAGCGCCGAGGACGCCAGCAGCCCGGTGCGCTTGCCCAGCCGCCGGCTCACCCGCAGCCACAGCGGCATGACGACGATCGCCGGGCCGACCAGCGCGGCGAACAGCAGCGAGCCCGCGGCGGCGTCGCCGAGCACCTGCTCGGAGAAGTACGGGACGCCGGCGAGCATCACGCCGATGCCGAGCGCCTGGACGACGAAGCCGGTGAGCAGCACCCGGAACGGCCGGGACCGCCAGGCCAGCACCAGCGTGGCGCCGAGCCGGCCCTCGCTCGTGGCGCGGGTGAGGGTGGGCGCGCGGCGGGTGCCGGCGACCGCGCCGAGCATCCCGCCGGCCAGCAGCAGCGCGACGAACACGGCCATCGCCAGGTGGCCGCCGCGCCCGCCGCCGAACGCGTCGACCACCGCCGGGGCGCCGGCGCCGGCGAGCAGGATGCCGAGCGCGAGGGCGGCCACCCGCCACGACATGAGCGTGGCGCGCTCGCCCGGGTCGTCGGTGATCTCGGCCGGCTGGGCGACGTAGGGCACCTGGAAGCAGCCGTAGGCGGTGGCGGCGAGCAGGAAGGCGACCGCCACCCAGGCGGCGGCCAGCGCCGGCGGCTCCCCGGGGCCGGCGAAGACCAGCACGAACAGCGGCGGCAGGGCCAGCCCGCCGGCGAGCATCCACGGCCGGCGCGGCCCCCAGCGGCCGGTCGTGCGGTCCGACCGGCTGCCGATCCAGGGGTTGAGCAGCACGTCCCACGCCTTGGGGGCGAACACGACCAGGCCGGCCAGCCCGGCGGCGACGCCGAGCTCGTCGGTCAGGTAGTACAGGAGGAGCAGGCCGGGCACGGTGCCGAACGCGGCGGTGCCGATGGAGCCCACGGCGTAGCCCAGGTGCGTGCCCCGGGACAGGCGCGGTGCGACGGCGGTCACAGCGGGGCACCGTAGCGGCCGGCGGCGGGGCGCGCCCCGAGCGCCCGCACCGCCGCGGTCAGCAGCCCGGCCAGCACCAGCACCCAGCCGGCGCGGGCGACCAGCCAGGCGGGGTCGTCGGGCGCGTCGTGCAACCCGGGCAGCGGCGCGGCCGGCAGCGTGCCGAGCCACAGGAGCACGAACAGCGGCTGGTGCAGCAGGAACACCGGCAGCGCCGACCGCCCGGCGGCGACCGCGGCGTCGGCCAGCGGCCCGCGGGCCCGGCGCAGCACTGGCAGCAGCAGCCCGGCCGCGCCGGCCTGCGCCAGCCCCAGGGCGAGCGTGGCCGCCGACGGCGGGTCCAGGTTGGAGGCCCCGGCCCCCGGGACGCCGACCGCCGTCACCGGCAGCCCGCCGGCGGTCACCAGCAGGACGACGGCGAGCACCCCGCCGGCCAGCAGCGCCACGCAGGCACCCGGGCCGGGCTCGCGCCGGGCGGCCGCCACGCCCAGCTGCCACGGCACCCACCACGCGGCCAGCGCGGTGGCGACCGTCCCGGCGGTCCCCGGCACCAGCGGCCCGGCCAGCGCGAGCCCGAGCGGCAGGACGGCGGCCGCCGCGCCGAGGCGGGCGTCCAGCCGCACCAGCAGCGGCGTCGCCAGCGACAGCACCAGGTACACGCCGAGGAACCACAGCGGCCGCAGCGACAGCGTGACGACGGTCCGCACGACGCCCTGCGACGCCCCGGCCACCGCCAGCGCGGTCGCGACGGCCGCCACCGCGGCCACGAGGGCGACCACCGGCCCGGCGGCCCGGCGCAGCGACCGCGACCACCGCCGCGCCCCGGTCCCGCGGGCCGCCGCCCAGCCCGCGACGAGGAAGAACAGGGCGAGCGTCTGCAGCAGCCAGCTGACCGGCGCCAGCGCGGGCATCCCCGCGAGCGGGCTGCCGGTGACCACCCGCCCGTCCACCGCCCCGGGCGCCCCCGGCGCGGTGACCAACCAGTGCCCGAGGACGACGCCGACCAGCGCCAGGGCGCGCAGCAGGTCCGGGCCGCGGTCGCGGGTCACGCCGCACCGCCCGCGGGCGCGGTGGCGATCCGGGCGATCGCGTCCAGCGACGCCGTCCCCGGGGAGAGGTAGCCGTCGTGCCCGCGCACGCCGTCGACCGGCAGCGGGCGGGCGCCGAAGCCGGGGCCGGCCGGGTCGCGGCCGTGCCCGAGGTCGCCGATCCGCAGGCCCGGCACCCGGCCGATCCAGTCGGCGTCCGCCCGCCCGGCCCACACCCGGGCGGTGGTGCCCAGGTCCGCCACCGACCCGGCGCGCGCCCCGGGGCTGCCCACGAGCACCAGGTCCTCGGCGGCGAGGTCCGGGGCGGCCAGCGCCGCGACGACGGCGCCGTAGCTGTGCCCGACCACCGTCACGTGCGCCGCCGCCGACGGGCCGGCCCGCAGGTCGTCGACGAACCGCACCAGCGCGGTGGCCCCGGCACGGGCGAGCCGGCCGCTCGCGGCGTCCACGCCCAGCCCGTCCGGCGTCACGTAGCCCACCCAGAGGACGACGGCGAGGCCCGGGCCGCCGGCGTCGGCGAGGGCCCGCGCCCAGCCGAACGGGCGCCGCCGCGGGTCGGCGGGGTCGTGCAGCCGGGCGAGGTCGGTGTCGGACCCGGGCACCAGCACCGCCACCGAGCGGGCCGTCGCGAGGTCGCCGAGGACGACGACGGCGAGGCCCCGGCCGGCCGGGTCGCAGCCGAGGACGCCCACCGGCCCGAGCCGCGCGGCCAGGTCGGCGGCGCACGCGGCGTCGAGCCGCACGGGCGGCGGGACGGCGGCCTCCGACGGCTGCGCGGACGCCGTCCACAGGGCGCTGACCAGCAGGAACGAGGCGGTCCACCGGTTTCTCACGCTGCCCGACGCTAGGCAGGTCGGGCGCCCGGATCGTCACACCGGGGAGCCCACCTGCGGGTGCTACCGGGGTACTCAGGAGCCGGGGGAGACCAGCCCCGTCTCGTACGCCAGTACCACCGCCTGCGCGCGGTCGCGGAGCCCGAGCTTGGTGAACACGCGGCTCACGTGGGTCTTCACCGTCTGCTCGGCGAGCACCAGGTGCGCGGCGATCTCGGTGTTGGACAGCCCGCGGGCCACCAGGCCGAGCACCTCGGCCTCGCGCTCGGTCAGCGCGGCCAGCACCTGGGGGCGGGGGGCGGGCGCGGCGGCGGGGCGGGCGGCCACGAAGTCGGCGATCAGCCGGCGGGTCACCGCGGGCGCGAGCAGCGCGTCCCCGGCCGCGACCACCCGCACCGCGTGCAGCAGCTCGGCGGCCGGCGCGTGCTTGAGCAGGAACCCGCTGGCCCCGGCGCGCAGCGCGTCGTAGACGTAGTCGTCGAGGTCGAAGGTGGTGAGCACCAGCACCCGCGGGTGCGGCGGGTCGCCCGACAGCAGCGCGCGGGTGGCCTCCAGCCCGTCGAGCACCGGCATCCGCACGTCCATGAGCACGACGTCGGGCGCCCGCCCGGCCGCGGCCAGGCCCGCGTGGGTGGCCAGCGCGGCCGCGCCGTCGCCGGCGGTGCCCACGACCTCGACGTCGGGCTGGGCGCCGAGCAGCGCGGCGAAGCCCTCGCGGACCATCTCCTGGTCGTCGACCAGCATCACCCGGATCACCGGCGCGCGACCTCCAGCGGCAGCTCGGCGAGCACCCGGAAGCCGCCGTCGGCGGTGGGGCCGGCGTCGAGGCGCCCGCCGTGCAGCTCGGCCCGCTCCCGCATGCCGGTCAGGCCGTTGCCGGCGCCGGGGGTGCCCGGCACGGCGCCGGGGCCGTTGACCACCTCGATACGCACGGCGCCGCCGTCCTGCCGCACCGTCACCCGCACCGGCGCCCCGGGGGCGTGCTGGGCGGCGTTGGACAGCGCCTGCTGCGCGATGCGGAAGACGCTCAGGCCCAGGCCCGCGGGCAGGTCGAGGTCGGCGACCTCCACCCGCAGGTCGGTGCCCGCCGCGCGGACGCCGGCGAACAACGCGCCGAGGTCGGCGGTGCCCGGCTGGGGCGACCGCTCGGCGTCCTGGTCCTCGGCGCGCAGCACGCCGAGCAGCCGCTGCAGCTCGGTCAGCGCGGTGCGGGCGGTGCCGGCCACCTCGGCGAGCTCCGCGCCGGCCCGCGCGTCCAGCGGGGCCAGGCGGTAGGGCGCGGTCTCGCAGCGCACCGCGATGAGCGACAGGTGGTGGGCGACGACGTCGTGCATCTCCCGCGCGATCCGGGCTCGCTCGGCCAGCGCGCCGCGGGCGGCCTGCGCCTCCGCCGTCCGGGCCTGCTCGGCCTCCAGCGCGCGCCGGGCGTCCCACCGGGCGCCCAGGCTCGCCCCGACCACCAGCGGGGCCAGCACGCCGAGGAACGCCACGGGCAGGGTGAGCCGCAGGTCGACCGGCCACGGCGTCGTCGCGCCGAGCACGACGACGAGCGCCAGCGAGACCACCGCGACGCCGAGCGCCACCCTCCGGGCGCAGGCCCAGGCGACGGCGAGCAGCACCGGGCACCACAGCGTCCACTGCCAGCCCTCGAGGACGGGCGCGGGCGCCGGGGGAGGGGGCAGCGCGTAGCCGACGAGCACGAGGCCGAGCAGCGACAGCCGCCACCCGTCGAGCGGGCGGCGCACCGCGAGCACGAATCCCGCCAGCAGCGGCGCCGCGGTGAGCAGGAACAGGCCGCTGGAGAGCCGGCTCGAGGCGCCCGCCCCCGACGCGGTCAGCCACGTGACGTAGCCGGCGAGCGCGACGACGAGCAGCAGCAGGCGGTCCCAACGCCGCTTGCGGGGCCGCCACGGCGGGCGGCCGGTGTCGACGGCGGTCCACAGCGCCGCGGCGACCGCGCCGGGCACGGGGCGCAGCAGCGGCAGCGACCAGCGCGCTGCGGTGTGGAGGACGGTCATGGCGAGCGCAACCTAGCGCTGCCCGGCGGCTCAGCCCAGGCTGAGCAACCCCTGCAGGTAGGGGTCGACGACGTCGCGGGCGGCGGTGTTGCTGTAGAGGAACCAGACCGCGACCAGCAGGAACGCGGGCGCGAGCACCGCCTTCTCCAGCGTCGTGCCCGTGCGCATCGGCGTCAGGGCCACCCGCTTGCGCTTGAGCAGCCACAGCACCGGCAGCGGCACGCCCTGCTTGGTGATGAGGTCGCCGGCGACGTGGGTGAGCACGCCGAGCGCCACCGCCCACGGCAGCCAGGTCGGCTGCGGCGAGTGGGCCAGCAGCAGCCACGCGCCGCCGAAGGACAGCGCCAGGTTGCCGACGACGGTGTTCTCCGCCCGGCCGGGGATGACGAAGTGCAGCGCCCGCAGCGCCAGCCCGATCGCCAGCGCCATGACCACGAGGCTCGACCAGTAGAGGTTGGCCGCGGCCAGCGCGACCGCGCCGAACGCGATCGGCGCCAGCAGCGCGTCGTGGGTGCCCCAGCGGTGCCCGCCGGACAGCCGGCCGATCGCGCCGGAGGGCACGTCGGTCAGCGGGCCCCACATGTCCGAGACGGTCGAGCCGGAGTGGTCGAGGTCGGGGAGCATGGCGAACCCGCCGGCGGCGGCCACCCACGCGACCTGCGCGACGGTGCCGTCGACCGGGGCCCAGGGGAGCGTCGCCGCGCCGGCGGCCAGGCCGGAGAGCGCGTGGGAGTGACCGAGCACGTGCGCAGCGTCCCGCCTGGTGGGGCGCCGCCGGCGGAGGCGCTCCGTACCGACGATCAGCCGGGATCACCGGCGTGCGTCCTGGGTCACCGTGGGAGGTGAGCCAGGACGCAGCACGATCAGCTCACCTGATCGTGCGTCCGGCGCTCAGTCGTCGTCGACGTCGTCGGTGCCGCCGCGGGCCAGCCACGTGGCGAGCCGCTCGATCGGCACCTCGAAGTCGGGGTTCTGGTCGACGAAGGCCTGCAGCTGGTCGGCCAGCCAGGCGAGGGTCACCTGCTCCCCGCCTCGCCGGTCGGCCAGCTCCTCCAGGCCCCTGTCAGTGAAGTACACGGCCGGGACGTCCTCTGGTGGAGTACACGGACGTCAGCTCGCGAAGGCCTCGGCGACCAGCGCCTTCTGCTCGCTCTCGTGCACCTTCGCCGAGCCCACGGCGGGGCTGGCCGACGCCCGGCGGCTGACCCGGCGCAGGGTGCGGCCACCGAGGTGCTCGGGCAGCTCGAGCGCCATGAACGACCAGCCGCCCATGTTCGCCGGCTCCTCCTGCACCCAGACGAGGTCCTGCGCGTTCGGGTACCGGCCGACCGCCTCGGCGATCTGCTCGGCCGGCAGCGGGTAGAGCTGCTCGACCCGCAGGATCGCGGTGTCGGCGCGGCCCTCGGCCTCGCGCTGGGCGACCAGGTCGTAGGCGACCTTGCCGCTGCACAGCAGCACCCGGCGCACCGCGGCGTCGTCGAGCGGCTCGCCGCCCACGCCCGGGTCGCCGAGCACCGGCCGGAAGGACTCCTCGGTGAAGTCCGCGACCGGGCTGACCGCCGCCTTGGCCCGCAGCAGCGACTTCGGCGTGAACACGACCAGCGGCCGGTGCACGTCGGAGAGCGCCTGGCGGCGGAGCAGGTGGAAGTAGTTGCCCGGCGTCGAGCAGTTGGCGACCGTCATGTTGTTCTCGGCGCACAGCTGCAGGAACCGCTCGATGCGGCCGCTGGAGTGGTCCGGGCCCTGGCCCTCGAGGCCGTGCGGCAGGAGCATCGTCACGCCCGAGCGCTGGCCCCACTTGGCCTCGCCGGAGGAGATGAACTCGTCGATGACCATCTGCGCGCCGTCGACGAAGTCGCCGAACTGCGCCTCCCAGAGGACCAGCGCCTTCGGGTTGGCCACCGAGTAGCCGTACTCGAAGCCGAGCGCGGCGTACTCGGAGAGCAGGGAGTCGTAGACGAAGAACTTCGCCTGCTCCTCGGACAGGTTGCCGAGCGGCGTGTACTCACCGGCGGTCTCGCGGTCGATGAGCACCGAGTGGCGCTGCACGAACGTGCCGCGGCGGGAGTCCTGGCCGGCCAGCCGCACCGGGACGCCCTGCATGAGCAGCGACCCGAAGGCGAGCAGCTCGCCCATCGCCCAGTCGATGCCGCCCTCGCTGACCATCGCGGCGCGCCGCTCGAGCAGCCGCTGCAGCTTCGGGTGCACGGTGAAGTCCTGCGGCAGCGAGACGTGCGCGTCGCCGATCGCCTTCATCACCTCGGGGGTGATGGCGGTGGCGACGGTGCTGACCTGCTGGGCCGGCTGGTCCATGACCGGCTGCGGCTTCGGGGTCTCCGTGGCGTCGTGCGTCTCGGCGAAGGCCCGCTCCAGCTGGTCGCGGTAGTCCTTCAGGGCCTCCTCGGCCTCGCCCAGCGTGATGTCGCCGCGGCCGATCAGCGCCTCGGTGTAGAGCTTCCGGACCGAGCGCTTGCGGTCGATGATGTCGTACATCAGCGGCTGGGTCATCGAGGGGTCGTCGCCCTCGTTGTGCCCGCGCCGGCGGTAGCAGACCAGGTCGACGACGACGTCCTTGCGGAACGCCTGCCGGTACTCGACCGCCAGCCGCGCCACCCGCACGCACGCCTCGGGGTCGTCGCCGTTCACGTGGAAAACCGGCGCGTTGACCATCCGCGCGACGTCGGTCGAGTAGAGGCTCGAGCGGGCCGCGGCCGGGCTGGTGGTGAAGCCGACCTGGTTGTTGATGACGACGTGCACGGTGCCGCCGGTGCGGTAGCCGCGCAGCTGCGACAGGTTCAGCGTCTCGGCGACGACGCCCTGGCCGGCGAACGCCGAGTCGCCGTGCAGCAGGACCGGCAGGACGGTGAAGCCCTGCTCGCCCTTGTCGATCATGTCCTGCTTGGCGCGGACGATGCCCTCGAGGACGGGGTTGACCGTCTCCAGGTGCGAGGGGTTGCTGGCGAGCGAGACGGCGATCTCCGCACCCGGCTGGAACGGGTTGGCGAAGGTGCCCTCGGCGCCGAGGTGGTACTTCACGTCGCCCGAGCCCTGGACGGTGCCGGGGTCGATGTTGCCCTCGAACTCGCCGAAGATCTTCGAGTAGCTCTTGCCGAGCACGTTGGCCAGCACGTTGAGCCGGCCGCGGTGGGCCATGCCGATCGCGACCTCGTCGAGGCCGTGGTCGGTGCCGGCGATGAGCACCTCGTCGAGGATCGGGATGACCGACTCGCCGCCCTCGAGGCTGAAGCGCTTCTGGCCGACGTACTTGGTCTGCAGGAAGGTCTCGAACGCCTCCGCGGCGTTGAGCCGGCCGAGGATGTGCTTCTGCTTCTCCCGGTCGGGCTGCTCGTGCTTGACCTCGATCCGCTTCTGGAGCCACTCGCGCTCCTCGGGATCGGTGATGTGCATGTACTCCACGCCGACGGTGCGGCAGTAAGAGTTGCGCAGGACGCCGAGGATGTCGCGCAGCGGCATGACCTTCTCGCCGGCGAAGCCGCCGACGGGGAAGGGGCGGTCGAGGTCCCACAGGGTGAGGCCGTGCTGGAGGATGTCGAGGTCGGGGTGGCTGCGGACCTTGAACTCGAGCGGGTCCGTGTCGGCCATGAGGTGGCCGTTGCGCCGGTAGGACTCGATGACCTCGATGACCCGGGCTTCCTTGTCGATCTGCCCCTCGCGGCTGACCCGCACGTCGGGCATCCAGCGCACCGGCTCGTAGGGGATGCGCAGCGACCGGAAGACGTCGTCGTAGAAGCCGTCCTCGCCGAGGAGCAGCTGGTGCAGCCGGCGCAGGAAGTCGCCGGACTCGGCGCCCTGGATGATCCGGTGGTCGTAGGTCGACGTCAGCGTGATGATCTTGGAGATGCCGAGGTCGGTGAGCGCCTCGGGGCTCATCCCCTGGAACTCCGCCGGGTACTCCATGGCGCCGACGCCGATGATCGCGCCCTGGCCGGCGGTCAGCCGCGGCACCGAGTGGACGGTGCCGATGGTGCCCGGGTTGGTCAGGCTGATCGTGGTGCCGGAGAAGTCCTCCAGCGTCAGCTTGTTCGCCCGCGCGCGGCGGATGACGTCCTCGTAGGCGCCCCAGAACGCGGCGAAGTCCATCTCCTCGGCGCCCTTGATCGAGGCGACGACGAGGGAGCGCGAGCCGTCGGCCTTGGGCAGGTCGATGGCCAGGCCGAAGTTCACGTGCTCGGGCTGCACCAGGGTCGGCTTGCCGTCGACCTCGGCGAACGCGGCGTTCATGTTCGGGAAGTCGTCGAGCGCCCGGACCAGCGCGTAGCCGATCAGGTGCGTGAAGGACACCTTGCCGCCGCGGGAGCGCTTGAGGTGGTTGTTGATGACGATGCGGTTGTCGGCCAGGAGCTTGGCCGGCACCGCCCGCACGCTCGTCGCCGTGGGCACGGTGAGCGAGGCGTTCATGTTCTTGACGACGCTGGCCGCCGCACCGCGCAACGGCGTGCGCTTCGGGCCCTCGCCGGCCGGCTGCGCCGGCTTCGCCGCGGGCTTCGGCGCGGGGGCGGCGGCGGTCTTCTGGTCGGCACGGTCGGCCGCGCGGTCGACGACGGTGGCCTCGGTGCGCTCGGGCACCGGGGTGGACCGGGCCGGGGCGGGGGTGGCCGGGGCGGCGGGCGCGGCCGCGGTGGGGGCCGAGGCGGCCGCGTCGGCGGCGGCCGGTCGCGCGGCGCCGTTCGAGGGCGCGGCGGCCTGGGCGGAGGCCTGGGCAGGTGCCGGCGCGGGGGCCTGCGGCCGTGCCGGGGCGGCCGCCTGCGCGGGCGCCGGGGCCTGCTCACGGTCGTCGCTGGCGGCGACCGGGCTGCCCGGCCGGTAGTCGGCGAAGAACTCGTGCCACGCCTGGTCCACGCTGGACGGGTCGGCGAGGAACTGCTGGTACATCTCCTCGACCAGCCACTCGTTGGTGCCGAAGCCCGCCACGGCCGAGGAGGCGCCGGTGGTGGACGGCCGGGATGCGTTGTCGCGTGACACGGGGTCGAGTGCCTTCTTCGTCGTCGGTGGGCGTCTCTGGACCGGGGACTGACTCTACGCCCGTCCCTCCCGGCCGACCCGGAGTGCGCAGCCGGTGTGCCGGGCCCGCGGCGGGGCCCGCGCGACCTCCCTCAGCTGCTCGCGCCGGCGGCCACCAGCAGGTCCACCAGCGCGTCGCGGGCACCGGCCCGACCTGCGTCGTCGCGCCGGTGGCGGGCCGCGGCGACCCGGCTGATGTCGAGGGCGCTGGCGCCGTCGCTGGTGGTGGCGTCGACGTCGGCCCCGGCGGCCAGCAGGAGCCGCACGACCTCGGGCGCGTCGCCCTCCGGTCCGGTCCCCGGGCCGGCCGGCGCGCCCGCCGGCGTCCCGGCCGACACCGCCTCGTGCAGCGCGGTGCGCCCGGTGTCGGGGTCGCGGCGGTCGGCGCGGGCCCCGGCGTCGAGCAGCGCGCGCACCAGGTCCGGCCGGCGGGCGGCGGCGGCGGCGGCGAGCGCACCGCCGTCGGGGTCGGCCCCGCGCTCGAGCAGCAGCCGGAGCGTCCCGGCCGCGCCGCCGGCGGCGGCGACGGTCAGCAGGTCCAGGCCGGTGACCGGGTCGGTGAGCGGGGCGCCGCCGTCGAGCAGGGCCGCCAGCCGCGCGGCGTCGTCGAGGTAGGCGGCGGCCGGGGCGTCGACCGGTGCGCCGAGCTCACCGAGCAGCGGCACGAGGTCCGGGGCCTCCAAGACGGCGACGTGCAGCGGCGTGCGGCCGGACTCGGTGCGCGCCCCGAGGTCGGCGCCGGCCGCGGCCAGGTCGCGCACGGCGACGGTCTGCCCGCAGGCGACGGCCACGTGCAGCGGCGTCCAGCCGCTCTCCCCGGCGCGCTCCACCGTGCCGGCCAGCAGCCGCGGCGCCTCGGCCACGGCCGCGCGGACCGCCCCGAGGTCGCCGGCCTCCACCAGCCGGATGAGTCGCTGCACCGTCATGCGGGTGGTCATGCAGGGGGTCCCCGTCCTCGGGAGTCGTGTGCGGGAGCGGCGCCGCGCCCGTGGCCGGGCCGGCGCCGGCGTCGGCGCTCGGGGCGTCGGTGCGGGTGGGCCGGGGCTCAGCTCACGTCGCGGCGGACGGCGAGCAGGGTGCCCAGCAGCGCCGCCACCAGACCGTAGCCGAGCAGCAGCACCGCCCCCTGCCACCGCTCGAGCAGGTCGGGGGCCTCGAACGTCGCTGTCATGGCCTCCAGCGCGCCACCGGGCAGCCACTTGTAGGTGCCGGCGGTCGCGGGGATCGACCGGATGATCGGCTCGATCACGAACAGGTAGACCAGCCCGCCGACGATCGCCCCGACCTGGTTGCGCAGCAGCGCGCCCAGGCCCACGCCGATGACGGCGTAGATCACCAGCGCCAGCCCGCTGTTGCCCAGCACCTGCAGGTTGTCCCCGGTCAGCGACGGTGCCGAGCCCCGCGCGCCCGCGGCGACGAGCACGACGACGTAGTTGACCACCAGCACGAGGAGCGCGAAGGGCACCGCGGCCGCGGCGTAGGCCAGGAGCTTGGCCACGACCACCCGGCCGCGCCGCGGCGTCGTGAGGAAGGTCGGGGTGGCCGTGCGGTGGCGGTACTCCTGGGTCATCCCGATGACGCCGAGGATCAGGAAGAGCACCGTCACGTTGGCGGCGACCGCGAGCGCCAGCTGCTCGTAGGCCGGGGTGCCGACGGCGGGCAGCCCGCTCTCGGGGTTGCCGGCGAAGGCGGTGAACAGGACGGCGAAGCCGATGGTCAGCGCGCACGCGCCGAGCAGCAGCCCGATCCAGACGCGGGTGGTGAACAGCTTGGTCCACTCGGCGCGGACGAGCGCGCTCATCGGGTCGCTCCCTCGGGGGCCGTGGGCCGGTCGGAGGTGGTCGCGTGCTGGTCGGGGGTGCCGGCGGCGTACTGCTCCTGGCCGGCGGTGAGCCGGAAGTAGAGCTCCTCGAGGCCGGTGCTCTCGGCGCGCAGCTCGTGCAGCTCCACCTGCGCGGCGAAGGCCCGGGCCCCGACGTCGGCGGGGCTCGCGCCCTCGACGGTGACCAGCCCGTCGTCGCCGCGGGCGGCGGACAGCCCGCCGGAGGTGAGGACGGCGGCGAGCCGGTCGGCCTCGGGGCTGCGGACGAGCACGGTGCCCGCGCCCTGCGCGCCCGAGCGCAGCTCGGCGATCGAACCCTGCCGCACCAGCCGGCCGGCGCCGACGATGACCACCCGGTCGGCGGTCTGCTCCATCTCGGCGAGCAGGTGGCTCGACACCAGCACGGTGCGGCCCTCGTCGTGCGCCAGGTGCCGGAGGAAGCCGCGCAGCCAGAGGATGCCCTCGGGGTCGAGGCCGTTGGCCGGCTCGTCGAGGACCAGCACCGGCGGGTCGCCGAGCAGCGCGGTGGCCAGCGCGAGCCGCTGCCGCATGCCGAGGGAGTAGCCGCCGGCGCGGCGCCGCCCGGCGGCGGTGAGGCCCACCCGTTCGAGCGCCTCGTCGGCGCGGGCGACCGGCAGGCCCGCGGCGCGGCAGTAGACGCGCAGGTGGTCGCGGCCGGAGCGGGCCGGGTGGAAGGCGGTCTCGAGCACCGCGCCGACGGTGCGCACCGGGTCGGGCAGCGCCGCGTAGGGGACGCCGTCGAAGGTGGCGCGGCCGCTGTCGGGGGTGACCAGGCCGAGGACCATCCGCAGCGTCGTCGTCTTCCCCGCGCCGTTGGGGCCCAGGAAGCCGGTGACGGCACCGGGCTCGACGGTGAACCCGAGGTCGGACACCGCCCGGACCGAGCCGAACGTCTTGGTCAGGCCGGCGACCTCGATCCGCACCGGCCGTGGT
This sequence comes from Geodermatophilus sp. SYSU D01106, assembly GCF_054049995.1. Taxonomy (NCBI): domain Bacteria; kingdom Bacillati; phylum Actinomycetota; class Actinomycetes; order Geodermatophilales; family Geodermatophilaceae; genus Geodermatophilus; species Geodermatophilus sp. SYSU D01106. The sequence continues at coordinate 242,514 of NZ_JBJGYM010000003.1, read as the reverse complement.
CCGGCGGTGGTGCCGCTGGGCATCGGTCCTCCTCGTCTGTGCGTGCACCCCCGTGCGGGAGTCATCCAAGCGCACCCGGCCGACCGTTCCGACCCCTCCGGCCCCCGGGCCGCGGCCTCCACACCGGCCGGCCACCCGCCGTCCACCGGCCGTTCCCCCGCGGCCCCGAGCGGGTGCGCCGCCGTGACCACGGGCACAGCGGGTCCGGCCGGTCACTACAGTGCGGCCGTGAGCGCCTACCGGACGGTCGTCGTCGGTACCGACGGCTCGGACTCCTCCCTGCGCGCGGTCGCGCGAGCGGGCGCCCTGGCCGGCGCGTGCGGTGCCGCCCTCGTCGTGGCCTGCGCGTACCTGCCGACGGAGGAGGACGAGCGGGAGCTCGCGCGGGCCCGGGACGTGCTGCGCGACGAGGCCTACCAGGTGGTCGGCTCGCACCCCGCGGAGGACACCGTCCGCCGGGCGGGGGAGGCGGCGCTGGCCGCGGGCGCGGGGGAGGTGCGCACGGTCGCCGTCGTCGGTTCGCCCGTGGAGGCGCTGCTCGACGTGGTCCGCCGCGAGGGCGCCGACCTGCTCGTCGTCGGCAACCGGGGGCTCGCCGGCATCAAGGGGCGGCTGCTGGGCTCGGTCCCCGCCGACGCCACCCGGCGCTCGGCCTGCGACGTCCTCGTCGTCCACACGACGGGCTGACCCGGAGCCGGACGTGGACCCCGCCGGCCCCGATCCCGACGTCCGGGAGTCGCTGGAGCGCCTGCTGCTGGGCGGGCCGCGCCGGCTGACGCGCCTGGAGGTCGCTGCGGCGGCCGGCATGCCGCCGGAGCGGACCCAGCGGCTGTGGCGCGCGCTCGGCTTCCCCGACGTCGCCGACGACGACCCGGCCTTCACCCTCGCCGACGTCGGCGCGCTGGCGACCGTCTCGGCGCTCATCGACTCCGGCTTCGTCGAGCCGGGGACCGAGGCGTCGATCGCCCGGGCCACCGGGCAGGCGCTGTCGCGGCTGGCCGACTGGCAGACCGACCTGCTCGCCGCCGCGCTGCTGCGCCAGGGGCGGGACGCGGAGGGACCGGTCGACGTCGTCGCCGCGGCCGAGACGCTGCTGCCGCTGCTGGCCCGCACGCAGGACTACGTGTGGCGCCGGCACCTCGCGGCCAACGTGGACCGGCTGATGTCGGCCGGGGCGCCCGGTGACCGCCGCGAGCTCGCCGTCGGGTTCGCCGACCTGGTCGGCTACACCTCGCGCTCCCGCGGGATGGGCGGGCGCGAGCTCGGCGCGATGGTGGAGGCGTTCGAGGCCACCGCGACGGAGGTCATCGCCCGGCACCGGGGCCGGGTGGTCAAGACCGTCGGCGACGGCGTCCTCTACACCGCCGTCTCCGCCGTCGACGCCGTCGAGATCGGCCTGACGCTGCCCGGCGCCTGGGAGGCCGAGGACCGCCCGCCGCTGCGCGTGGGCGTCGCCTACGGGTCCGTGCTCACGCGGCTCGGCGACGTCTACTCGCCGGTGGTGAACCTGGCCAGCCGGCTCACCTCGCTGGCCCGGCCCGGCACGCTGCTCGCCGACCGCGTGCTGGCCGGGCACCTGCGGGGCCTGCGGCAGTACCGGGTGCGCCCGCTCCGGCGGGTGTCGGTGCGCGGCTACGACCACCTGCAGCCCTGGCTGGTGCGCCGCCGGCCGCCGGGAGAGGAGGACAACGCGCTGGAGTCGATGCTCGACGAGATGGCCGACGACGTCCTCGCCGGCGACGCCGAGGACGACGTCCGGGACGACCGCGAGGACGACGCCGGGAACCCGCACGACGGCTGAGCGCGCCCGCGCTACCGTGGTCGCGTGCTGTGACCCGCGGACCCGACGTCGTCCCTCCTCCGACCGTCCTCCCGGGAGCACCCCCATGAGCGCCACCCTCGTCGCGCGCGCCCTCTCCGCCGGCCACGGCGCCCGCGTCCTGTTCTCCGGCCTCGACCTCGTCGTCGCGCCCGGTGACGTCGTCGGCCTGGTCGGCGTCAACGGCGCCGGCAAGTCCACGCTGCTGCGCACCCTGGCCGGCGAGCTGCCCGCCGGCGGCGGCTCGGTGTCGCTCAGCCCGCCGGCGGCGACCGTCGGGCACCTGCCGCAGGAGCGCGACCGCCGCGAGGGCGAGACCGTCGCCGCGGCCGTCGCCCGGCGCACCGGCGTGGCCGCCGCGCAGGCCGCCCTCGACACCGCCACCGCCGACCTCGCCGAGGGGCGGCCCGGTGCCGACGACGCCTACGGCGAGGCGCTGGAGCGGTGGCTGGCTCTGGGCGGCGCCGACCTCGACGACCGGCTCGGGGCGGTGCTCGCCGAGGTGGCCCCCGGCGTCGCGCCGGACGCCTCGATGCCCGCGCTGTCCGGGGGGCAGGCCGCCCGCGTGGGCCTCGCCTCGCTGTTGCTGTCCCGCTACGACCTGCTGCTGCTCGACGAGCCGACCAACGACCTCGACCTGACGGGGCTCGACCAGCTCGAGCGGTTCGTCGCCGGCAACCGCGCCGGCATCGTCGTGGTCAGCCACGACCGCGAGTTCCTGTCGCGCACCGTGACCCGCGTCGTCGAGCTCGACCTCGCCCAGCAGCTGGTGCGGGTGGTCGACGGCGGTTACGAGGCCTACCTCGCCGAGCGCGAGGTGGCCCGGCGGCACGCGCGCGAGGAGTACGAGGAGTACGCCGGGACGCGGGCCGAGCTCGAGGCCCGCGCCCGGATGCAGCGCAACTGGCTGGCCAAGGGCGTGCGCGACGCGGTCAAGAAGAAGAAGGACCCGGACAAGCACATCACCGCGCACAACCGGTCGACGGCGGAGAAGCAGGGCGCCAAGGCCAAGCAGACCGAGCGGCGCATCGAGCGGCTGGAGGTGGTCGAGGAGCCCCGCAAGGAGTGGGAGCTGCGGATGACGATCGCCGCGGCCCCGCGCGCCGGCGCCGTCGTCGCCACCCTGCGCGACGCCGTCGTCCGCCGCGGCGCGTTCACCCTCGGGCCGGTGAGCCTGCAGGTCGACTGGGGCGACCGGGTGGCCATCACCGGCCCCAACGGCTCGGGCAAGACGACGCTGCTCGGCGCGCTGCTGGGCCGGGTGCCGCTGGACTCCGGCAGCGCGTCGCTGGGCCCGGCGGTGCGGCTGGGCGAGGTCGACCAGGCGCGCGGCCTGTTCACCGGTGACCGGCTGCTCCTGGACGCCTTCGGCGCGGAGGTGCCCGACTGGCCCACCGCCGAGGTGCGCACCCTGCTGGCCAAGTTCGGCCTCACCGCCGAGCACGTGCTGCGACCCGCCGCGACCCTCTCGCCGGGCGAGCGCACCCGCGCCGCGCTGGCCCTCCTGCAGGCCCGCGGGGTGAACGTGCTGGTCCTCGACGAGCCGACCAACCACCTCGACCTGCCGGCCATCGAGCAGCTGGAGTCCGCGCTCGCCGCCTACCCGGGCACGCTGCTGCTGGTCACCCACGACCGCCGGATGCTCGACGCCGTGGCCACCACCCGCCGGTTCGCCGTCGAGGACGGCCGGGTCACGGAGTCCTGAGCCTCCGTCGAAGGACCTCCCTGCCCCCCACCGCTCGCGAGCTCGCGGCGGGACCCTGCAGGGAGGCCGGGGAACGGGAGCGGAGGTCAGCTCAGATCTTGGCCGAGTGCCTCGTCGAGGCCGACGGTGGCCATGCCCGACCACGTCTCGTCGACGTGGTGGGCCAGCACCATGAGGTCGCGCAGCTGCCCCTCCCGGTCGCGGACGTGGTCGCGCAGCAGCGCCTCCCCGGTGAAGCCCAGGCCGGTGAACAGCGCCAGCGCGCTGCCCTGCTCGGCGACCACCTCGACGACGAGCTTGGTCAGCCCGTCGCCGACCGCCGTCACCAGGGCGTGCCGGGCCAGCGCCCGGCCGAGGCCCGAGCCGCGGCGGGCGGGGGAGACCACGAGCCGGACCTCGCCGACGTGGGAGGACCAGCCCGTCAGCCGCCGGATCGCCACGTAGCCGGCGACGTCGCCCCCCGGGTCGTCGCCGTCGACGGTGACGAACCGCCGGGCGCTCCCGCCGCCCGACGCCCAGGACCGGACGACGTCGGGGTCGGTCACCTGCTCCTCGATGAAGGTGAGGTCCTCCTCCGGCAGCGACCGGAAGAACCGCAGCAGCGCGTCGCAGTGCGCCTCGCCGAGCTCGACGACGTCCACGCTCACCCCTCCTGCCCGGCGGCGCGGCCGGGCGTGTGCTCGTCGCTGCGCTGGCGCAGGAACCCGATGATCTCCGGCACGGTGGTCTTGGCCGCCGTCCGGCCGACCACCAGCCCCATGTGCCCGGCGTGCAGCCGCAGCTCGTGCTTGTCCTCCGACCCGACCAGGTCGATCAGGGGCGCCGTGGCCGCCGGCGGGACGATGTGGTCGCGGTCGGCGCGCACGGTGAGGAACGGCAGCCGGATGTCGGACAGGTGCACGCGGTCCCCGCCGACGGTCAGCCGGTCGGTGACCATGCCGTTGTCGCGCACGAGCATCTGCACGGTCTCCCGCGCGGCCGCGCCGGGGAACGGGATGTGGTCGTCGGACCAGCCGGTCATCGCCTGGTAGGCCGCCACGTACTCGTCGTTCCAGAGCCGCTCCCACAGCGTCACGTAGCGGGTGACCTCGGCGGTGGGGGTGAGGGTGCGGAAGCCCTGGACGACGATGCGCGGGGGGACGTTGCCGTTCTCGTCGACCACGTCGTCGACCTCCATCCCGCCGCTGCGGAAGATGTCGGCCATCGGCCCCATCTCCGTGAAGTCGACGGGGGTGGCCAGCACGCTCAGGCTGCGCACCGGGGCGTCGGGGTGGTGCGCGGCGTAGAGGAGCGAGAGGTCGCCGCCGAAGCAGTAGCCGAACAGGTTGACCTCGTCGGCGCCGGAGATCTCCCGCACCCGGTCGACGGCCGCGGGGACGTAGTCGTCGACGTAGTCCTCGAGGCGGTTCTGCGCGTCGCGCTCGTCGGGCTCGCCCCAGTCGACCATGTAGACGTCGAAGCCGGCGTCGAGCAGCTGCTCGACGAAGGAGTTCCCCGGCGTCAGGTCGAGGATGTAGCTGCGGCTGATCAGGCTGAACACGATGAGCAGCGGCGGCGAGTACCGCACCTTCTCGCTGCGGTAGTGCCACAGCTGGGTGCGGCCGCGCTGCCAGACGACGTCCTTGGGCGTGAGCCCGACGCCGGGCCGGTCGACGCCGGCGGCGAGCTTGATGCCGTTACGCGCGCGGAGGGCGTTGCGCTCGACGTCGCGGCGCACGCGGTCGAGCACCGCCTGGGGAGTGGGGACCGTCGGCATCGGGCTCCTCCGGGGTGGGGTCGGCGGCACGGGCACGTCGTTCGTTCTCCAGCTGCACGGTCAGCCGGCGCACCTCGCGGTCCAGCGCGCCGATCTGCGCCCGCAGCCGCGCCAGGTCGCTGCCGGCGGGCAGGTTGACCAGGTGCCAGGCGCGGGCGGACACCCCGCGCGCGGTGTCGCGCGCCATCGTCTGCGCGCGGCGCAGCAGGGTGACGCCGGTGGCGAACCCGGGGGTCCGCACCAGGTTCTCCGCGTGGGGGGTCACCGCCCTCTCGGCGGCGTCGAACGCCTGCCGCCACAGCGGCGTGCCCGGTGGCTGTGCCGACGTCATGCCGACTCCCTCCCCGCGGGTCCTGCTGCCCGCGCAGCACCCCCTACCCGCCCGGGCGGTGATGTACCGCACAGCCCGGATACGGTCCCGGGGACGGCATGGTCGGCGAGGGGAGTGCACGGTGGCGGACAAGAGCGTCCTGGACATGTTCCGGCTCGACGGCAGGGTGGCGATCGTGACGGGGGCGTCCTCGGGGCTGGGCGTGGTGTTCGCCCGGGCGCTGGCGCAGGCCGGGGCCGACGTCGCCCTCGGTGCCCGCCGCGAGGACCGCATGGCCGCGACGCGGGAGGCGGTCGAGGCGGAGGGCCGGCGGGCGATCACCGTGCGCACGGACGTCGCGCGGGTGGAGGACTGCCAGGCGCTGGTCGACGCCACGATGGCGGAGTTCGGGCGTGTCGACGTCCTGGTCAACAACGCCGGCATCGGCACCGCCGCGCCGGCCACCCGCGAGAAGCCGGAGGAGTTCCGGTCGGTCATCGACGTGAACCTCAACGGCTGCTACTGGATGGCCCAGGCCTGCGGGCGCGTGATGCAGCCGGGCAGCTCGATCGTCAACATCTCCAGCGTGCTGGGGCTGACCACCGCCGGGCTGCCCCAGGCGGCGTACGCGGCGAGCAAGGCGGGGCTGATCGGCCTGACCCGCGACCTCGCGCAGCAGTGGACCGGCCGCAAGGGCATCCGGGTCAACGCGCTGGCGCCGGGCTTCTTCGCCTCGGAGATGACCGACCAGTACCCCGAGGGCTACCTCGACCAGCAGATGGGCCGGGTCCTCGCCGGCCGCGCCGGCGACCCGATGGAGCTCGCGGCCGCCCTCGTCTTCCTCGTCAGCGAGGCCGGCGGCTACGTCACCGGGACGACGATCCCGGTGGAGGGCGGCATGCTCACCAGCTGAGCCCGGTCCGGGGCCCCGCCGCGCGCCGGGGCCCCGGGAGGTCAGGCCCGCTCGACCCGGTCGACCAGCGCGGCGACCCGGTCGACGATCTGCGGCCACACCTCGCGCGGCAGGTCGTGGCCCATCCCGTCGACGACGAGCAGCTCGGCGCCGGGGATCGCCGCCGCCGTCGCGCGGCCGCCGGAGACGTCCACCAGCGCGTCCTGCTCGCCGTGCACGACCAGCGTGGGGACGGCGACCGACGCCAGGTCGGCGGTGCGGTCGGGGCTGGCGAGGATCGCGGCGAGCTGGCGGGCGACGCCGGCCGGGTCGTGGGCGCGGTCGAAGGACAGCCCGGCGCGCTCGCGCAGGCCGGCCTCGTCGAACTCGAAGCCCGGCGAGCCGATGACGCGGTAGGTGTCGACGGCGCGCTGCAGCGCGGACTCCCGGTCGGTGGCCGGCGGGGCGAGCAGGACGCCCATCGCGGCCTCGGCGGGGGAGCCGACGGCGGGGTCGCCGGTCGTCGACATGATCGAGGTCAGGCTGCGCACCCGCTGCGGGTACCGGATGGCCAGCGTCTGGGCGATCATCCCGCCCATCGAGGCGCCGACGACGTGCGCGCTGTCGAGGCCGAGCGCGTCGAGCAGGCCCGCGGTGTCGTCGGCCATGTCGGCCAGCCGGTAGGCGACGCGGCTGTGGTCGCCGCCCATGACGGCGAGCACGTCGGGCGCGCCGGCGTCGTGGAGGTGCGTGGACAGGCCGATGTCGCGGTTGTCGAACCGGACGACGTACAGGCCGCGGTCGGCGAGCATCCGGCAGAACCCGTCGGGCCAGCCGACCATCTGGGTGGCCAGGCCCATGACCAGCAGCAGCGGTGTGTCCTCGGGCGAGCCGAAGGTCTCGTAGGCGATCTCGACGTCGCCGGCGCGGGTGGTCTGCACCCCGGTGTGCTCCATGCGGCGACGCTAAACCGGCACCGCACAGGACCGTCGGGCGGCTCGGTGCCGGCCGTGACCGGGCACACGGGAACCGCGGCGGCGCGCGCGGCGACCAGAGGGGGGAGAGGTGCGGCCCGCCGCACCCGACCACCGACCCGAGGAGAACCGTGTCCCGCACCATCCACCGGCTGGCCGTCGTCCTGGCGGCCGGCCTGGCCGCGCTCCTGGCGACCGCCGGGGTCGCCTCGGCGCACGTGACCGTCTCGTCGCAGGACGCGGCCGCCGGCGGCTACGGGAAGCTGACCTTCCGCGTGCCGAACGAGAGCGACACCGCCAGCACCGTGGCCGTCCGCATCTCCGTCCCGGAGGAGGCCGCGATGGCCTCGCTGCGGGCCATGCCGGTGCCCGGCTGGACGGTGTCGACCACCCGGGCGCAGCTGGCCGAGCCGCTGGAGTCCCACGGCCAGGAGATCACCGAGTACGTCTCCGTCGTGGAGTTCCGCGCCGAGGAGGGCCAGGGCATCGGCCCCGGCGAGTTCCTGGAGTTCGCGCTGTCCGGCGGCCCGTTCCCGGACGCCGACGAGGTGAGCTACCCGGCCGTGCAGACCTACAGCGACGGCACGGAGGCCGCCTGGATCGAGCCCACGGTCGGCGGCGAGGAGCCCGAGTACCCGGCGCCGGTGCTGACACTGGCCGGTGCCGCGGCCGCCGACGGCGACGGCGGCGGCAGCGACGCCCCCACCACCGACGTCGCCGAGGCCTCCGCGAGCGGCGACGGCGGCTCCGGGACCGCCACGACCGCGCTGGTGCTCGGCGTCGTCGGCGCGGTCACCGGCGTCGCCGGCCTGGCGCTGGCCTGGACCACGCGCCGGCGCACCCCCACCGCCTGAGCCGGCCGCGGCGGCTCACCTCCTGGGGAGCCGCCGCTCAGGCGACCCGGACCGCCAGGTGCGGCGGCACCTCCCCGCCGTGCAGGAGCGCGGCGAGGACCTCCACGCCGTCGACCAGCCGGGGGCCGGGGCGGACGACCACCGCGTTGCCGTCGACCGCCCAGACCGGCACGCCGGGCAGCCGGCCCGCGACGTCGGCCGCCTGCCCGGCGGCCCCGTCCAGGCCGAAGCCGCAGGGCGCGACCACGACGACGTCGGGGCGGGCCGCTTTGAACTCGGCCCAGGGGACCGGCGCCGACCGCTGCCCGGGGCGGCACGCCACCGGCTGCCCGCCCGCGGCGGTGACCAGGTCGGGGACCCAGTGCCCGGCCGGGAACGGCGGGTCGACCCACTCGACGACGGCCACCCGCGGGCGGGGCCGCCCGGCCACCCGGCGCGCGACGGCGTCCAGCCGGGCGCGCAGCGACGCCACGAGCTCCGCGGCCCGCGGCGCGGTGCCGGTGCGCTCGCCGACGGTGGTGATGGTGGCCAGGACGTCCTCGAGGGTGTGCGGGTCGAGGGTCACCACGTCGGCGCGGCAGCCGAGGTGCGCCAGCGCGTCGTCGACGGAGCCCGCCGGCAGCGCGCAGACGCGGCAGAGGTCCTGGGTGAGGACGACGTCGGGGTCCAGCGCCGCGAGGGCGCCGGCGTCCAGCGTGTAGAGGTCCTCCCCGGCGGCGACGCGGGCGCGGACGGCGGCGTCGACGTCCGCCGGCGTCATCCCCGCGGTGTCCAGCCCGCCGACGACGACGGTCTTCTCGGCGCGGGCCCGCGGCGGCTCGTCGCACTCGAACGTGACGCCGACGAGCTGCTCGCCGAGGCCCAGGGCGTAGACGATCTCGGTCGCCGACGGGAGCAGGGAGACGACCCGCACGGGCCGGCCCGGTGTCAGCGGGCCCGGGGGCCGGGCGCGAGGCGCTGCTGCACCCGGCGGGCCAGCGCGCGGGCCACCCGCAGCGCGGGCGGCTCGCTGCGGTACCGGCGGGCGGCGCCTGTCGGCCCCCCGACGGCGGACTCGACGGCGGCCAGGCGCGTCTCCAGGTCGAGCACCCGCGCGTCGACCGGGACCGGGCGGGCCGGCGCGGCGGCCAGCTGGGCGAGCCCCTCCGACAGGCCGGACACCAGGTCGGCGGCCTCGTCGGGCCGCAGCTTCACGGTGCCGACGCACACGTCGTCGCGCCAGATGCTCAGGTTGAGCAGCCCCTGGGCGGCGTGCGCCGAGACGCGGACCGCGCGGGTCCGGTCGCGCGCGTCCCAGACCCACCTCCCGCGCGAGGGCAGTGCGGTGACCGTCATCACCCGATCATCGACCACCGGGGGCCGCACGGCCAGGAGGACCGCCCGGCGGGGTGCCGCGCACCGGCACGGTGCATGGACCCGCAGGTCCGGGGGGTAGGGGGGCGCCGCGGCGCGCTCGCGCCGGAGGACCGCGGGGGTGGGTGGGCGAGTGGTGCAGCGCGGCGGAGCAGACGCCGACCGGCTGGTCGGCGACGCCTCCGCCGTCCGCGTCGCCTACGACCAGATGCCGCTGATCCTGTGCGTCTACGGCGGCCCGGAGCACGCCGTCGTCGCGGCGAACGGCGCGATGCGGGCGTTCTTCGGCCGCGACGACCTGGTCGGCCTGCCGATCCGCGACGCCCTGCCCGAGCTGGAGGGGCAGCACATCTTCGAGCTCCTCGACGAGGTGTTGGCGACCGGCCGCGACCGGGTGGCCCGGGAGTGGCGGCTGCAGGTGGACCCCGGCGGTACCGGGGAGCTGCAGGAGGTGTTCCTCGACTTCCACCTCGCGCCGACCCGCTCGGCCGACGGCGAGGTCGACGGCGTGGCCACCTTCGCCCACGACGTCACCGAGCAGGTGCTCGCCCGGCAGGCGGCGCAGGAGCAGGCCGCCGACGCCGAGCGGCGCTTCCGGGACGCGCGGGCCCTGGTCACGACGCTGCAGGAGGCACTGCTGCCGGCCACCCTGCCGGTGCTGCCCGGTGCCCGGATCTCCGCCCGGTACCTGGTGGCCGCGGGCGACCAGGTGGCCGGCGGCGACTGGTTCGACGCGATCCCGCTGCCCGCGGGGACCGTGGCGCTCGTCGTCGGCGACGTCGTCGGGCACGGGGTGGCGGCCTCGGCGGCCATGGGCCAGCTGCGCGCGGTCCTCGGCGACGCGCTGCTCGCCGGCCTCGGACCCGCCGAGGCGCTCGCCCGGGCCGACGCCTTCGCCGCGCGCAACCCGCGGCTGCACGCCGCGACCGTGGCGCTCGTCGTCCTGGACCCGGCGACCGGCGCCCTCCGCTACGCCTGCTGCGGCCAGCCGCCGCCCCTCGTGGTCGACGAGGAGGGGACGACCCGCTTCCTCGCCCCCGGGGCGGCGGGACCGCTGGGCACCGCCGCCCCGGGCTCCGTCCCCGAGATCACCGACGACGTCCTCGCCCCCGGCGAGACGGTGCTCCTGTACAGCGACGGGCTCATCGAGCGGCCCTTCCGCAGCATCGCCGACGGCATGGCCGAGCTCGCCGGCGTCGCCTCCGACGCGGCCGCCAACCGGGCCCTCCCGCTCGGCGCGCCGGGCACCCCCGACGAGCGGCTGTGCCGGCTGACCGTCGAGCTGCTCACCCGCACCGGCTACGACGACGACGTCACCACGCTGGCCGCCCACCGCCTGCCGGTGCCCGTGCCGCCCCTGCACGCCGACTCCGGCACGGCCCGCGACGAGGTGCGCCGGCTGCGGCGGACCGTCGACGCGTGGCTCGACGAGCTCGACCCGGCCGCCGACGACCGGGGCGCGGTCGAGCTCGCCGTGTGGGAGGCGGTGGCCAACGCCGTCGACCACGCCTACCCGCGCGGCGAGACCGGCCCGGTCCGGCTCGACGCGGTGCTGCTGCCCGACGGGGTGCTCGAGTGCCGCGTCGCCGACGAGGGGCGGTGGCGCGACCCCGACCCGGGCGCCTCGCACCGCGGACGCGGGCTGCTGCTCGCCCAGCAGCTCACCGACTCGCTGCACGTGCAGCGCTCCGACGGCGGCTCGGGGACCGTGGTCACGCTCCGGCACCGGCTCCACCGGCCGGCGATGCTCGGCGCCGACGCCGACGCCGGCCCGGGCGCCGCCGCGCCGCCCCGCGAGCCCTTCGGCGTGGTGCCCGGGGAGCCCGACGGCACCCCCGGCGCGGTGCGGTTGCGGGTGAGCGGGCCGGTCGACGTCACCAGCGTCGACGAGCTCGACCGCACGGTGGCGGCCGCCACCCGCGGCGGCGTGCTGTCGCTGACCCTCGACCTGTCCGCGGTCACCCTGCTGGCCAGCGCCGGAGTGCAGGTCCTGCACCGCGTGCGCGACCAGCTCGCCGGGCACGGCCGCGAGCTCGTGCTGCTCGCGCCGCCGGGCAGCGCGGCCCGGGCGGTGCTCGACCTGGTGCGGCTGCCCGCCGCGGGCTGAGGCGCCACAGGCCTGTGATCGCTACGCTCCGCCGGCACGGCCGGGCCGACGGAGCGGGGGCAGCGTGGCGGGAGCGTCGGACGACGAGGTGAGGCGGTTCGCCGAGGGCCTGCAGTCGCTGCTGAACTGGCTGCACGCCCCGGCGCAGGGGGCCAACGAGGTCGTGGCCCTCGTGCGGGGGTCGCTCGGCGCGGCGGGGCTGGCGGAGTCCGTCGTCTCCCGGACGCTGTCGGGCTTCGAGCACGTCAACCTGCAGACGGCGCTGGACGCCTGGACGGCCGCCGAGGGGCGCACGGTCGAGGTGCACGGCGTCGTCCTCCCGCCGCACTACGGCGACATCTCGCTGCAGCAGCTGATGACCGGCGAGGCGCTGCCGCCGGTGCGGCTGTCCGCCCCGACGGTGGTCGACCTGCCCGACGGCCCCGGCTCGACGCTCGCGTGCCTGCGGCTGGCGCTGCTGCTGGTCACGGACGACACCGGGCGCTACGTGCTCCTCGTGCAGGGCCCCGGCGAGCACCGGCCCACCCTGTCGGTGGAGGTGGCGGGGCTGCCGGTCCGCGCGGCGCAGGAGGTGCTGGCCGAGCTCGACCGGCTGCGCCGCGAGCGCAACGTCTACCGCGGGCAGCTGGTCGAGGTGACGCCGACGCCGATGGGCGGCGTCGAGCTCACCTTCCTCGAGCCGCCGGGCCTGACCCGCGACGACGTCGTGCTGCCCGCCGTCGTCCTGGACCGGGTCGAGCGGCACGCCGTCGGGGTGGCCGAGCACCGCGCGGGCCTGCGCGCCGCCGGCCAGCACCTCAAGCGCGGCCTGCTGCTCTACGGCCCGCCCGGCACCGGCAAGACGCACACCGTGCGGTGGCTGCTCGGCCGGATGGACGACTACACCCGGCTGCTGCTCACCGGCCGCTCCCTCGGGGCGATCGGGGCGGTCGCCGAGCTCGCCCGCGAGCTGCAGCCGGCCGTCGTCGTCCTGGAGGACGTCGACCTGGTGGCCGCCGAGCGTTCGTTCGGCCCCGGCGGCAGCCCCGTGCTGTTCGACCTGCTCGACGCCATGGACGGCGCCGCCCCCGACGCCGACCTGCTGTTCGTGCTGACCACCAACCGGGCCGACCTGCTCGAGCCCGCCCTCGCCGCGCGGCCGGGGCGCATCGACGTCGCGGTCGAGGTCGGCCTGCCCGACGCCGCCGCCCGCCGTGACCTGCTGCGGCTCTACGGCCGGGCGGTGCCGCTGCAGCTCACCGGCGACGACGTCGAGCGGGCCGTCGAGCGCACCGACGGGGTGACGGCGTCGTTCCTCAAGGAGCTGCTGCGCCGCGCGGTGCTCGAGGCGCTGCACGAGCAGGACCCGGTCGAGGTGGTCACCGGGGCGCACGTCGACCGCGCCCTCGACGACCTGCTCGACTCCACCCAGCAGGTCACCCGGGTGCTGCTCGGCGTGGGCGCCGAGGAGGTCGTCGCGGCGGCCGACGACCTCGACGGCGGCCCGCGGCCCGGGCTCGCCCCGCCCGACGCCTTCCCGGGCGGCTGGGTCGCCCACCCGGGCTGACCGCCGTCGGCCCGCTCAGCCGAGCTGCTCCGCCCGGCCGCGCACCGCAGCGAGGAAGGCGGCCAGGGCCGGGGGAGCGGGCTGGTCGCGGGTGAGCAGCACGAGCCGGCGCCGGACGGCGGCCCCGGCGACGTCGCGCACGGCCAGCGCCGGATCGCCCCCGGGCAGGGTGAGCGCGGGCAGCAGGGCGACGGCGCCGGCGCGGCGCACGAGCTCCAGCTGGACGTCGGCGTCGTCGGACCGGTGCCGCAGGTCCGGCTCGAACCCGCCCAGGGAGCGGCAGGCGCCGACGACCAGCGCCGTGTGCCCGGTCCCGGCGCCGGAGGTCGCCCAGGCGTCGTCGCGCAGGTCCGCCAGGGCGACCGGGCCTCCCGGGACGGCCGCGGGGTGGTCGGCGGGCAGGACGAGGTGCAGCGGCTCCTCGTGCAGCACGGCGAACCGCAGCCCCGCCGGCCGCGGGCGCGGGTGACCGTCGTACTCGTCGCTGACGACGACGTCGAGGCTGCCCGACCGCAGCTCCGGCAGCGCCTGCTCGAGCTCCAGCTCCGACACCTCGACCCGCACCCGCGGGTGCTCGCCGCGCATGCCGGCCACCGCGGGGACGAGCAGGCGGCGGGTGGCCGACTGCAGGCCGCCCGCCCGGACCGTGCCGCGGACCTCGCCGCCGAGCGCCGCGAGGTCCGCGCGCGCCGCCTCGGCCGCGGCGAGCAGGACCCCGGCGTGCCGGGCGAGCAGGCGCCCGGCGTCGGTGAGGCGCACGCCCCGGCCCGCCCTCTCCAGCAGCGGCGTCCCGGCCTCCCGCTCCAGGACCGCCAGCTGCTGCGAGATCGCCGACGGCGTGTAGCCGAGCGCGGCGGCCACGGCGCCGAGGGTGCCGCGCAGCTCCAGCTCCCGCAGCACGCGCAGCCGGCGGAGATCGAACTCGACCATGCAGGGACGCTAACCAGTGCGGTCCACGAACCGTCGCTGGAGCTGACGGGACGTGCGGGCGAGGCTGTCCGGCGTGGGTCTCGCACTGTGCCTGCTGTCGGCGGCCTGCTTCGGCGCGATGGGGGTCTTCGGCAAGCTCGCCTACGCCGCCGGGGTCGGGCCCGAGGCGCTCCTCGCGCTGCGGTTCCTCCTCGCCGCGCTGCTGCTGGCCGGCGTGCTCGCGCTGCGGCCCGGGCTGCGGTCGGGCGGCCCGGGGCCGCGGCGGCCGCTCGGCCGGCGGCTCCTGCTGACCGCCCTGGCGCTCGGCGCCGTCGGGTACGCCACCCAGGCCACCCTCTACTTCACGGCGCTGGAGCGGATCGACGCCTCGCTGGTGGCGCTCGTGCTCTACACCTATCCGGCGCTCGTCACGCTGGCCGCGGTGCTGCTCGGCCGCGACCGGCTGACCCCGGCGCGCGCCGCGGCGCTGCTGGTCGCGTCCGGCGGGACGCTGCTGGTCCTGCTCGGCGCGGGCGGCGTGCGGTTCGACGGCACGGGCGTGGCCCTCGCCTTCGGCGCCGCCGTCACCTACACCTGCTACATCCTCGTGGCCGACACGGTGGTGCACCGGCTGGCGCCGGTGGTGCTGTCCGCGCTGGTGATGGCCGGCGCCGCCGTGGCGCTCACCGGCCGGGCGATCGCCGGCGGCGGGCTGGACCTCGGCTTCGGGCCGGCCGGGTGGCTGTGGGTCGGCTGCATCGCCGTCGTGTCGACCGTCGTCGCGATGCTCGCCTTCTTCGCCGGCCTGCGCCGCACCGGCCCGTCGACCGCGGCCATCCTGTCCACCGCCGAGCCCCTCGTCACCGCGGCGCTGGCCGCCGTGACGCTGGGGGAGTCCCTGACGCCGGTCCAGCTCGCCGGCGGCCTGCTGGTGCTGACGTCCGTGGTGGTCGTGCAGCTGCGCCCGCGCCGCCGGACGGCCCTCCCGGCGGAGGCCCCGGCGGCCGCCGTGTCCTGACCGGTGGGTCAGCGTCCCTGTTGGCGCCGGGCGACGAGGACGAGCACGCCGAGCACCAGGGCCAGGGGCGCCCACGCCGGCAGCGCGAAACCGCCCAGCAGCAGCTGCGCGACGCCGAGGAGGAGCTGGAAGGCCAGCCAGAACCCGACCAGCAGGACGAGCCAGTAGAGCACCGGGCGCTCGGAGCGCAGGCGGTTGAGGTAGTCCATTTCCCCTCCTCGGGCGCGCGCCGGGGGCGGGCGCGTCGTCCGGAGAGCACAACGCCGGGCCGGGCGTCCCGCGTTCCTGGCCCGCCGCGGGTCCTCCTCCCGAGGGGGGCGACCCGGGGTCAGCCCCGCGACAGGCAGGCCCAGACGTGCTTGCGGCCGTCGTGGACGTCCCAGCCGCACGCGACCGACAGGTCGGCCACCAGGTTGAGGCCCATCCCGCCCTGCGCGGGGTCCCGCCCCGTCGCCGGCTCCGGCGCGCACTCGGGCGCGGCGTCGCTGACGGCGAGCAGCAGGTCGTCCGCCGAGGACGCGACGCTCACGCGCACGGGCGGGAGCCCGTGCCGCAGGCCGTTCGACGCCAGCTCGTCGAGGGTCAGGAGCAGCTCGTCGAGCAGGTCGGGGTCACTCGTCACGGCGGGCAGCCAGTCCCGCAGCCCGGCGCGCATGGTGCGCAGCTGTGCCGCGGAGGCGAGTTCGTAGTCGTAGCGGGATCCCGTGGTCTCGGGGCAGGGCCGTCGCGGCCAGGTGCGTGCGGTCATCGGCTCGTTCCGGTCGGCGTCGTCCGATACCGCTGTGCCCCGTCCCGGAGATCGGCAACCCCCGGTGCCGTCCGCTACCGGCGCGTCACGCCAGGGTGGCCGTGTCGATCACGAAGCGGTAGCGCACGTCGGAGGCCACCACCCGGTCGAAGGCCTCGTCCACGCGGTCCACGCCGATCGTCTCGACCTCCGCGGCGATGCCGTGCGCGGCGCAGAAGTCGAGCATCTCCTGGGTCTCGCGGATGCCGCCGATGTTCGACGCGGCGTAGGAGAGGCGACGCATGAGCAGCGAGGCGACGTCCAGCGACTGCGGGTGCTCGGGGATCCCGAGGTTGACCAGCGTGCCGTCCACGTCGAGCAGGGACAGGTACGCGTCGACGTCGACCGACGCGCTGACGGTGTTGAGGACGAGGTCGAACGAGCCCGCCAGGCGGGCGAAGGTGTCCGGGGCGCTCGTGGCGGCGTAGTGGCCCGCCCCCAGGCGCAGGCCGTCCTCCTGCTTCCGCAGGGACTGGGACAGCACCGTGACCTCGGCACCGAGCGCGGCGGCGACCTGGACGGCCACGTGCCCCAGCCCGCCCAGCCCGACGACGGCGACCCGGGTCCCCGGGCCCGCTCCCCAGTGGCGCAGCGGGGAGTAGACGGTGACGCCCGCGCACAGCAGCGGGGCGGCCACGTCGAGCGCCAGGCCGTCGGGGATGCGCAGGACGAAGTCCTCCGTGACGACGATGCCCTCGGCGTAGCCGCCCTGGGTGGGCCGCCCGTCCCGCCCGGTGCTCGAGTAGGTCTCGACGTAGCCCTCGGTGCAGAACTGCTCGTCCCCGCGCCGGCAGTAGCGGCACTCCCGGCAGGAGTCGACGAGACAGCCGACGCCGACGCGGTCGCCGACGCGGAACCGGCTCACCTCGGCGCCGACCTCGGCCACCACCCCGGCGATCTCGTGACCGAGGACGACCGGGTAGCGGGTGGCGCCCCACTCGCTGCGCGCGGTGTGGATGTCGGAGTGGCAGATGCCGACGTACCGGATGTCGATGCGCACGTCGCGGGGGCCGACGTCCCGCAGGTCGATCGTCGTCGGCGCCAGCGGATCGGTGGGCGACGTGGCGGCGTAGGCGCGGACGGTGGTGGGCACGGGTCCTCCAGGGGGCGGGACGAGGGCACCCGCGTGTCGCCGGACCCGATCGACCGCTACGGTAATCCCCATGCAGTCGGTCGGGATTGTGCGGTTGGCGCTCGTCGAGCGCCGGCACGTCGACCTGCTGCGGTGCGCGAGCGCGCTCTGTCGGGCCTGAGGACCGTCCCCCGTCCCGTCCAGCCGCATCCCCCGGAGTCCTCGCATGACCCTGCTCGCCGCAGCCCCGACCCAGCCCGCCGACGTCCACGGTGACGTCGCCGCCCTCGAGCTCGAGCGCCTCGAGCCCACCATCGGCGCCCGCGTCCACGGCCTCGACCTCGCCCGCGCCACCGACGAGCAGGTCCGGGCCGTCCGGGCCGCGCTCGCCGAGTACAAGGTGCTGTTCTTCGCCGGCCAGCACGACCTGCACCCCGACGGCCAGATCGCGCTGGGCCGCCGGCTCGGCGAGGTCACCGAGTCGCACCCCGTCGTCCCGGGCGTCGACCAGGAGCACCCCGAGATCTACGCGCTGGACAGCGCCACCGGCGGGTTCGCCGACATCTGGCACACCGACGTCACCTTCGTCCGCCGGCCCCCGCTCGGGTCGGTGCTGCGCGCCGTCGTCCTCCCGCCCACCGGTGGCGACACCCAGTGGGCCGACCTGGAGCTCGCCTACCGCTCCCTGTCCGAGCCGGTGCAGCGGCTGGCCGACCAGCTCGTCGCGGTGCACGACGGCACCCGCGAGTTCGGCTACTACATCGCCCAGCGCGAGGAGCGCACGAAGTGGGAGGGCGAGGAGTACCGCGCCCTCGTCCCGGTCGCCCACCCGGTCGTCCGCGTGCACCCCGAGACGGGCCGCAAGGGGCTGTTCGTCAACCCGGGCTTCGTGTCGCACATCGAGGGCGTGTCCGACGCCGAGAGCCGGTACCTCCTCGACCTCTTCTACGCGCACATCACCAAGCCGGAGCACGTCGTGCGGCACCGCTGGTCGGTCGGCGACGTCGTGATGTGGGACAACCGCTCGACGGTGCACTACGCCAACCGCGACTACGGCGACCAGCGCCGTGTCATGCACCGCATCACGCTGCGCGGCGACGCCCCGGTCGGTCCCTCCGCCGGGTGACGGCGGGACACCTCCGCCCAGCACGACCGCCGCACGAGGCGCAGGCTCTTCTCCGAGAGGGGCCTGCGCCTCGTCGCGCGCGCCTCCCTCCGCCGCGGCCTCCCGGGCCCGACGACCTCCAGGAAGAGACCCCATGCAGCGCACGACCCTCCGGCCCCGCGCTTCCGCGGTGGCCCTCACCGCCGTCCTGGCCGCCGCCGTCGCCGGCTGCACGAGCGAGCAGCCCGACTCGGGCGCCGGTTCCGGCAGCGGCGACGGGATCACCGTCCAGACCGCGCAGTTCAGCTGGACCGCGGCCGGCCTGACCACCGGCATCCTCGGCGAGATCGCCGCCGACAACCCCGACCTCGGGGTCGCCTCGCTCGCCACCACCCAGCTCGACCCGGCCGCCGCCTGGGCGGGCGCCCAGCGCGGTGACATCGACCTGCTCACCGAGGTCGCCCTGCCCAACCAGCAGGAGCTCGCCGACTCCGCCGCCGACCGCGTCGAGATCGTGTCGGAGACCTACGGGGACGCCTCGCAGGGCTGGTTCGTCCCCGCGTACGCGCTGGAGCCGGGCGGCCCGCTCGAGGGGCTGACCAGCGTCACGCAGCTCGACGAGTACGCCGACCAGCTCGGGAACAAGTTCTACGACGCCGACCCCGGCTACATCACCACCGAGCAGAACGCCAAGCGCCTCGAGGGCTACGGCATCGGGCTCGAGCACGTGGTGTCCAGCGAGGCCGCCGAGCTCGCGCAGCTGGCGAACAGCTACAGCCGCGAGGAGCCGATCGTGCTGTACCTGTACCACCCGCACGCGGTCTTCGCGCAGTACGACATGGTGCAGCTCGAGGAGCCCACGCCCTACAGCGACGGGTGCCTGACCACCGGCGACGGCGCCTGCGCGATGCCCTCCTACAGCGCCAACATCGCCGCCAGCGACGAGCTGCGCGAGCAGGCGCCGGCGTTCGTCGACCTGCTGACGGACTTCCGCATCTCCGTCGAGGAGATGGAGGAGATGCAGAAGCGGGTCGACGTCGACGGCGAGGACGTGGCCGCGGTGGCGCGCGAGTGGGTGGACGCGAACGCCGACCAGATCGACGAGTGGATCGGCTGACGTGACGGCCCCGGTGCTGCGGGTCACGGGCCTGACGAAGGTCTTCGGCGCGCGGGAGCAGGAGGCGCTGCGGCTGGCCGGCGAGGGGCTCGGGCGCGACGAGATCCTGCGCCGGACCGGCGCGACGCTCGCCGTGCACGACGTCGGCTTCGCCGTCGAGCGCGGTGAGCTGTTCGTCGTGATGGGCCTGTCGGGCTCGGGCAAGTCGACGCTGGTGCGGCTGCTCAACCGGCTGATCGAGCCGAGCGCCGGCACCGTCGAGGTCGAGGGCCGCGACCTGCGCGCGCTCGACGACGCCGAGCTCCGGACGGTGCGCAACGAGAAGATCAGCATGGTCTTCCAGCACTTCGCGCTGCTGCCGCACCGGACGGTCCGGGAGAACGCCGCCTACGCGCTCAAGGTCCGCGGGGCGCCCGCGGCCGTGCAGCGCGAGCGCGCGGACTGGGCGCTGGAGACCGTCGGCCTCATCGACCGCGCCGGTGCCCGGCCCGAGGAGCTCTCCGGTGGCATGCGGCAGCGGGTCGGGCTGGCCCGGGCGCTGGCGGCCGATTCGGAGGTGCTGCTCATGGACGAGCCGTTCTCCGCCCTCGACCCGCTGATCCGCCGGGACATGCAGGACCTGCTCGAGCGGCTGCAGTCGGAGCTGGCCAAGACGATCGTGTTCATCACGCACGACCTCAACGAGGCCATGCGGCTCGGTGACCGGATCCTGATGCTCAAGGACGGCCGCACCGTCCAGCTGGGCACCGGTCCGGAGATCATCTCCGCGCCCGCGGACGACTACGTCGCCGACTTCACCTCCGACGTCGACCGGACCCGGGTGCTGACCGCCGGCGACCTGCTGCGCGAGCCGCGGATGACCGCCCGGCTCGGCGACCCGCCGGGGGAGGTGCTGCGACGGCTGGGCGCCGCGGAGGCCAACGGCGTCTACGTCCTCGACGGCGACCGGCGGGTGGCCGGCGTCGCCCGGGACGACCTGCTGGCCCGCGCCGTGCAGGAGGGCCGCGACGCGCTCGGCCCCCGCGAGCTCGTCCCCGACTACGCGACGATCGGCGCCGACCGGCCCGTCGTGGACTTCGTGCACCTGGTCGGGCGGCACACGGTGCCCCTCGGCGTCCTCGACGACGACGGCCGGCTGCTCGGCGTCGTCCCGCGGGCCGCGGTGCTCGATGCCCTGTCGGCCGTCCCGGCCCGGGGGAGGCGGTCCTGATGCCGCACGTCCCGCTCGGCCGGTGGGTGTCGGACCTTATCGACTGGCTGCTGGCCACGGTGCCGTGGCTCTTCGACGCCGTCTCGGCGGTCATGTCGGCGCTCGTCGAGGGCCTGACCGACCTGCTGGTCACCCCGCCGCCGGTGGTCTGGATCGTCGTCTTCGCCGTCGTCGCGCTGCTCCTGCGCGGACCCTGGCTGGCGCTCTACACCGTGCTGGCGTTCCTCCTGGTCGTGTCGCTCGAGCTGTGGGCCGAGACGATGCAGACCCTGGCGCTGGTCCTCGTCGCGGCGGTCATCGCGGCGGCGATCGGGGTCCCGCTGGGCATCCTCGCGGCCCGCAACCGTGCGGTGAGCGTCGTCGTCCGGCCGGTCCTGGACTTCATGCAGACGACGCCGGTCTTCGTCTACCTGATCCCCGCCGTCTTCTTCTTCGGCGTCGGGGTGGTGCCGGGCGTGGTGGCCACGATCCTGTTCGCCATCCCACCCGGGGTCCGGCTGACCGAGCTCGGCATCCGGCAGGTCGACCGCGAGGTCGTCGAGGCCGCGCGGGCGTTCGGCGCCCGGCCGGGGCAGGTGCTGCGCGAGGTGCAGCTGCCGCTGGCCCTGCCGTCGATCATGGCGGGCGTCAACCAGGTGATCATGCTGGCGCTGTCGATGGTGGTCACCGCGGGCCTGCTCGGGGCCGCGGGGCTCGGCGCGGTGGTGGTGCGGGCGGTGACCCAGCTCGACGTCGCCGCCGGCTTCGAGGGCGGCCTCGCCGTCGTGCTGCTGGCGATCTTCCTCGACCGGCTGACCGGGGCGTTCGGGCAGCGGGCCGCGCTGTCGCGCTTCCGCGCGGCGCGGGCGCAGCGCAGCCTGCGCGACCGGGAGCCGGCGGCGCAGGCGCCCGTCACGGGGGCCGCTCCGGCGGCCTCCCCGGCGCTGGAGACGGCGCCGGACCGCTGACGCGGTCGCCGCGGAGACCCGGAACCGAGAACGGCCCGGACGGAGGACCGTCCGGGCCGTTCTCGCGTGGGTGCCCCCGGCAGGATTCGAACCTGCGCACCCGCCTCCGGAGGGCGGTGCTCTATCCCCTGAGCTACGGGGGCCCGGGCAGGAGAGAAGTTACCAGCCGCCCCCGCCCGTCCCGACGGCGGGCGTCAGGGCGCCGGCAGCGGCGTCCCGCCCCGCGCGGTGAGCATCCCGACCATCGTCGTCACCTCGGCGGTCTGCGTCTCGGCGATCGACCGGGCGAGCGTGCGCACCGCCGCCTCCGAGGCGTTCTCCGCCGCGTACTGCGCCATGTCGAACCCGCCCTGGTGGTGGCGGGTCATCAGCCGCAGGAACTGCACGTCGAACTCCGTGCCGGTCAGCGTGCGCAGCTCGGCGAGCTCGGTCTCGGTGGCCATGCCGGGCATGAGCGCGCCGTCGGTGTCCGACGACATCCCGGACATGTCGTGGCCGGCGTGCCCGTCGCCCATCCAGGCCATGTGGTCGCCGCCGGAGCGGGGGAGGCCCCACAGCGCCAGCCAGCCCTCCATCTGCCCGGCCTGGTTGGTCTGCGTGCTGGAGATGTCGAAGGCGAGCTGCCGCACCTCGGGGTCGGCGCTGCGGTCGAGCGCGAGGTTGGCCATCTCCACGCCCTGCCGGTGGTGCACCGCCATGTCGCGGGAGAAGCCGGCGTCGACCGACTCCGCCGCGGGCGTCCCGCTCGCGCCGATGCCGAGACCGACCGCCAGCCCGCCGCCGAGCGCCACCAGCGCGACGGCGATGACGGCGAGCAGCGCCGCCCGCAGGCCGCGCCCGCGGGGGCCCGGCGCCGGAGCCGGCGCGTCCTGCTCGGGACGGGTGGCGGTGGCGGTCATCGCGGCCTCACTCCGTGGTGCTCTCGGTGGTGCTCTCGGCGCCCATGGTCGGCGTGGTCGGCGCGTCGCTCGGCCCGACCGGGGTGCTCGCGTCGCCGGCGACCAGCGGGCTGGCGGCGAAGTCGGGGTTCTCGCAGCTCGCGCCGATCTCGGGGTAGTGGCCCTCGACGTCGCCGTTGAAGGTCAGGAAGTCGGCGAACTGCTCGATGCGCGGGTCGTCGGCGGAGTCCACCTTCAGCTGGTGGTTCCACGACTGCAGGCTCACCGCGGCGTCCAGGCCCTCGTAGGGCGACATCAGCCGGCCGGAGATCCCGTCGACGAGCCCCGACAGCCGCTCGACGTCCTCGTCGGAGACCTCGTCGGGGTTGTACGCGATCCAGACGGCGCCGTGCTCGAGGGAGTGGACGGCGTTCTCGTGCCGGACGTCGACGTCGTAGACGGTGCCCGTGCAGTCGGCCCAGTTGCCGTCGTGCGGGCCGCCCACCGGCGGCGACTGGTCGTACTCGACCGGGGTGGTCACGTGCTCCTGGCCCGCGGCGTAGTCGAAGCTCTCGATGCCGGCGATCTCGTCGATCGCGTCGATCCGCTCGGCGTCGGCCTGGCGCACCTGCACCACCGCGTAGGTGATCGCCGCGGCGGCGAAGACCACGACGGCGACGGCGGCGGCGATCAGGCCCCACGGCCGCTGCTGGGTGACCACCTGCGTCGGCGGGCGGGTGCGGCCCCGGCCGGACGGGCGTGCGCCGGCGCCGCCCTTCGTGGTGGAGACCGGCCGCGCGCCGGAGCCGCCCCTGCCCGTCGCGCCGCCGGAGCGACCCGCCCCGCCTCCGCTGCGGCCGGCGTCGGGCTTGCGGTCCTTGGCCACGTGCTCTCCTCGTCCTCGTCTCGCTGGCGGCGCCCCGAGTGGTGCGCGCGTGCGCGGTGGCCCACGATGGGGGCCCGTCCGCGCGGGGCAGCGCGGCTGCGCCGCCGCTCCCGCCCGCGAGCATAGGTCGGTCGCCTGTGCGTGCCCGGGCACCGCAGGTGTGACGGAAGTCGGGTCGCGGCCGCTGACTACGATGTCGCGGTGACACCCGAGCAGTTGCGCGACCTCGTCCGGGCCGTCGTCGCGGCGGTGGTCGAGCGCGGCACGCTCGCCGTCGCCGTCCCCGACGACGTCCTCGTCGAGCGTCCCAAGAACCCCGAGCACGGCGACTACGCGACCAACGTCGCCCTCCGCCTGGCCAAGCCCGCCGGCATGCCGCCGCGCGCGGTGGCCGACCTGCTCGCCGCGGAGCTGCGCGAGCAGCCCGGCGTCGCCCGGGTCGACGTCGCCGGCCCCGGCTTCCTCAACGTCACCCTCGCCCAGGGCGCCCTCGGGCAGATCGCCGTCCAGGCGGTCACCGCCGGCGAGGCCTACGGCCGCACCACCCCGCTGGCCGGGCAGACGCTCAACCTCGAGTTCGTCTCGGCCAACCCGACCGGCCCGGTGCACATCGGCGGCAGCCGGTGGGCCGCGGTCGGCGACGCGATCGGGCGGCTGCTCGAGGCCAGCGGCGCCGTGGTGACCCGCGAGTACTACATCAACGACGCCGGCGCGCAGATCGACCGCTTCGCGCGCAGCCTGCAGGCCGCTGCGCAGGGCCGGCCGGTGCCCGAGGACGGCTACGGCGGCTCCTACATCGGCGACATCGCCGCGTCGGTGGTCACCGCAGTCCCCGACGTCTTCGACCGCGACGACGACGCCCAGCGGCAGGCGTTCCGCGACACCGGCGTCGCGCTGATGCTCGACGAGATCCGCCGGTCGATGGAGGGCTTCGGCGTCGACTTCGACGTCTGGTTCTCCGAGAAGTCGCTGTACGAGACCGGCGCGGTGGACAAGGCGCTGGCCCGGCTGCGCGAGCAGGGGCACGTCTACGAGTCCGACGGCGCGGTGTGGCTGCGCACCACGACGTTCGGCGACGACAAGGACCGGGTGCTGGTCAAGGCCGACGGCGAGACGACCTACTTCGCCTCCGACTGCGCCTACTACCTCGACAAGCGGTCCCGGGGCTTCGACCGGGTCGTGATCATGCTCGGCGCCGACCACTCCGGCTACGTGGGCCGGTACAAGGCGCTGGTGGCCGCCACCGGCGACGACCCCGACACCCACCTCGAGATCCTCATCGGCCAGCTGGTCAACCTGCTGCGCGACGGCGAGCCGGTCCGGATGAGCAAGCGGGCGGGCACGATCGTGCTGCTCTCCGACCTCACCGACGCGATCGGCGTCGACGCCGCCCGGTACGCCCTCGCCCGGGCGTCGGTGGACCAGATGATCGACATCGACGTCGAGCTGTGGAGCCGGAAGACCAACGACAACCCGGTCTTCTACGTCCAGTACGCGCACGCCCGGATCGCCTCGGTGCTGCGCAACGCCGCCGACCTCGGGCTCGCCCTGGGGGGGCCCGGCGACGTCGACCCGGCGCTGCTGGCCCACGAGCGGGAGAACGACCTGCTCCGGGCCATCGCCGAGTTCCCGCGGGTGGTGGCCGCGGCCGCCGAGCTGCGGGCGCCGCACCGGGTGGCCCGCTACCTCGAGGAGCTGGCCGGCACCTACCACCGCTTCTACGACGCCTGCCGGGTGCTGCCGCGCGGCGACGAGGAGGCCGGCCCGCTCACCACCGCCCGGCTGTGGCTGTGCTCGGCCACCGCGGTGGTGCTGCGCAACGGCCTGGGCCTGCTCGGCGTCTCCGCGCCGGAGCGGATGTGAGGGCGCACCCGGCGGGGCCGCTGCACGGCGCCTTCGCCCCGCCGCCGTCGGCCGGGATGCCCCCGGCCGACCTCGGCGCGCTCGACCCGCAGGTGTGGCCGCGCTCGGCCCGCCGGGTCGACGGCGAGCTGCACCTCGGCGGGCGGGCGGTCACCGACCTCGCCCGCGCCCACGGCACCCCGCTGTTCGTGCTCGACGAGGACGACTTCCGCGGCCGCGCCGCCGACTTCGCCACCGCCTTCGCCGGCGCCGACGTGCACTACGCGTCCAAGGCGTTCCTCTGCGGCCAGGTGGCCCGCTGGATCGCCGACGACGGCCTGCACCTCGACGCCTGCAGCGGCAACGAGCTCGCCGTCGCCCTGGCCGCCGGCTTCCCCGCGGAGCGGATCGCGCTGCACGGCAACAACAAGTCGCTGGTGGAGCTGCAGCTCGCCGTCGACGCCGGCATCGGCCACGTCGTCCTCGACTCCTTCGACGAGATCGACCGGCTGGTGCCCATGGCCGCGGCGCGGGTGGCCGCCGGCGGCGCCCCGGTGCCGGTGCTGGTGCGCACCACGGTCGGCATCGAGGCGCACACCCACGAGTTCATCGCCACCGCGCACGAGGACCAGAAGTTCGGCTTCTCGCTGGCCACCGGCGACGCGCTGACCGCCGCCGTCCGGGTCATCCGCGAGCCCGCGCTGCACCTGTCGGGCCTGCACAGCCACATCGGCTCGCAGATCTTCGACACGGCCGGCTTCGAGGCCGCCGCGCACCGCGTCGTCGGCCTGATGGGCCAGGTGCACCAGGCCACCGGCGAGGTGCTGGAGGAGCTCAACCTCGGCGGCGGCTTCGGCATCGCCTACCTCTCCGACGACGACCCGGTGACCCCCGGCGACGTCGCCCGGCGGCTGCGCGCGGTCATCGCGATGGAGTGCGCCGCGCTGGACCTGCCGGTGCCGCGGCTGGCCGTCGAGCCCGGCCGCGCGATCGCGGGGCCCGGCACGGTCACCCTGTACGAGATCGGCACGATCAAGCCGGTCCGGCTGGGCAGCGGCGGGCAGGGCGCCCCGCAGGTGCGCAACTACGTGTCGGTCGACGGCGGGATGAGCGACAACATCCGCACCGCCCTCTACGACGCGAGCTACACCTGCGTGCTGGCCAACCGCACCTCCGACGCCCCGCCGGCGCTGTGCCGCGTCGTCGGCAAGCACTGCGAGAGCGGCGACGTGCTGGTCCGCGACCTGTGGCTGCCGTCCGACGTGCAGCCCGGCGACCTGCTCGCCGTCGCCGCCACCGGCGCCTACTGCTGGTCGATGGCCAGCAACTACAACTACCTGCTCAAGCCGCCGGTGGTCGCCGTGCGGGAGGGCGCCGCCACCGAGATCGTCCGGCGTCAGACACTGTCCGACGTGTTCGCCCTCGACGCCGTCCTCGCCGGCCGGCCCGCGCCGTCCCCGGCGGTCGACCAGCCCGCGCCCGAGCACCCGGTGGGAGCCCGCTCGTGACCGGACCGCTGAAGGTCGCCCTGCTCGGCTGCGGCACCGTCGGCAGCGCCGTCCTGCGGCTCGTCGACGAGCAGGCCGCCGACCTCGCCGCCCGCGTCGGCCGCGCCGTGGAGGTCGTCGGCGTCGCCGTCCGCCGGCCCGACCGGCACCCCGAGGTGCCTGCCGGCCTGCTCACCACCGACGCGCACGGCCTGGTCACCCGCGACGACGTCGACCTCGTCGTCGAGGTGATCGGCGGCATCGAGCCCGCGCGCTCGCTGATCCTCGCCGCGATCGAGGCGGGCAAGTCGGTGGTCTCCGCGAACAAGGCGCTGCTGGCCGAGGACGGCGTCGCGCTGCACGCCGCGGCGGCCAAGGCCGGCGTCGACCTGTACTACGAGGCCTCGGTCGCCGGGGCGATCCCGCTGCTGCGCCCGCTGCGCGAGTCGCTGGCCGGCGACCAGATCCGCCGGGTCGTGGGCATCGTCAACGGCACGACGAACTACATCCTGTCCCGGATGGCCGAGACCGGCGCCGGGTTCAGCGAGGCGCTCGCCGAGGCCACCGAGCTCGGCTACGCCGAGGCCGACCCGACCGCCGACGTCGACGGGTTCGACGCCGCCGCGAAGGCCGCGATCCTCGCGTCGCTGGCGTTCCACACCGCCGTCACGGCCGCCGACGTGCACCGCGAGGGCATCTCGTCGGTCACCGCCACCGACGTCGCCCGCGCCGCCGAGATCGGCTGCACGGTGAAGCTGCTGGCCATCTGCGAGCGGGTGGCGGGCCGCCCCGACGACGCCGAGGGCGACACCGTCGCCGTCCGCGTGCACCCGGCGATGATCCCGACGTCGCACCCGCTGGCCGCCGTCGGCGGGGCGTTCAACGCCGTCTTCGTCGAGGCCGAGGCCGCCGGGCAGCTGATGTTCTACGGCCAGGGCGCGGGCGGCGAGCCGACCGCCAGCGCCGTCCTCGGCGACCTCGTCGCCGTCGCCCGCAACCGGGTCGCCGGTGCCGCGGGCGCCGGCCCCAGCGCCTACGCCGAGCTGCCGGCCCGGCCGATCGCCGAGACGCCGACGCGGTACCACGTCAGCCTCGACGTCGCCGACGTGCCCGGCGTGCTGGCGACCGTGGCCACCGAGTTCGCCCGGCACGAGGTGAGCATCGCGACCGTCCGCCAGGACGGGCACGGCGACGCCGCCACGCTGGTCATCGTCACGCACAGCGCCCCCGACGCCGCCCTCTCGGCGACGATCGCGGCGCTGCGGGAGGTGCCCGCGGTCCGCGGGGTCACGAGCGTGCTGAGGGTGGAGGGTCTGTCATGACGGGGACGCTGCGCGGTGCGGTCTCGCCCTTCTGGCCGGGGCTGATCGAGGCCTACCGGTCGCGGCTGCCGGTCACCGACACGACGCCGGTCGTCACCCTGCAGGAGGGCGCCACCCCGCTGGTGCGCGCCGTGGAGCTCTCGGAGCGCACCGGCTGCGAGGTGTTCCTCAAGGTCGAGGGCGCCAACCCGACCGGCTCCTTCAAGGACCGCGGCATGACCATGGCCATCACCAAGGCCAAGGAGGAGGGCGCGCAGGCGGTCATCTGCGCCTCCACCGGCAACACCAGCGCGAGCGCCGCGGCCTACGCCGCGCGCGCCGGCATGGTCTGCGCCGTCCTCGTGCCGCAGGGCAAGATCGCGCTCGGCAAGCTCGCCCAGGCTCTGGTGCACGGCGCCAAGCTGCTGCAGGTCGACGGCAACTTCGACGACTGCCTGGCGCTGGCCAGCAAGCTCGCGATCGACTACCCGGTCAGCCTGGTCAACAGCGTCAACCAGTACCGCATCGAGGGGCAGAAGACCGCCTCCTTCGAGGTCGTCGACGTCCTGGGCGACGCCCCCGACGTGCACTGCCTGCCGGTCGGCAACGCCGGCAACATCACCGCCTACTGGCAGGGCTACCGCGAGTACGCCGACGACGGCCCGGCCACGCGGCGCCCGCGCATGTGGGGCTTCCAGGCCGCCGGCGCCGCTCCGATCGTCACCGGGCAGGTGGTCGAGCAGCCGAGCACCATCGCGACGGCGATCCGCATCGGCAACCCGGCGTCGTGGACCAAGGCGCTGGCCGCCCGCGACGAGTCCGGCGGGCGCATCGACTCCGTCACCGACCGCGAGATCCTCGCCGCCTACCGGCTGCTGGCCCGCCGCGAGGCCGTCTTCGTCGAGCCGGCGTCGGCCGCGTCGGTCGCGGGCCTGCTGAAGGCCGCCGCGGCCGGGGAGCTCGAGCCCGGCCAGCGCGTGGTCTGCACGGTCACCGGCAACGGCCTCAAGGACCCGGAGTGGGCGATCTCCGGCGCGCCCGCGCCGGTCACCGTGCCGGTCGACGCCGCCGCGGCCGCAGCGCAGCTCGGTCTGTGAGCTCCGCCGTCCGGGTCCGGGTCCCCGCCACCAGCGCGAACCTCGGCCCCGCGTTCGACTGCGCGGGGCTGGCGCTCACGCTGCACGACGTCGTCGAGTTCGCCGTCACCGACGGCGGGCTGACCGTCGAGGTGTCCGGCGTCGGCGCGGGGGAGCTGCCCACCGACGAGCGCCACCTCGTGGTGCGCGCGTTCCGCGCCGCCTGCGAGGAGCTCGGCTGGACGCCGGCGGGCCTGGCGGTCCGCGCGGAGAACGCCATCCCGCAGGGGCGGGGGATGGGCTCGTCGGCCGCCGCCGTCGTGGCCGGCGTCGTCGGCGCGTGGGCGCTGTGCCCGCACGTCGAGGCCGTCGACACCGGCGCGGTGCTGCGGCTGGTCGACCGGATCGAGGGGCACCCGGACAACGTCGCGGCCTGCCTGCTCGGCGGGGCCACGCTGTCGTGGTCGACGGACGACGGCGCGCAGGCCGAGCAGCTGCCGGTCAGCGACGAGGTGCTGCCGGTGGTCCTCGTGCCGGAGGGGACGCTGTCGACGCACCTCGCCCGCACGCTGCTGCCGGCCTCGGTGCCGCACGACGACGCCGCGTTCAACGCCGCCCGCGCCGCGCTGCTCGTGCACGCGCTGACCAGCGAGCCCGGCCTGCTCCTCGAGGCGACCGGCGACCGGCTGCACCAGCGGCAGCGGGCGGCGGCGATGCCGGACACGCTCGCGCTCGTCGACCGGCTGCGGGCCGCCGGCCACGCGGCCGTGGTCTCGGGCGCCGGCCCGAGCGTCCTGGTGCTGACCCGCCGCCACCCGGACGACGCGGTGGGCGACCCGGCGTCGGCCCGCCGGGTTCGTGAGGTGAGTTCCCTCACCCCGGACGGGTGGCGCGCGTACCCCCTGCAGGTGGACCACGGCGGCGCCCGCGTGTCCCGTGTGACGCCTGGGGTATCGTTGGCATAACGAGGAACACTCCGCTGGCCAGCGGTGTTGTCCCGTCTGTGGGGCGAGTCTAGTCTTCTCGGCGTAGCCGCCTCTCGGGCGAGCCTCGCGCGGAACGTTGCCGACGACCCTTCCTGTCGACGCAGATCCCCGCTCCGCACCCACTCGATCCGCCGCTCTGCCCTGCCCTCAACCGGTCGGCAGGGGCGGCGCCGGGTCACCTCCTGTGCCGGTAGGCGCAGGTCACCGCAGGGAAGGACCTGTACGTGAGCGAAACCACCGACCTCGCCACCGCCGACGCCCCCGCGGGCGCGACGGGCGAGGCGCCTGCCGCGGGCCGGTCCCGCCGCCGTGGCAGCGGGCTCGCCGGGATGCTGCTCCCGGAGCTCCAGCGACTCGCGTCCGAGCTGGGCATCTCCGGCGTCGGCCGCATGCGCAAGGGCGACCTCGTCGCCGCCATCTCCGCCCGCCAGGTGGGCAACGGCACCCCGACGCCCAGCGCGCCGGCCGACGCCGCGCCGGCCGACGCCGCGCCCGCCGGCATCGCGCCCGCCGCCACCGCGCAGGTCGAGACCGCGCCCGCCGTGAGCGCGCCCGCCGGGGACGCCCCGCGGGGCATCGCCGCGACCGCCGCGCCGGTCGAGGCCCCCGTGAGCGGTGGCGCCAACGGCGGCCCGCTGACCGCCCCGGCCGCGAGCGCCCCCGCCGAGGCCGCGCCGGCCGAGACCACGCCGGCCGAGACCACGCCGCGCCGCCGCCGTGCGGCCAGCCGCCCCGCCGGCGCGCCGGCCGGGACCGCCGGGCCCACCGCCGGGACCCCCGTCGTCGTCGAGGCCCCCGCCGAGGCGCCGGTCGCCGAGGCCCCGGCCCCCGCGTCCGACACCGCGCCGCCCGCCGAGCGCACCGAGGACGAGCGCGCCGACGGCGACCGCCCGTCCCGCCGCGACCGCAATCGGCGCGACGGCCGCGACCGGGACGGCGAGCGCGCCCTCCGCGACGGCGACCGCGCCCCGCGGGACCGCGACGGCGAGCGTGCCGAGCGCACCGGCCGCGACGGCGACCGCCCGCAGCGCGACGGCGACCGCCAGCGGGACGGCCGTGACGCCGAGCGCGCCCAGCGCGACGGCGGCCGTGACACCCAGCGCGACGGCCGCGGCGCCGAGCGCGGTGAGCGCGCCGCCCGCCCGGACGGCCGCGCCGACCGCGACGGCCGTGACGGTCGCACCGACCGTGCCGAGCGGGACGGCCGTGCCGACCGCACGGACGCCCGTCCCGACACCCGGGGCGACAGCCGCAACGACAGCCGCAACGACGAGGACGACGACGACTTCGAGGGCGGCCGCGGCCGCCGCGGGCGCCGCTACCGCGACCGCAACCGCCGCAACGGGCGCGACCGCTTCGACCAGCCGAGCGAGCCCACCGTCAGCGACGACGACGTCCTGCTGCCGGTCGCCGGCATCCTCGACGTCCTCGACAACTACGCGTTCGTCCGGACCTCGGGCTACCTGACCGGCCCGAACGACGTGTACGTCTCGCTGTCGCAGGTGCGCCGCTACGGCCTGCGCCGCGGTGACGCCATCACCGGCGCCGTCCGCCAGCCCCGCGAGGGCGAGCGCAAGGACAAGTACAACGCGCTCGTGCGGCTCGACACCGTCAACGGCCTCGACCCCGAGCAGGCGCGCAACCGCCCCGAGTTCACCAAGCTCACGCCGCTGTACCCGCAGGAGCGGCTGCGCCTGGAGACCGACCCGCACCAGCTGACCACCCGGGTCATCGACCTGGTCATGCCGATCGGCAAGGGGCAGCGCGCCCTCATCGTCTCGCCGCCCAAGGCGGGCAAGACGATGGTGCTGCAGGCGATCGCCAACGCGATCACCACGAACAACCCCGAGTGCCACCTCATGGTCGTCCTCGTCGACGAGCGGCCCGAGGAGGTCACCGACATGCAGCGGTCGGTGAAGGGCGAGGTCATCGCCTCGACCTTCGACCGCCCGCCGTCGGACCACACCACGGTGGCGGAGCTGTCCATCGAGCGGGCCAAGCGCCTGGTCGAGATGGGCCACGACGTCGTCGTCCTGCTGGACTCGATCACCCGCCTGGGCCGCGCCTACAACCTGGCCGCGCCCGCCAGCGGGCGGATCCTGTCCGGTGGTGTCGACTCCACGGCGCTCTACCCGCCCAAGCGCTTCCTCGGCGCCGCCCGCAACATCGAGAACGGCGGCTCGCTGACCATCATCGCCTCCGCGCTGGTCGAGACCGGCTCGACGATGGACACGGTCATCTTCGAGGAGTTCAAGGGCACCGGTAACGCGGAGATCAAGCTCGACCGCCGGCTGGCGGACAAGCGGGTCTTCCCGGCCGTCGACGTCAACGCGTCGGGCACGCGCAAGGAGGAGATCCTCATGTCGCCCGACGAGCTGGCCATCGTCATCAAGCTGCGCCGGGTGCTCGCCGCGCTCGAGCCGCAGCAGGCGCTGGAGCTGCTGCTCGACAAGCTGCGCAAGACGCGCAACAACATCGAGTTCCTCATGCAGATCCAGAAGACGACGCTGGGCCCGGAGAGGGACTAGCCACCACCGCTGCAGCAGGGCCCGGCCGTCTGGGACACTGGACGGCCGAGCCCCGCTGCGCGCCCGGAATGACCGGCCGGCCGCCGGCGTTCAGCCAGACAGCACCGACGTCCCCGGAAGAGGCAGCATCATGAAGCCCGGCATCCACCCCGACTACCACACCACCACGGTGACCTGTGGTTGCGGGAACACCTTCACCACCCGCAGCACCGCCCCCGGCGGCACGCTCACCGTGGAGACCTGCTCCGCGTGCCACCCGTTCTACACGGGCAAGCAGCGGATCCTCGACACCGGCGGCCGCGTGGCCCGCTTCGAGAAGCGCTTCGGCAAGCGCGGCGCGAACGCCGAGAAGTAGCACCCCCGACGGCGCCCGTCCCACCTCGCGTGGGACGGGCGCCGTCGTCGTGTCCGCACCCCGTACGGCCCGTCCGAGAGGTACCCGATGAGCAGCACCCCCGACGCCGCTCCCGACCGGCTGCGCGGGCTGCTCGACGAGCACGCCGCGCTCGAGTCCGAGCTCGCCGACCCGGCCGTGCACGCCGACGCCGGCCGTGCCCGCCGCCTGGGCCGCCGGTACGCGCAGCTCGCGCCGGTCGTGGAGACCGCCCGGTCGCTCGACGCCGCCCGCGACGACCTTTCCGCCGCCCGCGAGCTGGCCGCCGAGGACCCGTCCTTCCGGGACGAGGTCACCGAGTTGGAGCACAGCGTCGACGAGCTCTCGGACCGGCTGCGCGAGCAGCTGCTGCCGAAGGACCCCGACGACGACAAGGACGTCATCCTCGAGATCAAGGCGGGGGAGGGCGGCGCGGAGTCGGCGCTGTTCGCCGGCGACCTGCTGCGCATGTACCTGCGCTACGCCGAGCGCCGCGGCTGGGCCACCGAGGTCCTCGACGGCGTCCCCGCCGAGCTGGGTGGCTACAAGGACGTCTCGATCGCGGTGAAGTCCCGCACCGACGAGGGCATCTGGTCGCGGCTGAAGTTCGAGGGCGGCGTCCACCGGGTGCAGCGCGTGCCGGTCACCGAGTCGCAGGGCCGCATCCACACCTCCGCCGTCGGCGTGCTCGTGCTGCCCGAGGCCGAGGAGGTCGACGTCACCGTCGACCCGAACGACCTGCGCATCGACGTCTTCCGCTCGTCGGGCCCCGGCGGGCAGAGCGTGAACACCACCGACTCCGCCGTGCGCATCACCCACCTGCCCACCGGCATCGTGGTGAGCTCGCAGAACGAGAAGAGCCAGCTGCAGAACCGGGAGTCGGCGCTGCGCGTGCTGCGCTCGCGGCTGCTGGCCGCCGCCCGCGAGGAGGCCGCGGCCACCGCCAGCGACCAGCGGCGCAGCCAGGTGCGCACCGTCGACCGCAGCGAGCGGGTGCGCACCTACAACTTCCCGGAGAGCCGCATCTCCGACCACCGGGTCGGCTTCAAGGCGCACAACCTCGACGCCGTCCTCGACGGCGAGCTCGACCCGGTCATCGACGCGCTCACCCGCGCGCACACCGCCGAGCTGCTGGCGGCCGGGTCCTAGAACCCATGTCCCCGAGTCCCCGCACGCTGCTCACCGACGCCGCCCGGCGGCTCGCCGACGCCGGGGTCGCGTCCCCGCGGGTCGACGCCGAGCTGCTGCTCGCGCACGTCCTCGGCCGGTCCCGCGCCGCGCTGCTCACCCTCGACGGCGTCGACGACGACGCGGCCGCCCGCTTCTCCGCGCTGCTCGACCAGCGCGCCGGCCGCGTCCCGCTGCAGCACCTCACCGGCCGGGCGCCGTTCCGCCACCTCGAGCTCGCCGTCGGGCCGGGGGTGTTCGTGCCCCGGCCGGAGACCGAGCAGCTCGTCGAGTGGGCGCTGGCCCGGCTGGCCGGCGTCGCCGAGCCGGTCGTCGTCGACCTGGGCAGCGGCTCGGGCGCCATCGCGCTGTCCATCGCGCACGAGCACCCCGGCGCGCGCGTCACCGCCGTCGAGCGCGACCCGCAGGCGATCGAGTGGACCCGGCACAACGCCGCCCTGCGCGCCGCGGCGGGGGACGCCCCCGTCACCGTGCTCGCCGGCGACATGACCGACCCCGGCCTGCTGCGCGACCTCGACGGCGCCGTCGACCTCGTCGTCTCCAACCCGCCCTACGTGCCCGACGGCGCGCGCGTGCCCCGCGAGGTCGCCGACCACGACCCGCCGCTGGCGCTGTGGGGCGGCCCCGACGGCCTCGACGTCGTCCGCGGGCTGCTGCGCACCGCGGCCCGGCTGCTGCCGGCCGGCGGCGGGCTGGGCATCGAGCACGCCGACGCCCAGGGCGACTCGCTCCCGGCGCTGGTCCGCGGCAGCGGCGACTTCGGCGACGTCGCCGACCACCCCGACCTCGCCGG
This sequence comes from Geodermatophilus sp. SYSU D01106, assembly GCF_054049995.1. Lineage (NCBI taxonomy): Bacteria > Bacillati > Actinomycetota > Actinomycetes > Geodermatophilales > Geodermatophilaceae > Geodermatophilus > Geodermatophilus sp. SYSU D01106. The sequence goes on along the minus strand of NZ_JBJGYM010000003.1, from coordinate 207,695 downwards.
CCGCCCGCGCTTCACCACCGCCGTCCGCCGCTGACGGTCAGGGGCACCAGCGGGTGACCGCGCCCGGCTCGCCGTGCGGGCGCACGTCGCGGTCCCGGCGCACGACCGAGACGCCGTCGAGCCCGGCGGCGCAGGCCGCGGCGAACGGCCCGTCGGCGTACTCGACCGCCAGCACGACCTCGTAGGTGGCGGCGTAGGCCCCGCACTCGCCGTACGCCGCGCACTCCTCGGCGACGGCGAAGTCGAACCCCAGGTCGGTCCCGGCCAGCTCGGCGGCGTTCTTCTGCGCCGCGGCGAGCCCCGCGTCGTGCGCCCGCGCGGTCAGAGCCCGGGCGACCGCCTCGGCGTCGGAGCGGGTGAGCACGCCCGCCGACCGCATCCAGCTGTCCAGGTTGTCGAGCTCGACGGCGTCGAAGCCGTCCGCCGCGCACCCCGCCACCCAGCCCCCGACGAGGTCCACCACGCGGTCCCGCGCGCCGTCCGCCGACACGTCGAGCAGGAACTCGCCTGGCCAGTCGGGGTCCTCGACGGGGGCGCCGTCGGGGGTCCGCAGCAGCAGGTCCGGCGGCACCCCGTCCCCGCCCGGCTGGGTCTGGAAGGCGTTGACGTAGCAGACCGAGTAGACGCCATCCGCCGGCGCCGCGGTCCGGTCGCGGACGACGATCCCCACGCCCGCGGCCGGCTCCGACGCCCCGCCGAGTTGGTAGTCCCAGCGGACGCCCGCCGGCGGCCCGGCCGGCGTCGGGGGTGCCGCGGTCGCGCAGCCGGCCGTCAGCAGCGCCCCGACCAGCGACGCCGCCGCCTCCCTGCGCACGGCGCGGACGGTACGTGGGGGAGACTCGCGTCCCGTGGCCGACGTCTACGACTGCACCGACCCCGAGGCCCGCGCCGCCGGCCTCGACGCCGCCGCGGCGGCGATCGCCCGCGGCGAGCTGGTCCTGCTGCCCACCGACACCGTGTACGGCGTCGGCGCCGACGCCTTCTCGCCCGCCGCGGTCGCCCGGCTCCTCGGGGCGAAGAACCGCGGCCGCGCGATGCCGGTGCCCGTCCTCGTCGGGGAGGCCTCCACGCTCGCCGGGCTGACGATGAGCGTGCCGCAGCCGGCGCAGCGGCTCGCCGAGGCGTTCTGGCCCGGCGGGCTGACCATCGTCGTCGAGCACGCCCCGTCGCTGGCCTGGGACCTCGGCGACGCCGAGGGCACGGTGGCCGTCCGCCTGCCCGACGACGACGTCGCCCGCGACCTGCTGCGCCGCACCGGCCCGCTCGCGGTCTCCAGCGCCAACCGGTCCGGCCGCCCGGCCGCGACGACGGCGGAGGAGGCGGTGGCCCAGCTCGGCGAGCACGCCGCCGTGGTGCTCGACGGCGGCCCGCGCGCGGGCTCCGCGGCCAGCACGATCGTCGACTGCACCGGCCCCGTGCCGCGGGTGCTGCGGGTGGGCGCCGTCCCCGTCGACCGCGTGCGCGAGGTGCTGCCCGACACCACCGACTGATGGAGGACCCCTCCGCCCCCCACCACGCGCTCCGCGCGCGGCGGGGCCCTGCGGAGGGGCCGACGTCCCGCTCCGGTCCCGTCCCGGGGGATACCGTGGGGAGTCCGCTGTCGTCGTCTCGCCCCGGGAGCACCGTCGCGATGAGCCCCTCCGCCGCGCGCCCGGCCGGGGTCCCGCGCGGTCCCGAGCGGGGCTGAGCCGTGCGCGAGTACGCCGTCGTCCTGCTCACCGCGGCGCTGGTGACGTTCCTGGCGACGCCGGTGGTCCGCGTGGCCGCCGTCCGGCTGCGGATGATGGCCGCCCCCCGCGAGCGCGACGTGCACGTCATCCCGACCCCGCGCGGGGGAGGGGTCGCGATGTACCTGGGCGTGGCCGCCGCCGTGCTGGTCGCCACCCGGCTGCCGGCCCTGCAGCGCACGTTCGAGGACTCGCAGACCGCCGCGGTACTGGCCGCGGGCGGCCTGATCTGCCTGCTCGGCGTGCTCGACGACAAGTTCGGCCTCGACGCGCTCACCAAGCTCACCGGCCAGATCGCCGCGGCCGGCGTGATGGTGCTGCTCGGCGTCCAGCTGGCGTTCCTGTTCCTGCCGGTCGCCGACATCGGCACGATCTCCTTCGGCCCCGACGTCGGCGTGCCGCTGACGATCCTGCTGACCGTCCTCGTGGTGAACGCGCTCAACTTCATCGACGGGCTCGACGGGCTGGCCGCCGGCGTCTCGGCCATCGCGGCCCTGGCGTTCTTCGCCTACAGCTACAACCTCGGCCGGGTCGGCTACGACGAGGTGGCCAGCGCCCCGGCCCTCATCACGGCGGTGCTCGCCGGCGCGTGCCTCGGGTTCCTGCCGCACAACTTCAGCCCGGCGCGCATCTTCATGGGCGACTCGGGCTCGATGCTCGTCGGCCTGATGCTGTCGGCGGCCGCGGTCAGCGCCACCGGCCGCGTCGACGCCCAGACCTTCGACTCCGCGGCCAGCCTGCTGCCGCTGACGCTGCCGCTGCTCGTGCCGGTCGCGGTGCTCTTCATCCCGTTCGTCGACCTGGTCCTGGCCGTCGTCCGCCGGACCCGCCGCGGACAGTCGCCGTTCTCGCCGGACAAGATGCACCTGCACCACCGGCTGCTGTCCATCGGGCACTCGCACCGCCGGGCGGTGCTGACCATGTACTTCTGGGCGGCTCTCCTGTCCTTCGGCGCGGTGGCCCTCTCGATCACCGGCGGGACGGCGGAGCTGCTCGTCGTGATCGGAGTCCTGCTCGCCGTGGGTGTCGTCGTCGTCCTCAGCCCGCACACCCGACGGGCGGCCCGCGAGGCCCGGGCGGCCGAGATCGCCGCGCAGCGCCGGCGCAGCCGGGCCGCGCACCCCACCGCCCGCGCCACCCGCGAGCGCCGGCCGGCCGGCCCGGTCGCGGCGCCACCGCCCTCACCCAACGGCGCGACGGCGCCCGGGACGACCGCGCCGCGCGCGGCCGGCGCCGGGCAGGTGACCCGGTGAGCGCGCCGCGCCCCGGAACCGAGGTCCCCTGGGACCTCTCGTTCCTCCGCGTCGGCGCGCTGGTCACCGGCGCCGTCGCCGCGGTCGCCGCGCTCGTCGTCGGCCTGACGCTCGGCTGGGCCGACGCCGTGGGCGTCCTGGTCGGGGCCGCCGTGGTGACGGCGTTCTTCGTGGTCAGCGGCGTGGTCATCGCCTGGGCCGGCCGGATCAACGACACGTTCACGCTGCCCGCCGCGCTCGGCATGTTCTTCGTCAAGGCGCTGGTTCTCTTCGCCGTGCTCGACGCCCTGCCCGAGGACGGCTGGCTCGACCGGCTCACCCTCGCGTGGACGGTGATCGTCGGGGCGCTGCTGTGGAGCGTCGTCCAGCTCCGCTGGGTGTGGACCCGGCCGCTGTACTACGTCACGCCTCCCGCGCCACCCGGTCAGGGGACCGGCTCCCCGGCACCGGGAGGGCCCGCGACACGCGGCTGATAGTGTCCGGGCGATGGCCGAGGACGACCTCACCCGTGGGGAGCCCCGGCCCCGACCTGCGCGACCAGCCGCTCCTCGGGGCAGCGGTGCCGAGACCGGCTATGCGGTCATCGGGACGATGATCTCCGGGCTGGCAGTGTGGGGCGGAGCCGGCTGGCTGATCGACCGGTGGCTGGACACGCGGGTGTTCCTGCCGGTCGGGATCCTCCTCGGCATCACCGTGGCCATCTACCTGGTCGTCAAGCGGTACGGCGGTCCGCCTCCGACACCGGGGGCGACCGAGAACAGCAGGACCCCGGGCGGACGACGGAGCCGGCCCAGGACGCAGAAGGGACAACGGTGACCTCCAGCGCCCTCGCGCTCGTGGACGTGCTCGCCGCCGAGGGCGGTGGCGCCGGCGACGGCTTCCAGGCCCCCGGCCTGAGCGAGTTCTACCCCGAGCCGATCGCCGAGTTCTCGCTGCTGGGCGTCGACTTCGCCATCACCCGCATCACGCTGGGGCTGTGGTTCGCCACGCTCGCGATGCTGGTCTTCATGGTCATGACGGTGCGCAAGCCGTCCATCGTCCCCGGCAAGATGCAGTTCATCGGTGAGAGCGGCTACTCGCTCGTCCGTGACGGCATCGCCCGCGACGTCGTCGGCCCCCGGGGGATCCCCTTCGCGCCGTTCCTCGCGTCGCTGTTCTTCTTCATCCTCGCGAACAACCTGATGGCGATCATCCCGTTCGCGCAGATCTCCCCGATGTCGAAGTTCGCCTTCCCGCTGGTGCTCGCCGCCATCTGCTGGGTCATCTACATCTACATCGGCATCCGCGAGCAGGGCGCCGGCCGGTACTTCAAGGACATCCTGTTCCTGCCCGGTGTGCCCAAGCCGATGTACATCCTGGTCACCCCGATCGAGATCCTGCAGAACTTCGTCGTCCGACCGTTCACCCTCGCGGTCCGGCTCTTCGCGAACATGTTCGCCGGCCACATGCTGCTGGTCGTCTTCTCGCTCGGTGCGGTCTACCTGTTCAGCCGGGACAACTTCTCGATCGTGTTCGGCCCCATCTCGGCGCTGATGGCGATCGTGATGACCTTCTTCGAGCTGCTGGTCATCTTCCTGCAGGCCTACGTCTTCACCGTGCTGATGGGGACCTACCTCAACGGCTCCATCGAGGCCGAGCACTGAGCCCCGGGGCTTCCCCGCGCACCACCCGGACCGCACCACCCGCACGACCCCCGCAAGCCGCCCGGACGACACCGGGCGACGACACAGGAGGAACACCCCGTCATGGATCTTCTCGCTGAGCTGACCGGCAGCATCGGCTCCGTGGGCTACGGCCTCGCCGCCATCGGCCCCGGCATCGGCGTCGGCATCGTGTGGGCGGCCTACATCCAGGCCACGGCCCGGCAGCCCGAGTCGGCCGGCCTGACCCGCACCTACGCCTTCCTCGGGTTCGCCCTCTCCGAGGCGCTCGCCCTGATCGGCTTCGTCGTCCCCTTCGTCTTCGGCACCTGATCCCCGCCTCCGGGTAGGGACAGCGACCACAGAGACAGGACACTGAGACCATGAGCATCCTCGCTGCGGAGAGTGCCAACCCGCTCATCCCGCCGCTCGGCGAGATCATCATCGGCCTGATCGCCTTCGCGATCGTCATGGTGGTGTTCTTCCGGCTCATCGCGCCGCGCTTCGAGCAGGTCTTCCGCGCCCGCCGTGAGGCGATCGAGGGCGGCATCGAGCGCGCTGAGGCCATGCAGGCCGAGGCGAAGGCGGCGCTGGAGCAGTACCGCGCCCAGCTCGCCGAGGCCCGCACCGAGGCCGCACAGATCCGCGACCAGGCGCGCGCCGAGGGCCAGCAGATCCTCGAGGAGCTGCGGACGCAGGCGCAGGAGGAGTCCGCGCGGATCGTCGCGCGCGGCGAGGAGCAGCTGGCGGCCAACCGCCAGTCGGTCATCAACGAGCTGCGTGGCCAGATCGGCACGCTCGCCGTCGACCTGGCCGGCCGCGTCGTCGGGGAGTCCCTCGAGGACGAGGCGCGTCGCCGGGGCACCGTCGACCGCTTCCTCGACACGCTCGACGGCATGAGCGCCGGCGGCGCCACCGACGGGCGGACCGGCAGCACCGTGTTCGTCCCCGGCACGGACCGCTGATGGACGCCTCGAGCCGGGAGGCGCTCGCGGTCACCCGCGAGCGCCTGGCGGCGACCACCCGCGGGGCGGCCGGCCCGGGCCTGCTCGCCTTCGCCGACGAGCTGTTCGCCGTCGCGCGGCTGCTCGACGGCAGCGTCGCGCTGCGGCGCGCGCTGTCGGACGCGGCCGTCAAGCCGGCGGACCGCGCGGGCCTGGCCCAGCGGGTCCTCGGCTCGCGGGTGTCGGAGGCGACCGTCGACCTGGTCCAGACCGCGGCCCGGCAGCGCTGGTCGCGCCCGCTGGACCTGGTCGAGGCCACCGAGGTGCTCGCCACCGAGGCGGGGCTCGACGCCGCCGAGGCGCGCGGCGAGCTCGAGGGCGTCGAGGACGAGCTCTTCCGGTTCGGCCGGATCGTCGGTGGCGACCCCGAGCTCAGCCGCATCCTCGGTGACGACCGCGCGCCCGTGGCGGGCAAGTCGGCCCTGCTCGACCGGCTGCTCACGGGCCGGGTCAGCCCGGTCACCGAGTCGCTGCTGCGGAACTCGCTGACCGCGCGGCACGTGGGGAACGCGGAGAACCGGATCGTCCGGCTGTCCGAGGCGGCCTCCGCCCGGCGCGGCCGCTCCGTCGCCCACGTGACGACGGCGGTGGCGCTGACCGCGGCGCAGGAGCGCCGGCTGCAGGACGTGCTCGGCCGGATCTACGGGCGGACCATCGGACTGCAGGTGACCGTCGACCCGGCGGTGCTCGGCGGTCTCGTCGTCCGCGTCGGTGACGAGGTCATCGACGGCAGCGTGGCGAACCGGCTCGAGGTCGCGAGCCGCCGGCTCGCCGGCTGACCCGCCCCACCCCAGACCACAGACAGCACGACCCAGCAGGGAAGAGGACGCGAGCCATGGCCGAGCTGACGATCTCCGCAGACGAGATCCGCAGTGCCATCCAGAACTACGTCACCGAGTTCTCCCCGGACGTGTCCCGGGAAGAGGTCGGGATCGTCACCGAGGCCGGCGACGGCATCGCCCGGGTCGAGGGCCTGCCCTCGGTCATGACCAACGAGCTGCTCGAGTTCGAGAGCGGCGTCCGCGGCCTGGCGCTGAACCTCGACGTCCGCGAGGTCGGCGTCGTCATCCTGGGTGACTTCGCCGGGATCGAGGAGGGCCAGCAGGTCCGCCGCACCGGCGAGGTCCTCTCGGTGCCGGTCGGCGACGGCTACCTCGGCCGCGTGGTCGACCCGCTGGGGAACCCGATCGACGGTGCCGGCGAGATCGCCACCACCGGGCGCCGGGCCCTGGAGCTGCAGGCGCCGACCGTGGTGCAGCGGCAGTCGGTGCACGAGCCGATGCAGACCGGCATCAAGGCCATCGACGCCATGACGCCGATCGGCCGCGGCCAGCGCCAGCTGGTCATCGGCGACCGCCAGACCGGCAAGACGGCGATCGTCACCGACACGATCATCAACCAGAAGCAGGCCTGGGAGACCGGTGACCCGGCCCAGCAGGTGCGCTGCATCTACGTCGCCGTCGGCCAGAAGGGCTCGACGATCGCGGCGATCCGCGCCTCCCTCGAGGAGGCCGGCGCGATGGAGTACACGACCATCGTCGCGGCCCCGGCGTCGGAGTCGGCCGGCTTCAAGTACATCGCCCCCTACACCGGCTCGGCGATCGGCCAGCACTGGATGTACGAGGGCAAGCACGTCCTCATCGTGTTCGACGACCTGTCCAAGCAGGCCGAGGCCTACCGCGCCGTCTCCCTGCTGCTGCGCCGCCCGCCGGGCCGCGAGGCCTACCCGGGCGACGTCTTCTACCTCCACTCCCGCCTGCTGGAGCGCTGCGCGAAGCTCTCCGACGACCTGGGCGCCGGCTCGATGACGGGTCTCCCGCTCATCGAGACCAAGGGCAACGACGTGTCGGCCTACATCCCGACCAACGTCATCTCGATCACCGACGGGCAGATCTTCCTCGAGACGGGTCTGTTCAACTCCGGTGTCCGCCCGGCCATCAACGTCGGCATCTCGGTGTCCCGCGTCGGCGGCTCGGCGCAGATCAAGGCGATGAAGTCCGTCGCCGGCCGGCTGCGCCTGGACCTCGCCCAGTACCGCGAGCTCGAGGCCTTCGCCTCCTTCTCGTCCGACCTGGACGCCTCCAGCCGCGCCACGCTGGACCGCGGCCAGCGCCTGGTCGAGCTGCTCAAGCAGGGCCAGTACCAGCCGTACCCGGTCGAGCGCGAGGTCGTCTCGCTGTGGCTCGGCACCACCGGCAAGCTCGACCGCATCCCGGTCGGCGACGTCCGGCGCTTCGAGTCGGAGTTCCTCGACCACATCGGCCGGTCCGAGCCCGGCGTCTACGACGAGATCCGCACCTCGCGGGCCCTCGGCGACGACGCCGTCAGCAGCCTCGAGCGCGCGGTGCAGTCGTTCTACGGCTCGTTCACGACGTCGGACGGCTCCTCGCTCACCGACGACGAGGACGGCGGCGCGACCGCCCAGGGCGTCTCGACGACGAAGAGCGCCTGACGTGGCCGGTTCCCTCCGCGCGCTGCGGCGCCGCATCCGCTCCACCCAGTCGACGAAGAAGATCTTCTCGGCCCAGGAGCTGATCGCCGGCGCCCGCATCGTCCGCGCCCAGGCCCGGGTGGAGGCCTCCAAGCCCTACGCCCGGGAGATCACCCGCGTGCTCTCGGCCCTGGCGTCCTCCGCGACGCTGGAGCACCCGCTGCTCAACGAGCGGACCGAGACGCGCAGGGCGGCGGTCCTGGTGGTCACCTCCGACCGTGGGTTCGCCGGCTCGTACAACGTCAACGTGCTGCGCCGCACCGAGGAGCTCCTCGGCCAGCTGCGCCAGCAGGGCAAGGAGCCGGTGCTCTACGTCGTCGGCCGCAAGGGGGAGACCTACTACTCCTTCCGCGACCGGCCCGTCGAGCAGACCTTCACCGGGTTCTCCGAGCAGCCGGCCTACTCCGACGCGCAGGAGGTCGGCCGCGCGCTGATCGACGTGTTCGCGCCGGGGGACGACGCCGACCGCAGCGGCGCCGTCGACGAGGTGCACATCGTCTACACCGAGTTCGTCTCGCTGCTGTCCCAGGTGCCGACCGCCCGCCGGCTGGCCCCGATGGACACCTCGGAGCTCGAGGACGCGGGGGAGGAGGACGGCGAGCGCCCCGGCGACTCCGGCGTCCCCACCTCCTACGAGTTCGAGCCCTCACCCGAGGCGCTGCTGGACGCGCTGCTCCCCAAGTACGTCACCACCCGCATCTACGCGGCGCTGCTCGAGGCCGCGGCCTCGGAGTCGGCGTCGCGCCGGCGGGCGATGAAGTCGGCGTCCGACAACGCCGAGGAGCTGGCCAAGAACCTGTCCCGCCAGGCCAACCAGGCCCGGCAGGCGGAGATCACCCAGGAGATCAGCGAGATCGTCGGTGGCGCCGACGCGCTGGTCGCAGCGAACGCCGACGACTGACCACCCCGCCCCGTCGCCCGCGACGGGGAGTCCGGACCTGAGATCCCAGGAGCACCCCATGACCGTCACCGAGGACCGTCCGACCACCCAGACGACCGGCCGCGTCGTCCGGGTCACCGGGCCGGTCGTCGACGTCGAGTTCCCGCGCGACGCGATGCCCGACCTGTTCAACGCCCTGCACGTCGACGTCACCCTCGCCGACCTGGGCAAGACCCTGACCCTCGAGGTCGCCCAGCACCTGGGTGACAACGTGGTCCGCACCATCTCCATGGCCCCGACCGACGGCCTCGTCCGCGGCGCCGCGGTCACCGACACCGGGTCCCCGATCTCGGTGCCCGTCGGCGAGGGCGTCACCGGGCACGTGTTCAACGCCCTCGGCGAGTGCCTCGACCAGCCCGGCTACGGCAGCGACCTCACCCGCTGGTCGATCCACCGCCACGCGCCGCGGTTCGACCAGCTCGAGGGCCGCACCGAGCTGCTCGAGACCGGCATCAAGGTCATCGACCTGCTGACCCCCTACGTGGCCGGCGGCAAGATCGGCCTGTTCGGCGGTGCCGGCGTGGGCAAGACCGTGCTGATCCAGGAGATGATCCGCCGCGTCGCCCAGGAGTTCGGTGGCGTGTCGGTGTTCGCCGGCGTCGGCGAGCGCACCCGCGAGGGCAACGACCTCATCACGGAGATGACGGAGTCCGGCGTCATCAACTCGACCGCGCTGGTCTTCGGCCAGATGGACGAGCCGCCGGGCACCCGCCTGCGCGTGGCGCTCTCGGCGCTGACGATGGCGGAGTACTTCCGCGACGAGCAGAACCAGGACGTGCTGCTCTTCATCGACAACATCTTCCGGTTCACCCAGGCCGGGTCCGAGGTCTCCACGCTGCTGGGCCGCATGCCCTCCGCCGTGGGGTACCAGCCGACCCTCGCCGACGAGATGGGCGAGCTGCAGGAGCGGATCACCTCGACGCGTGGTCACTCGATCACCTCGCTGCAGGCGATCTACGTGCCCGCCGACGACATCACCGACCCGGCGCCGCACACCACCTTCGCCCACCTCGACGCGACGACCGTGCTCTCGCGGCCGATCTCGGAGAAGGGCATCTACCCGGCCGTCGACCCGCTGGACTCCACCAGCCGGATCCTCGACCCGCAGTACGTCGGGCAGGAGCACTACCAGGTCGCCCAGACGGTGAAGCAGATTCTGCAGCGCTACCAGGAGCTGCAGGACATCATCGCCATCCTCGGCATCGACGAGCTCTCCGAGGAGGACAAGGTCACCGTGCAGCGCGCGCGGCGGATCGAGCGGTTCCTCTCGCAGAACATGTTCGTGGCCGAGGCCTTCACCGGTCAGCCCGGCTCCTTCGTGCCGCTGTCGGAGACCCTCGAGGCCTTCAAGGCGCTCACCGAGGGCAACTACGACCACGTGCCGGAGCAGGCCTTCTTCATGTGCGGTGGGCTCGAGGACCTCGAGCGCAACGCGGAGAAGCTCAAGCGCGGCTGACCTCCCGCGGTCCGGCGACGGCCGGGCACCCCGAACAGGGGTGCCCGGCCGTCGCGCTTCTCCGACGCTCCGCTCCGCCGTTACGGGTCCGTGACCTGCATCGACGTCCTCCGTGCCGGACCGGTGACACAGCGTCGGGACCTGCCCGGGCGCGCCGGGACGGGTGGTTGGGCGGGGCACCCCCGTGGGCAGGTGGCTGGCGGATCGACCCTCAAGAGCGGGAGCCTGCGTGCCGACACAGCAGGTGGCGCCCCGGAGGGACCGGAAGCGCAGCACGGGAGTGACGATGGACTGGCTGGACGGGACGAGCACGCACGGCACGGTGAGCCGGCTGCCGGTCAGCACCCCGGACCCCGGCTGGACCTGGCCGCCGTCGGCGCCGGTCTCCTCCGTCGACGACATCTGCTACGACACCGACGACTGGGCGCCGGCCTCCACGGTGCGCCACCCCTGGGTCCGCGTCGGCCGCTGGACCCTGCTCTACCGCCGCGCCGCCTGAGCACCCGGGCACGCCGCCGCCCGAAGGGGTGGCCGCGGCCGACCCGCGCCGGACGCCGCGACGCACGCGGCTAGAGTGAGGGCGACCGTCGCCGTGCCCGTCCGGCCGGCGTCCCAGCACCGCAGCGTCGGTGGACCCGGAGGAGTGTCGTGGCGACCCTGCAGGTCGAGTTGGTGGCCGTCGAGCGGACCATCTGGTCCGGCGAGGCGAGCATGGTCATCGCCCGCACCACCGAGGGTGAGATCGGCGTCCTGCCCGGCCACGCCCCGCTGCTCGGCGAGCTCGCCCCCGGCGGCGTCGTCACCATCCGCAGCACCGAGGGCCAGGACGTCGTCGCGGCCGCCCACGGCGGCTTCCTGTCGGTGACGCCGCAGGGCGTCTCGATCCTCGCCGAGACGGCGGAGATCAGTTCCGAGATCGACGTCGAGCGGGCCCGCGAGGCCCTGCGCCGCGCCGAGTCGGAGGGGGACGACCCCGACGCGCTCGCCGCCGCCCGCCGCGCCCAGTCCCGGCTGCGCGCCGCCGGCCAGGCCTGACCCGGCCGGCCTGACCCGACCGGACCGCTCCCGCACGACCCGCCGGTGACCACCGCCCTCCTCGTCGTCGCCGCGGCGCTGGTCGTCGCCCTGGTGGTCGCCTTCCTGCTGCGCCGCCGGTTCCTGCTCTCCGGCCTCGGCGCGGTGACCATGTGGCTGCGCCCCGGCGGCAGCTCGCGCTGGGCGGTGGGCGTGGCCTGGTACGGCGGGGACTCGCTGCTCTGGTACCGCGCCGTGTCGCTGTCGGTGCGCCCGCAGCAGCGGCTGTGCCGCACCGAGCTGCACGTCGCCGGTCGCCGGGCGCCCGGCCGCGACGACGTCGCGCTGCCCGACGACGCCGTCGTGGTGTCCTGCGAGACCGACAACGGGCCCCGCGAGCTAGCGATGGACCCCGCGACGGTGACCGGCTTCCTGTCCTGGGTGGAGTCGGCCCCGCCCACGGCCTAGCGGCCGGGCGGGCGAGCCCGGCGGCCGGCCCGGGCGGTCAGCCGCGGGCGGCGCGCTGGGCGTGCACCCCGCTGTGCGCCCCCGGCTCCCAGAGGACGTCGCCGTCGGGGTTGGCCTCGCGGGCGAGGATGAACACCAGGTCCGAGAGCCGGTTGAGGTAGCGCGCCGTCTCGGGGTTGGTGCGCTCGCCGTCGGCCTCCAGCAGCGCCCAGACGCTCCGCTCGGCCCGCCGGACCACCACCCGCGCCTGGTGCAGCAGCGCCGCGAGCGGGGTGCCGCCGGGCAGCACGAAGCTGGTCAGCTTCGGCAGCGCCTCGTTGTGCTCGTCGCAGGCGGCCTCGAGCCGCTCGGTGTAGGCGGCGGTCACCCGCAGCGGCGGGTACGCGGGGTCGGGGACGATCGGGGTGCAGAGGTCGGCGCCGACGTCGAACAGGTCGTTCTGCACGCTGCGCAGCAGCTCGGTCAGCTCCGGCGTCGGCGAGCCGAGCGCGAGCGCGACGCCGATGACGCTGTTGGCCTCGTCGACGTCGGCGTAGGCGACCAGTCGCGGGTCGGTCTTCGACACCCGGCTCATGTCGCCGAGGTGGGTCTGCCCGGCGTCACCGGTCTTCGTGTAGATGCGGGTGAGCCGGACGGTCATGGCCAGGAGACTAGGCGCTGGCCGGAGGCCGCCGGCGGGCCCGCCGTAGGGTGGGCCGGTGCAGTGCTTCGAGGTGACCGGGGGCACGGCCCTCACGGGCAGGGTCCGCGTCACGGGCGCCAAGAACAGCGCCCTCAAGCTCATGGCCGCGGCGCTCCTGGCCTCCGGCCGGACGACCATCGACGAGGTCCCCGACATCCTCGACGTGGCGATCATGAGCGAGGTGCTGCGCCGGCTGGGCTGCGGCGTCACCTACGAGCGGTCGGGGCAGCCCGGGGGCGGCGGCCGGGTCGTCGTCGACGTGCCGGAGCAGCCGGACACCGAGACCGACTACGACCTGGTCCGCAAGATGCGCGCCTCGATCAGCGTGCTCGGCCCGCTGGTGGCCCGCTGCGGCAGCGCCAAGGTCGCGCTGCCCGGCGGCGACGCGATCGGCTCCCGCGGCCTGGACATGCACATCTCCGGCCTCGAGCGGCTCGGCGCCTCCATCCACAGCGAGCACGGCTTCCTCGTGGCCACCGCGCCGCGGCTCCAGGGCACCTCGATCTGGCTGGACTTCCCGTCGGTCGGTGCCACCGAGAACCTGCTCATGGCCGCGGTGCTCGCCGAGGGCACGACCGTCATCGACAACGCCGCGCGCGAGCCGGAGATCGTCGACATCTGCTCGATGCTCACCGCGATGGGCGCGCGGATCGACGGCGCGGGCTCCTCCACGCTGACGATCGAGGGCGTCGACGGCCTGCTCCCGGTCACCTACAGCACCGTCCCCGACCGGATCGTCGCCGGCACCTGGGCGATCGGGGCGGTGATGACCCGCGGCGACGTCGTCGTGGAGCGGGCCGTGCCCGACCACCTCGCCGTCCCGCTGGACAAGCTGGTGAGCGCCGGGGCGACCGTCGAGGTGGTCGAGAACGGCATCCGGGTGGCCATGGAGGAGCGACCCCGCGGGGTCGACGTCGTCACGCTGCCCTTCCCCGGGTTCCCCACGGACCTGCAGCCGATGGCGGTCGCGCTCGCCGCGGTGTCCACCGGCACGGCGCTGATCACCGAGAACGTGTTCGAGGGCCGGTTCATGTTCGTCAACGAGCTCGTCCGGCTGGGCGCCGACGTGCGCATCGACGGCCACCACGCCGTCGTCCGGGGCCGCGAGCGGCTCTCCAGCGCGCCGGTGCTGGCCACCGACATCCGCGCCGGCGCCGGGCTGGTGCTCGCCGGGCTGCTCACCGACGGCGTCACCGAGGTGCAGGACGTCCACCACGTCGACCGCGGCTACCCCGACTTCGTCGAGCTGCTCACCGGCCTCGGCGCCGAGATCCGCCGGGTCGACCGCCCCGACTGAAGAAGGACTCCCGTGCCCCCCGGACCTCGCTGCGCTCGGCCCGGGCACCTGCACGGGGGCCGCTAGCGGGCCGGGAACGAGGCCGCGAGCTCGCGGGCGCGGGGGGCGTCCTCGGGGAAGACGAGCACGTCGGCCCGGTGCGCCTCGGGGAAGCGGATCGTCGAGCGGATCCCGGCGTCGGACAGGACGGCGCGCAGGGCCAGCGCCGACTCACGCCGCGACAGCGTGGCCACGCGGGTCAGCAGGCCGTCGTCCGACGGCGTGGGACGGCCGCGGCGCATGCCGCCGGTCGAGCTCCCGCCGAAGGCCCAGCGCATGAACAGCGCCAGCAGGACCATGACCACGATCGCGATGACCGGCCCGGCGATGTAGCTGAGACTGCCCGGCTGCAGCATCCCGGCCCCCTCCGTCGACCCCGGCCGCGCCCCGCCGGCACGGTCGTCCACGATCGAGTGTGCCACCGCCGGAGCTCTCGGACCGGTGCTGCTACTGGCCGGTAACAGCCCTACACTCCGCGGGCATGCCGTTCCCTTCAGCGCCGAAGGACCGCGACCGCCCCTGGGTCATGCGCACCTACGCCGGCCACTCGTCACCCGCCGAGTCGAACGCGCTGTACCGGCGCAACCTGGCGAAGGGGCAGACCGGGCTGTCGGTCGCCTTCGACCTGCCGACGCAGACCGGCTACGACCCCGACGACGAGCTCGCCGTCGGCGAGGTGGGCAAGGTCGGCGTGCCGGTGACGCACATCGGCGACATGCGCGCGCTGTTCGACGGCATCCCGCTCGACGAGATGAACACGTCGATGACGATCAACGCCACGGCGATGTGGCTGCTCGCGCTCTACCAGGCCGTCGCCGAGGAGCACGGCCACGACGTCGCGAAGCTCGCGGGTACGACGCAGAACGACATCATCAAGGAGTACCTGTCGCGGGGGACCTACGTGTTCCCGCCCGGGCCCTCGATGCGGCTGATCACCGACATGGTCGCCTACACGGTGACGGCCATGCCGAAGTGGAACCCGATCAACATCTGCAGCTACCACCTGCAGGAGGCCGGGGCGACGCCGGTGCAGGAGATCGCGTACGCGATGAGCACCGCGATCGCCGTCCTGGACTCCGTCCGCGACTCCGGCCAGGTGCCGCAGGAGCGCTTCGGCGAGGTGGTCGCGCGCATCTCCTTCTTCGTCAACGCGGGTGTCCGCTTCGTCGAGGAGATGTGCAAGATGCGCGCCTTCACCCAGCTGTGGGACGAGCTGACGCAGGAGCGCTACGGCGTGCAGGACCCCAAGCACCGTTGGTTCCGCTACGGCGTGCAGGTCAACTCCCTCGGCCTGACCGAGGCGCAGCCGGAGAACAACGTGCAGCGGATCGTGCTGGAGATGCTCGCGGTCACGCTGTCGAAGGACGCCCGCGCCCGCGCGGTGCAGCTGCCCGCCTGGAACGAGGCGCTCGGCCTGCCGCGGCCGTGGGACCAGCAGTGGTCGCTGCGGCTGCAGCAGGTGCTCGCCTACGAGACCGACCTGCTCGAGTACGACGACCTGTTCACCGGCTCGGTCGTCGTGGAGCGCAAGGTGTCCGAGCTGGTCGAGGGCGCCCGCGCCGAGATCGCCCGGGTGCAGGAGATGGGCGGGGCGGTGGCCGCCGTCGAGTCCGGCTACATGAAGGGCCGGCTCGTCGCCTCGCTGGCCGAGCGGCGGCGCCGGATGGAGAACGGGGACGACGTCGTCGTCGGCGTCAACCGGTTCGAGGGCACCGAGCCCAACCCGCTGCTGGCCGACCTCGACGCCGCCATCCAGGTCGTCGACCCCGCCGTCGAGAGCGCCGCCCAGGAGGCGGTCCGCCGGTGGCGGGCCGAGCGCGACCCGGCTCCGGTCGAGGCCGCGCTGGCCGCCCTGCGGGCGGCCGCCGGCAGCGACGTCAACCTGGTGCCCGCGACGCTCGCGTGCGCCCGCGCGGGCGTGACGACGGGGGAGTGGGCGGGGGTCCTGCGCGAGGTGTTCGGCGAGTTCCGCGCCCCCACCGGCGTGGCCGCGGCCACCGGCGGCGGCGAGGCCGACGAGACGCTGGTGGCCGTCCGCGAGCGGGTGCGCGCCACCGGCGAGGAGCTCGGCGGGCGGCTGCGGTTCCTGGTCGGCAAGCCGGGCCTCGACGGGCACTCCAACGGCGCCGAGCAGATCGCCGTCCGGGCCCGCGACGCCGGCTTCGAGGTGGTCTACCAGGGCATCCGGCTGACGCCCGCGCAGATCGTGTCGGCGGCGGTCGAGGAGGACGTCCACGTCGTCGGGCTGTCGGTGCTGTCCGGCTCGCACCTCCAGGTGGTGCCGGCGGTGCTCCAGGGCCTCCGGGACGCCGGGCTCGACGACGTCCCGGTCGTGGTCGGCGGGATCATCCCCGACAGCGACGCGCGCCGGCTGCGCGAGCAGGGCGTGGCCCGGGTGTTCACGCCCAAGGACTTCGGGCTCACCGACATCATGGGCCAGGTCGTCGACGTCGTCCGCGAGGCGAACGGCCTCGACGAGCGGGTCCCCGCGCCCGCCTAGGCGGTCTGCTCGTCGGCCGCCCGGTCCAGCGGGGCCGGGCGGCCGAACAGGTGGCCCTGCCCCAGCCGGACGCCGCGGGCGAGCAGCGCGTCCCGCTCGGCGGCGGTCTCCACGCCCTCGGCCACCAGCGCGGACCCGGTCTCGGCGGCGAAGGCCACCATCGCGGCGGTCATCGCCTGCCGGGCCGGGTCGGCGTCCACGCCGCTGACCAGCGCGATGTCGAGCTTGATGGTGTCCGGGCGCAGCCGCAGGATGTGCCGCAGGCTCGCGTAGCCGGCGCCGGCGTCGTCGACGCTCAGCCGGACGCCCGCCCGTCGCAGCGGCTCGACGGCGACCAGCACGGCCGGGTAGTCCTCGATCGGCGAGTGCTCGGTGACCTCCACCGTCAGCGGCGTGGCGGCGGCGCCCTCGACCAGCGTGCGGCCCACGGCCGGCACGAGCAGCGCCTCGGGGGAGACGTTGACCGCCAGGCGGGTGCCGGGCGGCAGCCGGTCGGCCAGCTCCAGCGCCGAGCGCACCGCCAGCAGCTCCAGCTCGACGCCGAGCCCGACGGCCGCGGCGTCGGAGAACAGCGTCGCGGGGCCCTCCTCCCGGCCGGGGAAGCGGGCCAGCGCCTCGTGCGCCACCACCCGGCCCGAGCGCATGTCCACGACCGGCTGCAGGTGGATGGTCACCGCCCGGCGGGTCAGGACGTCGACGACGCGGTCGCGCCGCGCGGTGAGCTCGGCCTCGGCGAACTCCTCGGCGGCCAGCCGCTCGCCGATCAGGTCGGCCAGCATCTCCACCGTGCGCACCGCGGCGCCGTCGAGGTGCTCACCGGCGTCGCGGCTGAGGCAGCAGAGCATCCCCAGCGGGCGCCGGTCGACGTCGCGGACCGGGGCGCCGACGTAGGAGCCGATGCCCAGCGCCTCGGTGACCGCCAGGTCGCGGGTGACCGGGTTGCGGTCGGCCGCGGTCACCACGGGCGGCAGCTGGCCGGAGAGAACCCGCACGCAGAAGGACTCCTCCAGCGGCAGCGACATCCCCTCGCTCACGTTCATGGCGTCGAGCGCGCCGGTGGCCGAGGTGACCTCCTGCCGTCCCTCGGTGAACACCGACAGCCACGCGACGTCCATGTCGAGCCGGGTCCGGGCGAGGTCGAGCAGCCGGTGCACCCAGTCGTCGGAGGGAGCGGACGTCGGGGGAGCGGCGAGCGACCGGGGAGAGCCCACCCCGGCATCCTGACGGTTGGGAGAGCGCTTGCCCAGCGGTGGCGGAACGGCGTCGGACGGCTACCGGCGCGGGCCGAAGCGGACGTCGACGCCCGGGGAGAACAGCACGCTGTCCGGCGGGCCGCCGACCCCGGGCAGCCCGGCGGCGGCCAGCAGGTCGCCGTCCCAGGTCAGCAGCTCGGCGCGGTGCAGCGGCCAGGCCGGGTGCTCGTTGGGCCAGTAGCGGGTGCGGCCGAGCGTCGTCTGGTGCAGCCCCCACCGGCCGGTGAGGAACCGCTCGAGCGGGCCGGGCGCGGCCAGCCGCTCGCCCACCCGCAGCTCCACCCGCCCGCCGGCGCCGCGGGGGCCGGGCCAGCGGCGGCGCGAGGTGTAGGTGAGCCGGTCGCCGTCGCGGGCGAACCGCATCCGCGACCACAGGTAGGGCAGCCCGGCGGCCCGGGCGACCAGCACCGGCAGCAGCCGGTCGGCGTCGAGGGACCGGAAGACGACGCCGCGGCGGCCCTGCGCGTCGACGGAGTACAGCCGCACGTTGGTCTCGAGGAACGAGCCGACCCACGGCAGGCCGGGGGAGCCCAGGACGCCGATGCGCCGCATCCGGAACGGCACGAGGCCCACCCAGCTCGCGCCGTCGTGCACGTCGGGGTCGGTGCCGGCGGGCAGCAGCGGCGCGACGACGGCGGGGTCGACCGCCCAGTGCACGAACGCGACGTCGCGCCAGCCCTGCGTGAACAGCGTCCGGCCGGCGGCGCGCGGCGCGGTGTCGGTGACCTCCTCGGGCTGCACGCCTCCAGCCTCCCCAGCGGCGTTGCCCGCGGCGACCCCGCCGTGGTGAGGTCGGCCACATGACCGCTGAGGGTGCGCCCCGCGTCGAGCGGGACGGCGATGTCGTCCGCATCACCATGTGCCGGCCGCGGAGGCGCAACGCGCTGTCCCGCGACCACCTGGAGCAGCTGCTGGCCGCGGTGCGCGAGGTGGGGGAGGGCGACGCCGCCGGCATCGTGCTCGCGGGCGAGGGGCCGGTGTTCAGCGCGGGCCACGACTTCGCCGACGTCCTCGACGCCCCGCTGACCGACGTGCGCAGCCTGCTGGCGCTGTGCACCGAGCTCATGCAGGCGATCGAGCAGGTGCCGCAGGTCGTCGTCGCGCGGGTGCACGCGCTGGCCACCGCCGCCGGGTGCCAGCTGGTGGCCTCCTGCGACCTGGCCGTCGCCGCCGAGTCGGCCGGTTTCGCCGCGCCGGGCGGGAAGGGCGGCTGGTTCTGCCACACGCCGATGGTGCCGATCGCCCGCAACGTCGGCCGCAAGCGCGCGATGGAGCTGGCGCTCACCGGCGACGTCATCGACGCCCGCACCGCGCTGGACTGGGGCCTGGTCAACCGGGTGGTCCCCGACGACGAGCTGGACGCCGCCGTCGACGAGCTCGTGGCGCGGGCGACCCGCGGCTCGCGGGCCAGCAAGGCGTGGGGCAAGCGGACGATGTACGCCCAGCTCGACCGGCCCGAGCGCGACGCCTACGCCACGGCCGTCGAGGTCATGGCCGCGGCCAGCCAGCTCGACGGCGCCCGCGAGGGCATGGCCTCGTTCCTGGAGAAGCGGCCCGCGGTCTGGACCGACTGATCGGGGGACCCTGCCGGGCCGCCCGCGGCCGCGTCGGATAGACAGTCCGCATGCCCGAGGTGACGCGGTCCGACGCCGGCTGGCTCTCCCGCGAGGAGATGGACCTCGCGCGGGAGCGCCTGCCGATCCTGTACGTGGACGCCGTGCCGGTGCGGGTGGACGGCCAGGGCGTCGTCACCGCCGTCGGCCTGCTGCTGCGGATCGGCGAGGACGGGCAGGTGAAGCGGGCGCTGGTCTCGGGCCGGGTGCTGCACCACGAGCGGGTCCGCTCGGCGCTGCTGCGGCACCTGGAGAAGGACCTCGGCCCGCTCGCGCTGCCGCGCGTCCCCCCGGCACCGCAGCCCTTCACCATCGCGGAGTACTTCCCGACGCCCGGCGTCACGCCGTTCCACGACCCCCGCCAGCACGCCGTCTCGCTGGCCTACGTCGTGCCCGTGGAGGGCGACTGCGCGCCGCAGCAGGACGCGCTGGAGCTCACCTGGTTCACCCCGGACGAGGTGCGCGCGTCGACCGTGCTCGCCGAGCTGGCCGGCGGGCAGGGCACGCTGCTCCTGCAGGCGCTGGCCCACCTCGGCGTCTGAGCCACCGGGTCAGCGCCCGAGGTCGGCGCAGCCCGTCTCGTGCGGGAGGACCGGCCGGAACGTGACCGACCAGCGGGCGCCGTCGGGCGTGACCCACGGCGTGAGGGCGTTCGCCGACGCGGCCGCGGCCAGCACGTCGGCGCCCTCGCGGCCGGTGGCGCTCACGCAGGTCAGGCCCGCGCCGAGCGGCGTCCCGGGCAGCTCCGGCCCGGGCCAGGCGACGTCGGGCTGCGGCAGCTCCGGGTCGCCGCCGGGATGCGGCTGCACCACGGCGGCGACGGTCTGCGGGACGTAGGGCTCGCTCGGCCCGGTCTGCGAGGTGAGCTCGTCGACCAGCCCGCGCAGCCGCGTGCGGGCCTCCGCCTGCTCCGGCGTCACCGAGTCGTCGGGCGTCTCGGACAGTGCGTAGACCTCCCGCACCGCCGTGCCGCCGCCGGTGACCAGCGTGAAGCGGGTCGTCGGCGCGTCGGCCACCGGTGGGTCGCCGAGGTCGCCGGACTCCTCGACGCCGGCGTCGACGGCGGCCTGCACGAGGTCGCGGACGACGTCCTCGCCGACCTGCTGGACCTGCACGTTCGGCAGCGCCGGCGCCGGCCAGATCTCGATCTGCGGGCCCTGGGTGAGGATCCGCCCGTCGCCGTAGACGCTCACCACGGGCAGCCGGGCGGCGAGCTCGTCCGGCGTGGTGAAGCCGCCCGTGTGCGCCACCTGCAGCACCAGCCCGGGCGGCAGCGGCGCCGGGTCGGGGGAGGGTGCCGCGGCGTCCCCGCCGCCCCCGGCACAGGCCGCGAGCGAGAGCGCCAGGGCGAGCAGGCCGGCCGCGCGGGCCGTCGACGTCGTCGTCACGGTCGTGCGACGCCCGACCCCGGCCGCGGGGTTCCCGTCGTGACCGGACCGGTACCGTCGGCGCCCGTGCGCCTGGTCATCGCCCGCTGCTCGGTCGACTACATCGGGCGGCTGACCGCCCACCTGCCCCTCGCCACCCGGCTGCTGCTGGTGAAGGCCGACGGCTCGGTGTCGGTGCACGCCGACGACCGCGCCTACAAGCCGCTCAACTGGATGACCCCGCCCTGCACCCTCAAGGACGAGCTCGCCGACACCCCCGACGGCCGGGCCGGCACCTGGACGGTCACCAACAAGGCCGGGGAGCAGCTGGTCATCACGATCGAGGCCGTCGAGCACGACAGCTCGCACGAGCTCGGCGTGGACCCGGGCCTGCAGAAGGACGGCGTCGAGGCCGAGCTCCAGCGGCTGCTCGCGCTGCACGTGGAGACCTTCGGCGCCGGCTGGACGCTGGTGCGCCGGGAGTACCCGACGGCGATCGGCCCGGTGGACCTGCTGTGCCGCGACGCGGACGGCCGCACGGTGGCGGTGGAGATCAAGCGGCGCGGGGAGATCGACGGCGTCGAGCAGCTCACCCGCTACCTCGAGCTGCTCAACCGCGACCCGCTGCTCGCGCCGGTCAAGGGCGTGTTCGCCGCGCAGGAGATCAAGCCGCAGGCGCGGGTCCTGGCCGGCGACCGCGGCATCGACTGCGTGACCGTCGACTACGCCGTCCTCAAGGGCACCGACGACCCCACGCAGCGCCTGTTCTGAGCCCTACCCAGGGGTAACCGCCGCCGTCCCGGGTGGGAGACTGCCCCGGTCGGAACGGGTACGGAGGGATGGCAGCGTGGCCAGAGAACTGACCGAGGTCGGCGTGGTGGGGCTCGGCACCATGGGTGCGGGCATCGCCGAGGTCCTGGCCCGCGCGGGCCTGTCGGTGACCGCCGTGGAGATCAGCGAGGACGCGCTCGGCCGCGGCCGCGGGCACGTCGAGCAGTCGACGGACAAGGCGGTCTCGCGCGGCAAGCTGGAGCCGGCGGAGCGCGACGCGATCCTCGGCCGCATCCGGTTCAGCACCTCGCTGGAGGACCTCGCCGCCGCCGAGCTGGTCGTCGAGGCCGTCCCGGAGCGGATGGAGCTCAAGACCGACCTGTTCGCGAAGCTCGACAAGATCTGCCCGCCGGACACCATCCTGGCCACGAACACCTCGAGCCTGTCGGTGACCGAGCTGTCGGTGGCCACCGGCCGCCCGAGCAAGGTCATCGGGATGCACTTCTTCAACCCGGCGCCGGTCATGAAGCTGGTCGAGGTGGTGCGCACCGTCGTCACCGAGCCCTCGGTCATCGAGGACGTCGAGGCCCTGGCCGCCCGCCTCGGCAAGGTCGACGTGACGATCGGCGACAAGGCCGGCTTCATCGCCAACGCCCTGCTGTTCGGCTACCTCAACCACGCGGTCTCCATGTACGAGAACCGGTACGCCAGCCGCGAGGACATCGACGCGGCCATGCGGCTGGGCTGCGGCCTGCCGATGGGCCCGCTCGCGCTCATGGACCTCATCGGCATCGACACCGCCTACGAGATCCTCGACACGATGTACAAGCAGTCGCGCGACCGGCTGCACGCCCCGAGCCCGGTGATCAAGCAGATGATGACCGCGGGCCTGCTGGGCCGGAAGTCCGGCCGCGGCTTCTACACCTACGCCGGCCGCGACTCCGCCGAGGTCGTCCCCGACGCCGCCACCCCGCCGGCCGGTGGCGCCGCCGAGGGCGCCCGCCCGGTCTCGCTGGTCGGCGTCGTCGGCTCGGGCACGATGGCCACCGGGATCATCGAGGTCGTCGCCAAGGGCGGCTACGACGTCGTCTTCCAGGCCCGCTCGCCGGAGAAGGTCGAGGCGGTCCGCACGGCGCTGGCCCGGTCGCTGGACAAGCAGGTGGCCCGCGGGCGCCTGGACGAGGCCGGCCGCGACGAGGTGCTCGGCCGGGTCCGCGGCACGACGTCGCTCGACGACCTCGCCGACCGCGACCTGGTGATCGAGGCCGTCGTCGAGTCGCTGCCGGTCAAGCAGGCGCTGTTCGCGGCGCTGGGGGAGATCGCCAAGCCGGGCGCGGTCCTCGCGACGACGACCTCGAGCCTGCCGGTCATCGAGTGCGCCAAGGCCAGCGAGCGCCCCGGCGACGTCGTCGGCCTGCACTTCTTCAACCCCGCCCCGGTGATGAAGCTCGTCGAGGTGGTCAGCACCATCGCCACCGCCCCCGACGTCGCGGCCACCGCGCACGCGGTCTGCGCGCAGCTGGGCAAGCACGCGGTCTCCTGCACCGACCGCGCCGGGTTCATCGTCAACGCGCTGCTGTTCCCCTACCTCAACGACGCGGTGAAGATGCTCGAGGCGCACTACGCGACCGCCGACGACATCGACGCCGCCATGAAGGTCGGCTGCGGCTACCCGATGGGTCCCTTCGAGCTGCTCGACGTCGTCGGCCTCGACGTGTCGCTGGCGATCGAGCGGGAGCTCTACACCGAGTTCCGCGAGCCCGGTTTCGCGCCGGCGCCGCTGCTCGAGCACCTGGTCACCGCCGGGTACCTCGGCCGCAAGACCGGCCGCGGGTTCCGGGACCACTCCGGCCGCTGAGGCCGTGCCGCGCCGGGGACGACGGAGCAGCGGGGGGCGGCCGGGCGGCCGCCCCCCGCTGTCGCGTCGCCCCGAGCCGGTCGAGGAGGCCACCGACGGCGACTGGGTCGTCCGGCAGCTGAGCGGCGCCGCGAGCAGCAAGGCCTACCGCTGCCCCGGCTGCGACCAGGAGATCCGGCCCGGCACGCCGCACGTGGTCACGTGGCCCGCCTACGCCCGCGACTCCGACCTCGAGCCGTGGGACACCGACTCCGCGGCCGACCTGCGCCGGCACTGGCACACCGCCTGCTGGCGGGCCCGCGACCGCCGCCGTTAGACGAGCCGCGCGAAGACCACCACGTTGTCCTCGTAGCTGCGCACCGAGCGGTCGAAGGCGCCGCCGCAGGTGACCAGCCGCAGCTGGGCGTCGGCGGTGGGGCCGTAGACCGCCTCGGTGGGGAAGGCGTCCTTCGGGTGCCGCTCGACGCCGGTGACGCTGAACCGGGCGGTCGTGCCGTCGGAGCGGTCGACGAGCACCTCGTCGCCGGGGGCGAGCTCGCGCAGCCGGAAGAACACCGCGGGGCCCGCGGTCGAGTCGACGTGCCCGGCCACGACCGCGGGGCCGGTGTCGCCGGGCACCGGCCCGTCGGCGTACCAGCCGGCCAGGGAGAAGTCGGCGGGCGCCTCGAGCGCGCCGGCGCCGTCGAGGCTGAGGTCGACCAGCGCGCTGTCGACGCCGATCGCCGGCACCCGCACCCGGGTGGGCACCGCCGTCGTCGCGGGCGGCCGGGCGGCCATCACCACCGGGCCGGCCGACGACGGGGCCGACGACGGGGCCGACGACGGTTCCGCCGCGCCGGCCGGGGATGGCGACCCGGGCGCCAGCAGGACGGCCGCCCCGGCGGCCAGGGCGAGCACCCCGACGACGGCGCGCAGCAGCACCGCCCCCCGCCGGCGGGGTGCGCGGTGCCGCGCGCGGCGGGGGGCGGTGCGCTGCCGGGTGGAGGTCACCGCGCCCGCGGGCCGGCGGCGTGCCGGGCGCGGGCGGCGTGCCGCGGGCCGGCGGCCGCGGTGCGCCGGGAGGCGACCAGCAGCAGCCCGCCGCCCGCGGCCAGCGAACCGGCCGTCGCGGTGAGCACGACCAGCAGCGACGGGGAGTCCCCGGCCGTCCCGCCGGCGCCCGCCTCCACGCCGCCCGCGGGCACCACGCCGGGGCTGGCCGCGTCGAGCGCCGTCTGCACGCTCAGGCCGCCACCCGGGCGGTCGAGGACGAGCACGCTGTAGACCGAGCCCGCGTCCACCTGCACCGGCAGGTCGGTGGCCTGCCCGCCCTCGGGCGTGACGCTGATGCTGGTGGCGCCGGCAGGCACGTCCACGTAGCCGGTGGTCTCGGCGAAGGCGAGGTCGGTGGCCACCGACGGGCCGCCGGGCACGGCGACGTCGAGGGTCGGCGCGCTCGCCGCGGCGGCGATCACGCGCACCCGCGAGGACCCGGCCGCGGGCGGCGTCAGGTCGTCCTCGAGCACCTCGAGGCCCAGGTCGGCGAAGGGCCCGACGCCGGCCACCGTGCGGGCGGAGTCGGTGCCCACCTGCACCGTCGTCGACAGCACGGGCGGGCTGTCGGGGGCGGCGCCCGCGGCCCGCATGCTGATGGCGTACGTGCCGACCGGGACGGTCTGGTAGTCCGACACCGTGCCGTAGCCGACCGCCGGGAACACCTGCCCGGCGGCGGGGTCGGCGACCGAGTCGACGTACACGTCGACCGCGGGGGTGTCGGGCGACAGGTGCGCCAGGCGCAGCAGCCCCCCGTCGGCGGCGCTCGCCGCGGGCAGCGGCAGGCCCGCCAGGCCCGCCGTCAATGCCGCCACCGCCAGGACCCGGCTCGTCCTCGTCACTGCGTCCTCCCCGTGTACGAACCCGCGCTGCTCGCGGCACCCCGCGCACCGGCGGAGCCGGGCGACCGCCCCACGTCTACCCCCCGCCCGGGCGGGTCGCACGCCGAGGTCCGCCCGGGCGCGCCGTCAGCCCGCCGCGGCGCTGACCAGGGCGTCGGGCGCGGAGGCGTAGTGGAAGGACACCAGCACGCCCGCGTCGGTGACCTGCACGTCGTCGGGGCGGTAGGGCGGCAGCTGGGCGTCGAGCCACTCGCGCAGCGACGCCGTGGCCGCCGCGTCGGCGGGCACCGGCGCGCCCGCCACGGCGCCGACCAGGACCCGCCGGGCCGGGGCGTCGCCGGCCTCCTCGCCGGGCAGCGCGGGGAACCCGGCGATGCGCACGCCCTCCCGCGCGGCGACGGCGGCGAGCATGCTCAGCAGCCGCGCGTCGACGTCGCCGGCCCGCAGGACGGCCGTGACCGCGGGGTCCTCGCCGGTGGCCGGGTTGGCCAGCAGCGCGTCGGCCAGCGCGCGGCGGCGGTCGAGCTCCTCCGCGGTCGGCTCGGCCGGCGCGGGGTCGACCACCAGCATCCGGCTGCCGTCCCCGGGCCGGTCGAAGGCGGCCACCACCCGCGCGCCCTCCGGCGCCGGCCCCACGACGGCGAGCAGGCTCCCCGAGGAGACGCCCTGCTCGGCGGGGCGCAGCCGGTCGGCCGGCACCCCCTCCGCCGCGAGCTCCTCGCGGACGCCGGCCGTGGCGGCGAGGTCGGTCGACGGCGGGAGCGCGGCGGCCAGCCAGTCGGCAGGCGAGGTCGCGCCGGCGGCGGGAGACGCCGCGGCGGCGGTCGACCCGGACGACGGCGCGGCTGGGGACGGGCCCGTGGTGCTGCCGCCGGCGTCGCCGGTCAGCCGCGGGACGAACGCGGCGCCGACGACCAGTACGGCGAGCACGAGGGCCAGCAGCGCGCCCCGGCCCGGCGGTCCCGACAGGGCCGGGCGCCGCCGGTGCCGGGCGCGGGAGGGCGTCCGCGCCGGGGCGGCACCGGGCGTGGGGCCGTCGTCGTCCTCGGGAGCGGCGTGCCGTGGTCCGGCGCCCTCCGGTCCGGCGGCGTCAGGCACGGGTCCTGCCTACCCTGCCGGGCCGCCGTCCGCGCGCCGGTCGCGCTGCGTCGCCGGAGAAGTGCGGGCGGGACTCAGCGCCGCCCGGGGACGGCCGGCTGGCTGCCGGTGTCCCGCGGGTCGACGGCCGGCTGGACCTGCGTCTGCGGGCCCTCGCCCGGGGCCCGGGACTCCTCGGCCGGGGCGCCCTCGGGCCGGGCGCTGTCGGGCCGGGCGCTGTCGACGCGGGTCGAGCCGCCGGAGTGCCGGCCCTCGTCCTGCGCGCTGGTGTGCACCGGGCGGATCGACTGCGTCTGCTCGGGCGAGGCGCCGGGCGGCTGCGTGGCCGGCTGGGTCACCGGCTGCGGCGCGGTCGCCGCCCGGCCGGGCGCGGGCCGCGGCGGCGCCGTCTGCGGGCCCCCGGCGGGCTGCGCCGCGGGCTGGACGGCCGTCTGGACGGCGGTCTGCGGGCCGACCGCCGGCTGCATCCCCGTCTGCGGACCCACGGCGGGCTGCATGGCCGTGGGCGGGCCCTGCGGCTCGCGGCGGGGGAGGCGCGCCTCCTGGGTCGCCCCCGGCCGCGGCTGCTGCGCCGGGGCCTGCGGGGCCGGGCCCTGGGCCGCCGGGCCCTGGGGTGCCGGCGCCTGCTGGCCCTGCGGGGCGGGACCCTGCTGGGGCTGCTGCGGGCCCGCCGGGCGGGCCTGCGGGCGGTCGCCGAGCTCGGGCAGGGCGGACAGCACGCGCCGGGCCTCGACGAGGCGGCCGGTCAGCTCGTCACGGATGCGGCGGATGGCGGCGGCGGAGGCCTCGGCCTCGCCGACGATGCGGGCGGCGTGCGCCTCGGCGGCGGCGACCCGGTCCTGCGCCGCCTGCACCGACGCGCGCTCGCGCTCGTCGGCGGCGCGCGCGGCCTCGTCACGGCGGGCGCGCTGCGCGATGTCGAAGTCCTGCTCGACCTTGGTGCGGCGGGCCTGGGACTCGGCGTCGAGGCGTGCGACCTTCTCCTGCGCCTTGGTGACCAGCTCGTCGGCGCGGATCTGCGCCTTGCTGGCGATCTGCTCGGCGTTCTGCCGGGCCTCGGCGAGCATCCGTTCGACCTCGGCCCGCCCGGCGGCGTGCCGCTCGAGCATCGCGCGCTCCTCGGCGGCGGTCTGCTCGCGCAGCGCGCGGGCCTCCTGCTCGGCGGCGCCGCGGATGTCGGCGGCCTCCTCCTCGGCCAGCCGGAGCATGTGAGAGATGCGCTCGCTCATGTTCTCGAACGTGGCCGGGCCCTGGTTGGCGGCCCTGCGGCGCAGCTGGTCGATCTCCGCGTGCATCGCCGAGAGCTGCCCGGCGAGGTCGCTGACGCGGCCGGCCGCGGCGTCCCGGTCGGCGAGCGCCACCCGGATGTCGGCCTCGAGACGCTCGATCGTCTCGGCCACCTGGTGGCGGTCGAAGCCCCGCAGCACCACGTCGAACGAGTGCTGTGCCTCGCGCATGGGCAGCAGGTCGCGGCGGGGATCGGTCATGCGGTTCATCCTCGCAGAGTCGGGGGGTGTCGTCAGCCTGTCGGACGGGGCCCGCGCCACGGGCCACGTAGCCCCCGGACCGCGCCCCGTCGGTCAACGAAGCGGTCCCCCCCGGGGTGCCCGGGCGCCCGCGAGGGGCGCCCGGGCGGGCAGCATGCCACGGTCCCCGGACCCGGTCGACCGGGCCCGGGGACGGTGGTCACACGCCGCGGAAGCGGTTGATCGCGGCGAGGTGCTTCTCGCGCTTCTCGGCGTCCTTGACGCCGAGGCCCTCCTCGGGGGCGAGGGTCAGCACGCCGACCTTGCCCTGGTGGAGGTTGTGGTGGACGTCGTAGGCGGCCTGGCCGACCTCGTCCATGGCGTAGGTCTTCGACAGGGTCGGGTGCACGAGCCCCTTGTCGATGAGCCGGTTGGCCTCCCACGCCTCCTTGTAGTTGGCGAAGTGCGAGCCGACGATCCGCTTGAGGTTCATCCACAGGTAGCGGTTGTCGTAGGAGTGCATGTAGCCGCTGGTGGAGGCGCAGGTGACGATCGTGCCGCCCTTCTTGGCGACGTAGATGCTCGCGCCGAAGGTCTCCCGGCCGGGGTGCTCGAACACGATGTCGACGTCGTCCCCGCCGGTCAGCTCGCGGATCCGCTTGCCGAAGCGCTGCCACTCCTTCGGGTCCTGGGTCTGCTCGTCCTTCCAGAACCGGTAGCCCTCGGCGGAGCGGTCGATGACCAGCTCGGCGCCCATCGACCGGACGATGTCGGCCTTCTCGGGGGAGGAGACGACGCAGACGGGGATGGCGCCGCCGTTGAGCGCCATCTGGGTGGCGTAGGAGCCCAGGCCGCCCGAGGCGCCCCAGATGAGGACGACGTCGCCCTGCTTCATGGCCGCGCCGTTCCGGCTGACCAGCTGCCGGTAGGCGGTGGAGTTGACCAGCCCGGGGGCGGCCGCCTCCTCCCACGACAGGTGGGCGGGCTTGGGCATGAGCTGGTTGCTCTTGACCAGCGCCAACTCGGCGAGGCCGCCGAAGTTCGTCTCGAAGCCCCAGATCCGCTGCTGCGGGTCCATCATCGTGTCGTCGTGGCCGGCCGGGTCCTCGAGCTCGACCGACAGGCAGTGGGCCACGACCTCGTCGCCGGGCTTCCACTTGTTGACCCCCGCGCCCACCTTGAGCACGACGCCGGCGAGGTCGGAGCCGACCACGTGGTAGGGCAGGTCGTGGCGCTTGGTGAGGTCGTTCTGGCGGCCGTAGCGCTCGAGGAAGCCGAAGGTGCTGACCGGCTCGAAGATCGACGTCCAGACGGTGTTGTAGTTCACCGACGACGCCATGACGGCGACGATCGCCTCGCCCGGGCCGAGCTCCGGGGTGGCGACCTCCTCCACGTGCAGCGACTTGCGGGGGTCCTTCTCCTTGGGAGGCAGGCCCGCGAACATGTCCTGCTCGTCCTTGCGGACCAGCACGGCCTTGTAGGACTCCGGCACCGGCAGGCCGCCGATGTCACTGAGCTGGTCGGCGAGGATGGCGTCCCTGATGGCGTCCACGTGTGTCTCCCGGGTCTTCATTGGCTCGGAGGGCGGTGCGGTGCGGCGGAGGTTACCGATGGGTAACCGGGCGTCGCGAGGGCGGGCGGCGAGACCGTGGCGGACGTCTCACCGGGCCCGGCGACGGGTCAGTGCGCGGTGCGGGCGGGCTCGACGAGCTCGACGAGCACGCCGCCGGCGTCCTTGGGGTGGACGAAGTTGACGCGGCTGTCCGACGTCCCCCGCCTCGGGGTGTCGTAGAGCAGGCGCAGGCCGCGCTCGCGCAGCGTGGCGCTGACGGCCTCGACGTCGTCGACGCGGAAGGCGAGCTGCTGCAGGCCGGGGCCGGACCGGCCGATGAACTTCGCGATCGTCGACTCGGGGGTGAGCGGGGCGAGCAGCTGGATGCGCGTCTCCCCGGTGCCGACGGCGAGCATCGCCTCCCGGACGCCCTGCTCCTCGTTGGTCTCCTCGTGCACCGAGCGCACGCCGAGGGTGTCCGCGTAGAAGGCGATCGCCTCGTCCAGGTCGGGGACGGCGATCCCGACGTGGTCGATGGTCGTGAACAGCTCGGCGGGCAGACCCGCGGGGGCGTCGGCGGTCATCGGGCCATCTTGGCGCAAGACGTCTGAGACGACTCTCCCGTGTGGCGGGCATCACGCCCCGCGGGTCCGCCCCGGACCGCCCGCTGCCCGGCGGACGACGGGACCCCCGGGCGGCCCGTCGACCCGGTTGGAGAACCGATCTATCCTGACCGGCAGCCCGTTCGCCGCGACTCGCTGTCCTGCGGGTGCGGCCCGATCCGCGGTCGCCAGCGTCGGCGACGCGCCCTTGGAGGCAGCATGTCCCGCTCGGTCATCGTCGGCGGCGCCCGGACCCCGATGGGCCGGCTCCTCGGCTCGCTCAAGGACTTCTCCGCCGCCGACCTCGGCGGCGTCGCCATCAAGGCGGCCCTCGAGCGCGCGGGCATCAGCGGCGACCAGGTCGACTACGTGATCATGGGCCAGGTCATCCAGGCCGGCGCCGGCCAGAACCCGGCCCGCCCGGCCGCGGTCGCCGGCGGCATCCCGATGACGGTCCCGTCCTTCACGCTCAACAAGGTCTGCCTGTCCGGCCTCGACGCGATCGCGCTGGCCGACCAGCTCATCCGCGCCGGCGAGTTCGACGTCGTCGTCGCCGGCGGCATGGAGTCGATGACGCAGGCGCCCCACCTGCTGCCGAGCTCCCGCACCGGCACCAAGTACGGCGACGCCACGCTGGTCGACTCGATGGCCCACGACGGCCTGTCGGACACCTTCGACCAGATCGCCATGGGCGCCCTGACCGAGCGGGCCAACGCGCAGTACCAGCTCACCCGCGAGGAGCAGGACGCCTTCGCCGCGGAGAGCCACCAGAAGGCCGCCCGCGCCCAGAAGAACGGGGTCTTCGACGAGGAGATCACCCCCGTCCTCATCCCGCAGCGCAAGGGCGACCCCATCGAGTTCCGCGAGGACGAGGGCATCCGCGCCGACACCACGGTCGAGACCCTCGCCAAGCTCAAGCCGGCCTTCGCCAAGGACGGCACCATCACCGCCGGCACCGCCTCCCAGATCTCCGACGGCGCGTGCGCGGTCGTCGTCATGTCCGCGGAGAAGGCCGCCGAGCTCGGCTGCACCGTGCTCGCCGAGATCGGCGCGCACGGCGTCGTCGCCGGTCCGGACGCCACGCTGCAGAGCCAGCCGTCGCGGGCGATCCAGAAGGCCTGCGCCAGCGAGGGCATCGATCCCAAGGACCTCGACCTCGTCGAGCTCAACGAGGCCTTCGCGGCGGTGGGCATCGTGTCCACCCGCGAGCTCGGCATCGACCCGGAGAAGGTCAACCCGAACGGCGGCGCGATCGCGCTGGGCCACCCGGTCGGCATGAGCGGCGCCCGGATCGTCCTCGACCTGGCCCTGGAGCTGCGTCGTCGCGGCGGCGGCGTCGGGGCGGCCGCGCTGTGCGGCGGTGGCGGCCAGGGCGACGCGCTGATCCTGCACGTGCCCGCGAAGGCGTGACCTCGGACGGCGTCGTCCTGGACGGCACGGCCGTCGCGACGCCCGGCCCCGTCGCCCCCCGTGGGCGGCGGGGCCGGCGCGCTGTCGACGTCCCCGACCTCGTCGCCCGCGCCCGCGACGGCGAGGCCCGCGCGGTCGCCCGGCTGATCTCGCTGGTCGAGGACGCGAGCCCGGTCCTCCGCGAGGTCGCCGCGGCGCTGGCCCCGCACACCGGGCACGCGCAGGTCATCGGCCTGACCGGTTCGCCCGGGGTGGGCAAGTCCACGACGACGACGGCGCTGGTCCGCGCGCTGCGGGCCGCCGGCCGGCGGGTGGGCGTGCTCGCCGTCGACCCGTCCTCGCCGTTCTCCGGCGGCGCCCTGCTCGGCGACCGGGTGCGGATGCAGGACCACGCCGGCGACCGCGGCGTCTACATCCGGTCGATGGCCTCCCGCGGCCACCTCGGCGGGCTGGCCTGGGCGACCCCGCAGGCGCTGCGGGTGCTCGACGCGGCCGGCTGCGACGTGGTGCTGGTGGAGACCGTCGGCGTCGGGCAGTCGGAGCTGGAGATCGCCTCGCTCGCCGACACCACGCTCGTGCTCGTCGCGCCCGGGATGGGCGACGGCATCCAGGCGGCGAAGGCGGGGATCCTCGAGGTGGCCGACGTCTTCGTCGTCAACAAGGCCGACCGCGACGGCGCCGACACCACCGTGCGCGACCTGCGGTACGCGCAGTCCCTCGGCGGGCGGCACACCGGCCCGGGCGCGTGGCGGCCACCGATCGTGCGGGCCGTGGCCTCGCGCGACGAGGGGATCGACCGGGTCCTCGCCGAGGTCGGGGAGCACCGCCGCTGGCTGGACTCCTCCGGCGAGGGCGCCCGCCGCCGCGCCGAGCGGGCCGCCCGCGAGATCGAGGCGATCGCGCTGGCCGGGCTGCGCGAGCGGATGGGCGAGGTGCGCGGGTCGGCGGCGCTGGACGCGCTCGCCGCCGAGGTGGTGGCGGGGGAGACCGACCCCTACCGCGCCGCCGACCGGCTCCTCGCCTCACTCTGACCGGGCGGCGTCGACCCGCCCCGGGGAGACTGTCCCGGTGAACGGGCCACGCGCATGAACGGCAGACCGGACGCCGTCGTCGTCGGATCGGGACCCAACGGCCTGGCCGCAGCCCTCCGGCTGGCCGCCGCGGGACTGCGGGTGCAGGTGGTCGAGGCGGCCGACAAGCCCGGTGGCGGGATGCGCACCGAGGAGCTCACCCGGCCCGGCTACCGGCACGACACCTGCTCGAGCGTGCACCCGATGGCCGCCGCCGCGCCCTTCTTCCGCGAGTTCGACCTGCCCAGCCGCGGCGTGCGGCTGGTGCACCCGGAGATCGCCTACGCGCACCCGCTCGACGGCGGGCGGGCGGCGGTGTCGCGGTACTCGCTGGAGGAGACCGCCGAGGGCCTCGGCTCCGACGGCGCGGCCTACCGGCGGCTGTTCGAGCCGCTGGTCGAGCACGGCCAGGACGTCATCGACTTCTTCCTCATGAGCCGGCTGCGGCGGCTGCCCACCCGCAGCGTCGGCGCGATCACGCACTTCGCGCTCAACGCGCTGCCCAACGTGCGCTGGCTGGTGCACCGGTACTTCGAGACCGACGAGGCGCGGGCGCTCATCGGCGGGGCGGCCGCGCACGGGATGCTCGACCTCGGCCGGCCGCTCACCGCGGGCCTGGGCATGGTGCTCGGGATGCTGGCCCACCACCGCGGGTGGCCGCTGGTCGAGGGCGGCTCGCAGCGGCTGGCCGACGCGATGGTCACCGCGCTGGAGCAGCAGGGCGGCGAGGTGGTGACCGGCCACCGGGTCACCGATCTGCGCGAGTTCGACGGCGTCCCCGCGGTGCTGCTCGACACGACGCCCGGGGCCTTCGTCGAGATGGCCGGGGACCGCGTGAACCCGGGCTACCGGCGCTGGGTGTCGCGGTACAAGCACGGGCCGGGCGTCTTCAAGGTGGACTGGGTCCTGTCGGAGCCGGTGCCCTGGACCAACCCCCAGGTGCGCCGCGCGGGCACCGTCCACGTCGCCGGGGACCTCACCGAGACGATCGCCGGCGAGGCGGCGTCCGCGGCCGGCCGGATCACCGACAAGCCCTACGTGCTCGCCGTCCAGCCGACCGTCGTCGACCCGACCCGGGCGCCCGAGGGCGGGCACGTGTTCTGGGCGTACGTGCACGTGCCGCACGGCTCGCCGGTGGACATGACCGACGCCATCGAGGCGCAGGTGGAGCGGTTCGCGCCCGGCTTCCGGGACACGATCGTCGCGCGGGCGGTGAAGAACGCCCCGGCGATGGAGGCGTGGAACCCCAACCACGTCGGCGGGGACATCTCCAACGGCGAGGCGTCGCTGCGGCAGATGCTCGCCCGCCCGGTGCCGCGGTGGAACACCTACAAGACGCCGGTCGACGGCGTGTACCTCGCCTCGGCGGCCACCCCGCCCGGGCCCGCGGTGCACGGCGCGTGCGGCGACAACGCGGCCCGCGTGGCGCTGCGCGAGGTGTTCGGCGTCCGCGATGTCCCGCGCCTGCGCCCCGCCGCCTGACACCCATTCGGCCTCGCCGCGTCGAGATCCGTCCGAGGGTCGTTCTGCGCCCCGGATGACGCCCCTCAGGCGGATCTCGGTGCGGCGAGCAGTGTCCGCAGGCGGGTGAGCAGTTGCGCGGGGTCCCGCAGGTCCGCTGCCGTCACGAAGACGACGAGCCAGCCGGCCGCGGTGAGGCGGTTGAGCCGCTGACGGTCGGCGCGGAACTGCACGGGGTCGGCGTGCCAGAGCCCGTCGTACTCGACGGCGATGCGCCGGTCGGGCCAGGCGAGGTCGACCCGGGCGACGAAGCGCGTGCCGTCACGGACGACGTGCTGGGCGACGGGTCGCGGCAGCCCCGACCTGAGCAGGAGCAGCCGGAGCCTCGTCTCCTGAGGGGACTCGGCGAGCCCGTCGGCCAGCGCCAGGACGTTCCGGACGTGGCGGCAGTCGCGGCCCGTCAGCGCGGTCGCCGCCTCCCGCAGGGACGCCAGGTCGAGGAGGCCGGTACGGAGGAACCGGTCGACGTCGACGACCGCGTCCTCGAGCGGGCGGGTTCGGGCCAGGTCCAGGGCCGTGCGGAGGGGCGTGGTCACGCGGGTGCCGCGCCGGGTCGCTGTCTCGTCCGCGCGGAGGTGCCGCCGGGTGAGGACGATCCCGGGCACCTCGCCTGCGCGGACGGAGGGCGTGACGGTGCAGGTGACGTCGTCAGCGGCCTCCGCCAGGGCCACTCCCCACAGGACGGCGGCGCTGCGCCCGCTCACGACGGCGCCCGGGAGCAGCAGCCGGCTCACCGCCAGGACCCGGACGGCGTGGTCCACCTGCGCCGTGGTGCACGCGTAGACGTCGGGGAACAGGCGCCGCCAGGCCGAGCTGCGCAGCTGCGACCGCGTCAGGAGCCCGGCCCGGACGACAGCGGAGCCGCGGAAGACCCGGCCCACCAGCTGGGTCGGGCGGGCCGGCGGTCGGGACACGGGTGAGGATGCTGCCGCTCCTGCCGGCGCGACGTCGGCGTCGTCCACAGGCGGCACCGAGATGCGGTCCTGGGCGGTCATCCGGCGCCGGATGACGACGCTGAGCCGCATCTCACCGGGGGACGGACGATCAGCCCAGGTAGCGTCGGGCGCATGGTCCGGGCGCTGGGGCTGCCGTTCGACCCGATCGAGCGCGCGGGGGAGACCTGGGAGCAGCACTTCGGGCCCCCCTCGGCGATGCGCGCGGCGACGTCGGTGTTCCGGGTCCAGCAGATCCTGCTCGCCCGCTTCGACGAGGTGCTGCGCCCGCACGGGCTGACCTTCGCCCGCTACGAGGTGCTCGTGCTGCTCACCTTCAGCCGCACCGGGCAGCTGCCGCTCAAGGTCATCGGCAGCCGGCTGATGGTGCACCCGACGAGCGTCACCAACGCCATCGACCGGCTCGCCGCGGCGGGCTACGTCGACCGCCGGCCCAATCCCGCCGACGGCCGCGGCGTGCTCGCCGGGATCACCGAGCGCGGCCGCGCCGTCGTGGAGGCCGCCACCGGGGAGCTGACCGCGCTCGGCTTCGGCCTCGACGACCTGCCCGAGGCCGAGCAGGAGACGTTGTTCGAGCTGCTGCGCCGGGTCCGCCTGGGCGCCGGCGACGTCGCCGGGCTCGACCCCGCCCCGTCCGCCGAGGGCTGACACGGCGCGTCCGCGCCGGTGGGATCATGGGAGCCATGCAGCCCACCCGTCCCGGACGCCCCGACCCGCGCGCGCAGGCCCAGCAGGCACAGCTGGCCGCCTCCCTCGCCGGTGCGGTCGACCTCGCCGCCGTCAAGGCGCGCTCCGAGGCCGCCGCCCGGGCCCAGGCAGCCCCGCCGCCCAGCGCCGCGGCCCCCGCGGGCGCGCCCGGCTCGGCGGTCGTCGACGTCACCGAGGCCACCTTCCAGACCGAGGTCCTCGACCGCTCCTTCCAGGTGCCGGTCGTCCTCGACCTGTGGGCCGAGTGGTGCGGCCCCTGCAAGCAGCTGTCCCCGGTGCTCGAGCGCCTCGCCGCCGAGGGCGGCGGCTCGTGGGTGCTCGCCAAGGTCGACGTCGACGCCAACCCGGCGCTGGCCCAGGGCCTGCGCGTGCAGGGCATCCCGGCGGTCAAGGCCGTCTGGCAGGGGCAGCTGGTCGCCGAGTTCACCGGCGCCATCCCCGAGGAGCAGGCCCGCCAGTTCGTCACCGAGCTGGTGCGCGCCACCACCGGCGGCGCCGTCCCCGGCGCGGCCGAGGGCGAGGACGACGGCCTGGAGGACCCCCGCCTCGACGCCGCCGAGGCCGCGCTCGAGCGCGGTGACCTCGAGGCCGCCGAGGCCGCCTACGCCGCGATCCTCGAGGCCGAGCCCGACCACCCGGTCGCCGGCCTCGCGCTCAGCCAGGTACGGCTCATCCGCCGCGCCGAGGACGCCGGCCCCGACGCCGTCGCCCAGGCGGACGCCGCCCCCGACGACGTGGCGGCGCAGACCCGCGCCGCCGACTTCCTGCTCGGCACCGGCGACGTCGAGGGCGCCTTCGCCCGCCTGGTCGACACCGTGCGGCGCACCGCCGGCGAGGACCGCGACGCCGCGCGCGTGCACCTGGTCGGGCTGTTCGACGTCGTGGGCGCCGAGGACCCCCGGGTCGTCGCCGCCCGCCGTCAGCTGATGGCCGCCCTGTACTGACCCGGGGTCACACGCCGACGTCGCAGCTGGCCGCGCCGTTCAGGAAGCCGGCGCGGAACAGGTCGACGAGCTGGAAGCCGGTCAGCTCGACGTCGGCGAGCACGTCCGGGTCGTTGCCGTACTCGAGCAGGAACTGCACGCTCTCGTCGAGGTCGCCGGGCGAGATCGTCACCGAGGTCAGCTGGGCGTTGTAGACCTGCGCGGAGTACCAGCCGGTGAGGCAGACCGCCGACTGCAGGGCCGCGGTGTCGTCGGTGGACAGGTCGAGCTGGTCGCGGGCGGCGAGCGAGTACGGGATCGCGACCCCGGTGACCAGCGCGAAGTCGCCGAGGTCGTAGGCGGCCGAGGCGAAGTCGGCGTCGTAGGCGACCAGACCCGACCCGTCGCCGCCGTCGGGGCAGTACACGAGCGCGACGTCGGACGGCGCGCACGACGGCGGGCCGTCGGTGCTCTGCAGCTCCGGCTCGGTGAACTGCGCGTCGAGGACCTCGGTGAACGCGCGGTCCCAGAACTCCGGCAGCGACGCGGCGAGGATGTCCTCGGTGTCGGGGAAGGGCGCGTTGCCGCCGCTGGCGAAGTCGGCGTCGCTGGTGAACTCGCCCTGGGTGAAGACCCGGTCGGGGCCGAAGCGGTCGCGGCAGGCCGTCGCGCCGTCGTCGAAGCCCTCCTGGAAGGCCGAGACCCGGTCGAAGTAGGAGCCGTGCGCCTGCTGCTCGCCGGAGCCGGTGCCCACCGGGTCGCGCAGCAGGAAGTAGCCGCGCAGCAGCTGGTCGAGGTCGGCGGTGTCGACCGAGGAGTACTCGCCGTTGCCGTCGGCCACCCAGGCCGTCCACGCGCCGGCGAGGCAGTCGGCCTGGGTCTCCGTGGCGATCGACGTCCGCGGGTAGCCCACCCGCCCCTGCACGGCGTGGCCGAACTCGTGCGCCATCACCAGCTGCGGCAGCACCTCGCCGTACTGGGAGGCCAGCTCGCCGAGGAAGGCGCGGTCGTAGCTGATCGAGTCGGAGTTCGGCACGCCCTGCGAGGAGCAGTAGAAGGCGTTGTTCTCCAGGTCGCGCGGGTCGGTGCCGCAGCCGATGCCCTCGGGGTAGGCCGCCGGGTCGATGTCGTCCGGGTCGACGCTGAAGTAGCCGCCGGCCAGCGGCGGGAACTGCTCGCCGTAGACGTCGGGGAACGTCTGCGACCAGTAGGTCTCCAGGTCGGCCAGGGCGTTGCGCGACAGCGCGTCGATCGGGTTGTCCGTGGCGCCGACGATCTGCAGCGTCCCGTCGTCGACCGACTGCGAGGGCATGCCCTGCAACGACGGCGTGCCGATGACGACGTAGGAGCACGCCGACGTCGTGAGGACGCCGAGCGTGGCCACGGCGGCGAGCAGGCCCCGGGAGCGCGCTGTCTGGCTCATCAGCGCGCCCTTACCCGCGCCGGCGCCGTCCGAACGCGGCGCCGGCGCGGGTGGGGAGGTCAGAGCCCGATGTCGCAGCCGGCCCCGCCCTCGAGGAAGCCGTCGCGGAAGGCGTCGACCATCTCGAAGCCCGACAGGTCGGTGTTCGGGAAGACGCCGTCCTCCTGGCCGTAGGTGAGCAGGAAGACGGCGGCCTCGTCGACGTCGCCGGGGGAGAGGCTGCCGATCTGCTCGAAGTCGCCGGTCCAGAACCGGGCGGTGTACCAGCCGGTCAGGCAGACGGCCGACGAGATCGCGGCGGCGTCGTCGACCGGCAGGTCCAGCTGCGCGCGGACGGCCTGCGCGTAGCCGACCGAGACGGCGGCCGCGACGGCGAAGTCGCCGATCTGCTCGTAGGCGCCGCCGAGCAGCTCGCCGTCGACGTAGACGGTGTCGTCGGCCTCGCAGTAGCCGACGTCGCGGTCCTCGGCGCCCATGTCGCCGCAGTCGGGCGCCGTGCCCTCGAAGGTCTCGATCGCCGGCGCGGTGAACTGCGCGCCCAGGCCCGGGAACACCGACTCGTAGAACGCGGGCAGGGTCTGCTCGACCAGGCCGCCGATCTCGTCGATCGGGGCGTTGCCCTCGTTGTCGAGATCGTCCTCGGTGAGGAACTCGGTGGCGGTGAACAGCCGGTCCTCGGTGAAGTCGTCGCGGCAGGTGCCGACGCCGCCCTCGAAGCCGGCGTAGAAGCCCGACAGCCGGTCGAAGCCCGAGCCGTGCGCCCGGTCGTCGTCGGGGGCGAGACCCACCGGGTCGCGCAGGCCGATGAAGCCGAGGACGACGCTGTCGAGCTCCGACATCCGCAGGGCCGTGTGCTCGGCGTTGCCGTCGACCACCCAGCGGGTGAAGGCGCCGGCCAGGCAGTCGGCCTGGGTCTCGACGACGATCGTGGAGTCGGCGAAGCCGAACCGGCCCTGCATCGCGTGGCCGATCTCGTGCGCCATCACCGCGGGGCCGAGGTAGGGCCCGTTGGCCTCGCTGAGCTGCTGCAGCAGCGCCCGGTCGTAGGCGACGACGTCGCAGTTCGGGTCGTAGTGGGCGTTGTTCGCGACGCCCTCCGGGTCCTCCGGCGCCTCCGCGCAGCCGATCCCGGTGGCCGGGTAGGCCGACTCGTCGATCGCGGTGGAGTCGACCGAGAAGTAGCCGCCGGTGATCGGCTGGTACTCCTCGCCGAAGAACTCCGGGTACGCCTCGGACCAGAAGGCGTCGAGGTCGGCGAGGGCGTTGCGCGCCCGCCGGTCGGCCTCGGTGTCGGCCGAGCCGGTGATCGGGAAGTCGGCGGCGGCGACGTCGGCCGGCACCCCCGGGCCGGGGGCCGCGGCACCCGCGACGGTGCCCGAGCACCCGGCGAGCAGCACGCTGCCCACCGCGAGCACGGCGAGTCCGGGGCGTCGGGCATGCCTCATCGCGCGGTGTTCCTCCTCTGCCGGTGCCGGCAGCGGAGCCGGCGGGACCGTCCGGCGCCGCCGGGGGCGGCGCGGAGCCGGGCCATGATGCACGGACCGGGAGGAGCGCGGAACGGGTCTGCGCGCGGCCCCGCCGCGCGGGGAGCGCGGCGGGGCCGGGGGAGCGGAGCCGGGGAACGCGGGCGGGCGTCAGCCCTCGTGCAGCAGCCAGAGCGTGCCGAGCGGGGGGGCGGACACGGTGGCCGAGAACGGCTGGCCGTGCCAGGACTCCTCGACGGCGTCGACGCCGCCGTAGTTGCCGACGCCGGAGCCGCCGTAGCCCTCGGCGTCGGTGTTGAGCACCTCGCGCCACCGGCCGCCGCGCGGCAGGCCGATGCGGTAGCCGTGGTGCGGCGACCCGGAGAAGTTGCAGACGACCGCCAGCGCCTGCCCCGGCGTCTGCCCGCCGTCGGGCGTCGTGCCGCTGTCGCCGGACTCGGCCGCCTCCGTGGGCGTGGGGACGTCGGCGACCTTCGGCCGGCCGTAGCGCAGGAAGGTGACGACGTTGCCGCCCGCGTCGTTGGCGTCGATCCACTGGAACCCGGCCGGGTCGACGTCGAGCGACCACAGCGCCTCGGTCTCGCGGTAGCGGGCGTTCAGGTCGGTCACCAGCTCCAGCACGCCGCGGTGCGCGGGGTCGTCGAGATGCCACCAGTCCAGCGAGCGGCTCTCGGCCCACTCGCCGTCCTGCGCGAACTCCGAACCCATGAACAGCAGCTGCTTGCCGGGGTGGGCCCACATGTAGGCGAGGTAGCCGCGGACGCCGGCCAGCTGCTGCCACCGGTCGCCGGGCATCTTCCGCAGCAGCGAGCCCTTGCCGTACACGACCTCGTCGTGGCTGATCGGCAGCACGTAGTTCTCGGAGTAGGCGTACATCATCGAGAACGTCAGCTGGTTGTGGTGGTAGCTGCGGTGCACCGGCTGGCGGGCCACGTAGGCCAGCGAGTCGTGCATCCAGCCCATGTTCCACTTGAAGCCGAAGCCCAGGCCGCCGAGGTGGGTGGGCCGGGTGACGCCCGGCCAGGCGGTCGACTCCTCGGCGATGGTGACCACGCCGGGGACCTCGCGGTAGATCGTGGCGTTGACCTCCTGGAGGAAGGACACCGCCTCCAGGTTCTCCCGCCCGCCGTGCACGTTGGGCACCCACTCGCCGTCCTCGCGCGAGTAGTCGAGGTAGAGCATCGAGGCCACCGCGTCGACGCGCAGGCCGTCGACGTGGAACTCCTGCGCCCAGAACAGCGCGTTCGCCACGAGGAAGTTGCGCACCTCGGTGCGGCCGAAGTTGAACACGAACGTGCCCCAGTCCGGCTGCTCACCGCGGCGGGGGTCGGCGTGCTCGTAGAGCGCGGTGCCGTCGAATCGGCCCAGCGCCCAGGCGTCCTTGGGGAAGTGCGCGGGCACCCAGTCGACGATGATCCCGAGGCCGGCCTGGTGCGCCCGGTCGACGAGGTACCGGAAGTCGTCGGGGCCGCCGAACCGCGACGTCGGCGCGTAGTAGCTCGTGACCTGGTAGCCCCACGAGCCGCCGAACGGGTGCTCGGCGACGGGCAGGAACTCCAGGTGGGTGAACCCGGCGGAGACGGCGTAGTCGACGAGCTCCTCGGCCAGTTCCCGGTAGGACAGCCCCTGCCGCCACGAGCCGAGGTGCACCTCGTAGATGCTCATCGGCCGCTCGTGCCAGCCGCCGCGCTCGCGCGCGGCCAGCCACTCGTCGTCGCGCCACTCGTGGGTGGACTCGGTGACGACGGAGGCGTTCAGCGGCGGCACCTCGGTGGCGAACGCCATCGGGTCGGCCTTCTCGCGCCACACGCCGTCGGCCCCGAGCACATGGAAGCGGTAGCGGCTGCCGGCCTGCACGCCGGGCACGTAGATCTCCCAGACGCCGATCGAGCCGAGCTGGCGCATCGGGTAGGAGCGGGCCTCCCAGTAGTCGAAGTCGCCGGTGACCTTCACGCCCTGGGCGTTGGGCGCCCACACGGCGAAGGAGACGCCCTCGACCCGGCCGCGCGGGGTGTCGTAGCGGCGGACGTGCGCGCCGAGCACCTCCCAGAGCCGCTCGTGCCGGCCCTCGCCGACCAGGTACTGGTCGAGCTCGCCGAGGGTCGGCAGCCAGCGGTAGGGGTCGTCGACGAGGAAGGTGTCGGTGCCGCCCTCGCCGTTGCCGTAGCTGACGTCGAGCCGGTAGTCGCCGGGCTGGCTCGGGAGACGGGCCTCGAAGACGCCGCCCGGGTGGATCTGCCGGGCGTCGTAGCGGGCGTCGTCCTGGTCGACGACGGCCACGGCGGCGGCGTCGGGGCGCAGGGCGCGCACCACCCAGCCGTCGCCGGACGGGTGCGCGCCGAGGACCCGGTGCGGGTCGCGCGACCAGCCGTCGACGATGGCCCGCAGGTCCTCCTCGGTCACCTCGTCGACGGGGTCGTGGTCGCCCTCGCCGCCGGCGCCGGAGGCGAGCCCGCCCCCGTCGCCGGGGGCAGGCTCGGCAGACGGCTCGGCAGACGCGTCGGAGGGGGCCTCCGACGGCGACTGGGACGGGGCCTCGGACGGCGACTCGGACGGCGACTCCGACGGGGCCTGCGGCGTCATCGGCGTCGCCGGGTCGGGGTCGGGCGCCTCCGGCTGCTCCGCGGGGGCGCCGGTCGGCGACCCGGGCTCGGCGATCGGCGCCGGCGCCACCACCGGCGTCGCGGTGCCGCCCTGCTCGGCGATCACCTGCTCGGCGGGCTCGGCGGCGGTGTCGGCGACCGTCCGCTTGGCCGGCGCGCGCTTGCGGGTGGCCTTCGCGGGGGCGCCGTCCCCGGCGGCCGCGGCGGCCTTCTTCGTCGTCCGCTTCGCGGCCTTGGCCGGTGCGGCGGGCTCGGCCGCGCCGTCGCCGTCCGCGAGCGCGGCTGCGGCGGCCTTCTTCGCCGGGGCCTTCTTCGCGGCGGCCTTCTTGGCCGGGGCGCGCTTGCGGGCCGGCGTCGGGTTCACGATCGGCTCGCTCTCGGCCGCCTCGGCGGCAGCCGCCTTCTGCTCGACCACCCGCTGCAGCTCGTCCTTGGTCGCCGGCGCCTCGGGGGTCTCGTGGCCGGTGGAGTCGCTCGTCGTCATCGTCGGGGTGCCGTCCTCTGCTGCCGTCGTCTCGTCTGCGTGCGGTGCGGTGCGGGCCTCAGGCCTCGCCGGCGGTGAGCCGGGAGAGCGACTGGAGCGGGATCATCAGCCAGTTCGGCCGGTTGCGCGCCTCGTAGACGCACTCGTAGACGGCCTTGTCCGCCTCGAAGGCCCGCAGGAGAGGGGAGTCCCCGCACGGGTCGATCCCGCTCGCCGCCGAGTAGCCCGCACAGAAGGCGCCGCGGTTGCGCACTGCCCACTCCTGCGCCCGGTACGCGCGCTGGGGGTCGTCGGGCTGCTCCACGAGCATGTGACGTGCGGCGTAGTCGAAGCTGCGCAGCATGCCCGCCACGTCGCGCATCGGGCTGTCGAGCTGCCGCCGCTCGGCCAGCGGCCGGGCCGGCTCGCCCTCGAAGTCGAGCACCACCCAGCCGGTCGCGGTGCGCAGCACCTGGCCGAGGTGGAAGTCGCCGTGCACCCGCTGGCGCACGACCGTCTCGGGGCTGTCGGCGACGGCGGCGTAGACCGCCCGCAGCCGCTCGAGGTGCTCCTCCAGCTGCGGGACGACGGCCAGCGCCGCCTCGAGCCGCTCGCCCATGCCCCGTGCGGTGGCGGCGAACCAGTCGCGGTCGGCCGCCTCGGTGGGCAGCACCCGCGCGAGGTCGGCGTGCACCGACGCCGTCGCCGCGCCCAGCCGCTCGCTGTCGGCGGCGAAGTCGCCGCCCACCTCGTCGGCGTGCAGGTCGCCCTCGGCGTAGAGGTCGCGCACGCTCGCGGTGGCCAGGCGCCAGCCGTCGCTGGCGTTCGGCACGAAGGTCTGCAGCATCGCCACGGTGGCGGGCTCGCCGTCGGGGGTGTCGATCTCGACGTGGCCGAGCAGCGGGGCGATGTGCGGGTTCTCGGTGCGGCGCAGCGCCTCGCCGATCTCGACGTCGGGGTTGAGCCCGGGCTCGAGCCGGCGGAACAGCTTGAGGATGGCGTCCTGGCCGTAGACGAGCGAGGTGTTGCTCTGCTCGGTGGAGATGACGTCGCCGGGCACGCCCTCGGGGATGGCGGAGCTCCCCGACGGGGAGAAGTGCATCGGCCCGACGGTCGAGGCGGCGGCCAGGTGGGTCAGCCACGGCGTCGTGGCGTCGCGGTCGCGCAGCGCGTCGTAGGCGTAGTTCTCCCGGTCGGCGCCCTCGGCGTCCTTCACCGGCACGGCGCCGACGAAGGCCGAGGTCAGGTCCTCCTCCGGGTGCGCCCGCCACGACAGCGGCACGAGGTAGGTCTCGACGGCGCCGTCGGCGTAGGTGACCCGGACGCGGTGGACCGAGAGCACCGGCTCGGAGCGGGAGAGGAAGAAGCCCTCCTCGCTCACGTCGGCCCACTCGCGGCCCTTGCCGCCGAACCAGCGCTGGTGCGGCATCCAGTCCCGCAGGACGTGGGCCAGGGCGGTGCTCATCGGGGTCCTCCGGTGCTGGGCGGGACGTCGTCGCCGGTGCGCGTGTCGCTGCCGCCGGGGATCTGCTCGGCCTCGCTGACGAGGCCGGCGGCGAGCAGCGCGTCGGCGACCGGGCTGGTCGCGGACTCCGGCTCCGCGGCGGGCTCCTCGACCGGCTCCGCCGGCTTGGCCAGCTCGAACCAGTAGAAGCCGTGCCCGGCGAGGGTGAGCATGTAGGGCAGCACGCCGATCTGCGGGAACTCGACCCGGCCGGTGAGCTCGATCGGCGTGTAGCCCTCGAACCGGCGCAGGTCGAGCTCCACCGGCTGCGGGAAGCGCGAGAGGTTGTTGACGCACAGCACGACGTCGTCGCCGAACTCACGGACGAACGACAGCACCGTCGGGTTGCGCGAGCCGATCTCCTCGTAGGTGCCCCGGCCGAAGGTCGGGTGCTCCTTGCGGACGGCGATCATCCGGCGGATCCACTGCAGCATCGAGTTGCTGTTGCGCAGCTGCGCCTCGACGTTGGTGGTCTGGTAGCCGTAGACCGGGTCCTGGTTCAGCGGCAGGTACATCCGCTGCGGGTCGGCGGTGGAGAAGCCGCCGTTGCGGTCGGGCGTCCACTGCATCGGCGTGCGCACGCCGTCGCGGTCGCCGAGCCAGATGTTGTCGCCCATGCCGATCTCGTCGCCGTAGTAGAGGACCGGCGACCCGGGCAGGCTCAGCAGCAGCGCGTTGAACAGCTCGAGGGTGTTGAGGTCGTTCTCCAGCAGCGGCGCCAGCCGGCGGCGGATGCCGATGTTGGCCTTCATGCGGGGGTCCTTGG
Organism: Geodermatophilus sp. SYSU D01106; assembly: GCF_054049995.1. Classification (NCBI taxonomy): domain Bacteria; kingdom Bacillati; phylum Actinomycetota; class Actinomycetes; order Geodermatophilales; family Geodermatophilaceae; genus Geodermatophilus; species Geodermatophilus sp. SYSU D01106. Next base: position 162,902 of record NZ_JBJGYM010000003.1, on the reverse strand, counting down.
CGTACTCCGCCCACATGTAGTCGCGCTCCTCGTCGGTGACCATCTCCAGGGTCAGCTCGTCGTGGTTGCGCAGGAAGATGCCCCACTGGCAGTTGTCGGGGATCGGCGGCGTCTGGGCCATGATCTCCGAGATCGGGAACCGCTGCTCCCGGCGGGCGGCCATGAACAGCCGCGGCATGACCGGGAAGTGGAAGGCCATCTGGCACTCGTCGCCGTTCTCGCCGAAGTACTCGACGACGTCGGCCGGCCACTGGTTGGCCTCGCACAGCAGCACGCGGTCGGGGTAGTCGGCGTCGACCACCTTGCGCACGTGCTTGAGGAACTCGTGGGTGCGGGGGAGGTTCTCACCGTTGGTGCCCTCCTCCTCGAACAGGTAGGGCACCGCGTCGAGCCGGAAGCCGTCGATGCCCAGGTCCAGCCAGAAGCGCAGGGCGTCGATGATCGCCTCCTGCACCTTCGGGTTCTCGAAGTTGAGGTCCGGCTGGTGGGAGAAGAAGCGGTGCCAGAAGTACTGCTTGCGCACCGGGTCGAACGTCCAGTTCGAGCTCTCGGTGTCGACGAAGATGATCCGCGCGTCGGCGTAGCCGGTGTCGTCGTCGGCCCACACGTAGAAGTCGCCGTAGGGGCCCTCGGGGTCGCTGCGGCTGGCCTGGAACCAGGGGTGCTGGTCCGAGGTGTGGTTCATGACGAAGTCGATGATCACGCGGATGCCGCGGGCGTGGGCCGCCTGCAGCAGGGCGCGGAAGTCGTCGATGTCGCCGAACTCGGGCAGCACCGCGGTGTAGTCGCTGACGTCGTAGCCGCCGTCGCGCAGCGGCGAGGCGAAGAACGGCGGCAGCCACAGGCAGTCGACGCCGAGCCACTGCAGGTAGTCGAGCTTGTCGAGCATGCCGCGCAGGTCGCCGATGCCGTCGGCGTTGCTGTCGGCGAAGCCGCGGACGAGCACCTCGTAGAAGACGGCGCGCTGGAACCACAGCGGGTCGCTGCCGCGCGGCGGCAGGCCGGAGGTCGAGTCGGTGGGATCGGGCACGGGGAGCGTCATCGGAGCGGGTCGTCCTCGCGGTTCAGCGGTGGTCCGGGGAAGGGGCGGTCGGCGCTCAGCGGACCGGTGGCGGCCAGGTGACCGGCCGGGGGAGGTGCACCGAGAAGACGTGCGCGGGCTCCCAGTAGGGGTCGAGCTCGACGTAGTTGAACTGGCCCCAGTCGTAGCGCGCGCCGGTGATCTCGTCGGTCACGGCGAACCGCTCGTGCCAGTCGAGACCGAGCGCCGGCAGGTCCAGCGACGTCGTCCCGATCTGCCGGTTCTGGCTGTCGAGCGCGCAGACCACGAGGACGGCGTCCTGCGAGCCCGGGTCGGTCTTGGAGAAGCAGAGCAGGTTGCCGTTGTCGACGCCGTGGAAGCGCAGCGTGCGCAACTGCTGCAGCGCGGGGTGCGCGCGCCGGATCTCGTTGAGCCTGCGCAGGTAGGGCGCCAGGCTCCGCCCGGCGGCCTCGGCCCCGGCCCAGTCGCGGGGACGCAGCCGGTACTTCTCGCTGTCGAGGTACTCCTCGCTGCCCGGCTTGACGGCCACGTGCTCGAACAGCTCGTAGCCGCTGTAGACGCCCCAGGTCGGGCTCATCATCGACGCGAGCACCGCGCGGATCTTGAACATCGGCGGGCCGCCGTACTGCAGGCTCGCGTGCAGGATGTCCGGGGTGTTCACGAAGAAGTTCGGCCGCATGTAGTGCGCGTTGGAGGCGAGCTCCCGGCCGTACTCCTCGATCTCCTCGCGGCCGGTCCGCCACGTGAAGTACGTGTAGGACTGCGTGAAGCCGATCCGCGCGAGCTGGTGCATCATCGCCGGCCGGGTGAACGCCTCGGCCAGGAAGAGCACGTCGGGGTCGGTCTCCTTGACCTTCCAGATCAGCCAGTGCCAGAAGTCCAGCGGCTTGGTGTGCGGGTTGTCGACGCGGAAGATCCGCACGCCGGCGTCCATCCACACGCGCACGACCCGCAGCACCTCGGCGTAGATGCCCTCGGGGTCGTTGTCGAAGTTGACCGGGTAGATGTCCTGGTACTTCTTCGGCGGGTTCTCCGCGTAGGCGATCGTGCCGTCGGGCTTGGTGGTGAACCACTCCGGGTGCTCGGCCACCCACGGGTGGTCCGGCGCGGCCTGCAGCGCGAGGTCGAGCGCCACCTCCATGCCGAGGGAGCGGGTGCGCTCGACGAAGGCGCGGAAGTCCTCCATCGTGCCGAGCTGCGGGTGGACGGCGTCGTGCCCGCCCTCGGCGCTGCCGATCGCCCACGGCGAGCCGACGTCGTCGGGGCCGATCTCGTTCGGGTTGCCGCCCGGGAACTGGGCGGTGTTCGGGCCCTTGCGGTTGACCGTGCCGATCGGGTGGATCGGCGGCAGGTAGACGACGTCGAAGCCCATGTCGGCGATCGCCGGCAGCCGGTCGGCGGCGGTGGTGAAGGTGCCGTGCGTGGGCTGCCCGCCGACGACGGCGCCCTCCGAGCGCGGGAAGAACTCGTACCAGGAGCCGTAGAGCGCGGTCGGCCGGTCGACCCACACCTCGTGGTCGGCGGTCGGGGTGACCAGCTCGCGGACCGGGTGGCCGTCGAGGTATCGCTGCAGGCCGGTGGCCAGCGCCGGGGCGACGCGCTCGTGCAGGCCGCGCGTCTCGTCGCGCAGCGCGGTGACCGCGTCGGTGAGCCGCCCGCGCCACTCGTCGTCGGCGTCGGCGGCCACGCGCTCGAGCAGCCGCGCGCCCTCCTCGAGGTCGTTGGCGAGCTCGGCCGGGCCCTGGCCGGCGTCGATCTTCACCTCGACGGCGTGGTGCCAGGTGGCCAGCGGGTCGCTCCACGCCTCGACGCGGAAGGTCCAGCGGCCCTCCCGGTCGGGCACGACCGTGGCGATCCAGCGGTCGGGCTCCTCGCCGTAGCGGCGCATGCGGGTGAAGGCACCGCGCGTGCCGTCGGGAGCGGTCCAGACGACGTCGGCGGCGACGGCGTCGTGGCCCTCGCGGAACACGGTGGCCGTGATCGGCAGGTGCTCGCCGACCACGGCGCGGGCCGAGAAGGACCCGCAGGACACGACGGGGGCGACATCGGAGATGCCGAGGCGGAGGTCAGGTCGGCGAGTCATCGCGGCCACGCTATCCAGCCGGGGGGTCGCCCACACCTCGGCCGGGGGCCGCCCACCCGTCCGGTTCCGGCACGTCCCGGTGCCGTGGCGGGTGGAATCCGTCCACCCTGTCGCGCGGGGCCCGCCTGACTAGGCTCGCGCCGTGCGAGCACTCCGTCGGTTCACCGTCCGGGCGGCCCTCCCCGAGGCCCTCACACCCCTGTCCCAGCTGGTCATGAACCTGCGCTGGTCCTGGCACGCCGAGACCCGCGACCTGTTCGAGACGCTGGACCCCGACCTCTGGCGCCGGTGCGGCAACGACCCGGTGAAGGTCCTGGGGGAGGTGTCGGCCGAGCGGCTGGCCACGCTCTCCACCGACCGCCGGTTCCTGCGCCGCCTCCAGGACGTCGTCGACGACCTCGAGGACTACCTGTCCGCCGAGCACTGGTACCAGTCGCTGGGGCCCGACGCCCCGCGGTCGATCGCCTACTTCTCCGCCGAGTTCGGCATCACTGAGGTGCTGCCGCAGTACTCCGGCGGCCTCGGCATCCTCGCCGGTGACCACCTGAAGGCCGCCTCCGACCTCGGCGTCCCGCTGATCGGCGTCGGGCTGCTCTACCGGGCCGGCTACTTCGAGCAGGGTCTGTCGGCCGACGGCTGGCAGCTCGAGCACTACCCCTCGCTCGACCCGCACGGCCTGCCGGTGAAGCTGCTGCGCCAGCCCGACGGGTCGGCCGTCGTCATCTCCGTGCCGCTGCCCGAGGGCCGCACCCTGCACGCGCACGTCTGGCGGGCGCAGGTCGGCCGGGTCTCGCTGCTGCTGCTCGACAGCGACATCGAGGAGAACACCCCGGCCGAGCGCGTCGTCACCGACCGGCTCTACGGCGGCGACGAGGACCACCGGCTGCGCCAGGAGATGCTGCTCGGCATCGGCGGCGTGCGGGCGCTGCGCGCCTACTGCCAGCTCACCGGCACCCCGCAGCCGGAGGTGTTCCACGCCAACGAGGGGCACGCCGGCTTCCAGGGCGTCGAGCGGATCCGCGAGCTCACCGAGTCGCACGGGCTGACCTTCACCGAGGCGCTGCAGGCCGTCCGCGCGGGCACCGTGTTCACGACGCACACGCCGGTCCCGGCGGGCATCGACCGCTTCCCGCGCGCGCTGATCGAGCGCTACTTCGCGGGCTTCGGCGTCCCGCTCGAGCACCTCATCCCGCTCGGCGCCGAGGACGACCCGGCGAAGTTCAACATGGCGCACATGGGGCTGCGGCTGGGCCAGCGGGCCAACGGCGTCAGCGAGCTGCACGGGCACGTGAGCCGCGGCATGTTCAGCGACCTGTGGCCGGGCTTCGACGAGGCCGACGTCCCGATCGGCTCGATCACCAACGGCGTGCACGCCCCCACCTGGACCGCGCGGGAGCTCGTCGAGCTCGGCACCCAGACCTCCCGCAGCGGCGACCCGTTCGAGGGCGCCGGCGCCGCGGTGTTCGACGGCGTGGACCGGATCCCGGCGCTGGAGCTGTGGAACACCCGCCGGATGCTGCGCGGCCGGCTGGTGGAGGAGGTGCGCCGCCGGCTGCGGGAGACCGCGCTGTCCCGCGGCGCGGCCGAGGCCGAGGTCGGCTGGACCGACACCGCCTTCGACCCCGACGTCCTCACCATCGGCTTCGCCCGCCGGGTGCCGTCCTACAAGCGGCTCACCCTCATGCTGCGCGACCCCGAGCGGCTGCGGGCGCTGCTGCTGGACCCCGACCGGCCCGTGCAGCTGGTCATCGCCGGCAAGAGCCACCCCGCCGACGACGGCGGCAAGCAGCTGATCCAGCAGATGGTGAAGTTCGCCGACGACCCGGCCATCCGGCACCGCATCGCGTTCCTGCCCGGTTACGACATCGGCATGGCCCGCTACCTCTACTGGGGCTGCGACGTCTGGCTGAACAACCCGCTGCGGCCGCTGGAGGCCTGCGGCACCTCGGGCATGAAGGCCGCGCTCAACGGCGGGCTCAACCTCTCCATCCGCGACGGCTGGTGGGACGAGTGGTTCGACGGCCAGAACGGCTGGGCGATCCCGACCGCCGACGGCGTCAGCGACCCGGCCCGCCGCGACGACGTCGAGGCCCGCGCCATCTACGACCTGCTGGCTACCCAGGTGCTGCCGCGGTTCTACGAGACCGACCGCGACGGCATCCCGACCCGCTGGGTGGAGATGGTGCGGCACACGCTGCGCGAGACCGGGCCGAAGGTGCTGGCCACCCGGATGGTCCGCGACTACGTCGAGCACCTCTACGTCCCGGCCGCGGGCTCGGCCCGGTCGATGGCCGACGGCGGCTACGCCCCGGCGCGCGACGAGGCGCAGTGGCGGGCCCGGCTGCTGGAGAACTGGAGCAGCGTGCGGGTGGCGCACGTGGAGGCCACCGGCGCCGGCGACACCCCGGAGATCGGCTCGACCCTGGCGCTGCGCGCCGAGGTGGAGCTGCCGCACCTGACGCCGGGCGACGTCGAGGTGCAGGCCGCCTACGGGCGGGTCGACGACGCCGACGGGCTGCACGAGGTGACCACGGTGCCGATGGCGCACGAGCACACCGAGGGCTCCCGGCACTGGTTCACCGCCACGCTGCCGCTGGAGCGCACCGGCGCCTTCGGCTACACCGTGCGCGTGCTCCCGCACTCCGAGCACCTGGCCGACCCGGCCGAGCTGGGGCTGGTCCGCTCGGCCTGACCCGGGATCACCCGTCACGCCGGTCGCAGCGTCCCCACCGGGCGCGCGCGACCGGCGTGGCGGTGGCCGCCGGGCCGCGCGGACCCCGGCCCGGTCACTAGGCTGGCGCGCATGCCCGACCGCTGTGAAGTCCTGCCCGGAGACGCCGTCGTCGCCCGACGCGGCGGTGGCCTGCTCTGGGTGGACGCTCCCGGCTCGCCGGCGCTCGTCGCCGCCCTGCACGCCTGCCTGGGCGTCGCCGGCCCCGGCGCCGACCGCGTCCTGGCCGCCGTCGCCGCGCAGGTGCACTCGCTGGGGAGCGGGTCGGCGTCCTTCGCGCTCGTCCTGACCGACTCCCAGGGCGGCGCGGGCACCGGCGTCGCGCTCTGGTCGGGCAAGGGCCAGCCCGCCGTCGACGGCGTCCCGGTCTCCGGCCAGCCCACCGAGGGCTGCAGCCTCGCCGCGGGCTTCCCGCTCGGCGGCACGCTGTACGTCGGCCCCGGCCAGGCCGCCCCGTCGATGCCGCCCGGCGTCGCCTACGACCTCACCGAGGGCACCGTGCCCGGCTCCGGCGCGCTGCTGCACCTCGCCGCCGCCGCGTCCGCCGGCGCCGCGGTCCCGCCGTCGGCCCCCGCGCAGCCGTCGTCGTTCACCGCCGGCTCCGACGCCGGGTTCGCCGGCCCCTCCTCCTTCGGCGCCGCGCCGTCCTACACCCCGGGCGGCTCCTCGGCCGCGTCGTCGGCGCCCTCCCGCGCCGACGAGGGCGAGGAGACGGCGTTCTGGAAGCCCGACAGCGCCTCCGCGCCGGTGCTCCGGTTCGACGACGGCCTCGTCGTCACCGTCGACGAGGACCTGGTCCTCGGCCGCCGCCCCGACAGCCACGAGCTCGTGACCGCGGGCAACGCCCGCCCGGTGCCGATCGCCGACACGCAGAACGTGCTGTCCTCGGCGCACGCCGCCATCCAGCGCCAGGGCCGCGAGGTCACCCTCACCGACCTCGGCTCGCTCAACGGCACCCACGTCGCCGGCCCCGAGGCCACCGAGTGGACGCAGCTCGAGCCCGGCGTCGCCCACCCGCTCTCCGACGGCGACCGCCTCCTGCTCGGCTGGACCGTGATCACGTACGAGCAGCCGCAGGAGTAGCGGCACCGCTCCCGACGAGAGCCCCGGTCCCCGCGGACCGGGGCTCTCGCCGTGTCAGGGCCGGCGCAGGACGCGCAGCAGCCAGACGCAGCGCGGGGGCACCTCGATCGGGCCGGGCGCGACGACGGCCGGGCGCGGGGGGACGCCGGTCGGGTACTCGGTGCTGACGACGAACTCGTAGCCGTCGGCCCACGGCGGCCCGGGCAGGTGCACGGTCACCGGGTCGGGGCCGGCGTGCAGCTGTACCAGGTAGGAGTCGTCGACCACCCGGCGGCCGCGGGCGTCGCGGTGCCGGATGCCGCGCCCGTCGAGGTACATGCCGACGGTCTGCAGGCCGCCGTCGAACCACTCCGCCGTCGTCAGCTGCCCGCCGCCCGGGGCGAACCACGCGACGTCGCGGGTGCCCCCGGTGCCGGGGATCTCGTGGCCCTCGAAGAACGCCTCCTGGCGCAGCACCGGGGCGCCGCGGCGCACCGCGACCAGCCGGCTGACGAACTCCAGCAGCTCGCCGTCGACGCCCTCCCAGTCGATCCAGGAGATCTCGTTGTCCTGGCAGTAGGCGTTGTTGTTGCCGCCCTGGGTGCGGCCGAGCTCGTCGCCGGCGGTGAGCATCGGCACGCCGGTGGACAGCAGCAGCGTGGCCAGGTGGTTGCGCACCTGGCGGGCGCGCAGGGCGGTGACCTCCGGGTCGTCGGTGGGGCCCTCGACGCCGCAGTTCCAGTTGCGGTTGTGGCTCTCGCCGTCGCGGTTGTCCTCGCCGTTGGCCTCGTTGCGCTTGTGCTCGTAGGTGACGAGGTCGGCCATGGGGAAGCCGTCGTGCGCGGTGACGAAGTTGACGCTGGCGAAGGGCCGGCGGCCGTCGGAGCGGTAGAGGTCCGACGAGCCGGTCAGCCGGTAGGCGAGGTCGCGCACGCCCACCCGGGCGCCGGACCACACGTCGCGCACCGTGTCGCGGTACTTGCCGTTCCACTCGGTCCACAGCGGCGGGAAGTTGCCCACCTGGTAGCCGCCCTCGCCGATGTCCCACGGCTCGGCGATGAGCTTCACCTGGCTGACCACCGGGTCCTGGTGGACGACGTCGAAGAACGCCGAGAGCCGGTCGACGTCGTGCATCGAGCGGGCCAGCGCCGCGGCGAGGTCGAAGCGGAAGCCGTCGACGTGCATCTCGGTGACCCAGTAGCGCAGCGAGTCCATGAGCATCGCCAGCACCTGCGGCCGGCGGACGTCGAGGGTGTTCCCGCACCCGGTGTAGTCGGTGTAGCGGGCCCGGTTGGCGCCGTCGAGCCGGTAGTAGCCGGGGTTGTCGATGCCGCGCAGTGACAGCGTCGGCCCGGTCGAGTCGCCCTCGGCGGTGTGGTTGTAGACGACGTCGAGCACGACCTCGATGCCCGCGGCGTGCAGCGCCTTGACCATCGCCTTGAACTCGGTCACCTGCGCGCCGCCCGAGCCCGCCGAGCTGTAGCCGGCGTGCGGGGCGAAGTAGCCGAGGGTGTTGTAGCCCCAGTAGTTGGTCAGGCCGCGGCGCAGCAGGTGCGGCTCGCTGACGAACTGGTGCACCGGCAGCAGCTCGACGGCGGTGACGCCCAGGGACTGCAGGTGCTCGACGAACGCGGGGTGCGCGAGGCCGGCGTAGGTGCCGCGCAGCGCCGGGGGGACGTCGGGGTGGCGCATCGTGGCGCCCTTGACGTGCACCTCGTAGATGACGGTGTCCGACCACGGCGTCGCCGGCCGCCGGTCGCCGTCCCACGGGAAGGAGTCGTGGACGACGACGCCGCGCGGCACGAACGGCGCGGAGTCGCGCGGGTCGGGGGAGGCGGCGTCGACGCCGTCGGGGCGGAAGCCGAACAGCGCCGGGTCGAGGGCGAGCTCGCCGTCGACGGCGCGGGCGTAGGGGTCCAGCAGCAGCTTGGCCGGGTTCCACCGCGACCCGGCGCCCGGGTCGTAGGGGCCGTGCACCCGGTAGCCGTAGCGCTGGCCGGGGCCGACGCCGGCCAGCCGGCCGTGCCACACCTGGTGGGTGGTCTCCTGCAGCCGGTGGCGGGACTCGGTCCCGTCGGGGTCGAACAGGCACAGGTCGACGGCGCTCGCCCCGGCCGACCAGAGCGCGAAGTTGGTGCCCGTGCCGTCCCAGTGCGCGCCGAGCGGCGCGGGGGAGCCGGGCCACACCTCCGGGCCGCCGCTGCCGTGCTCAGGAGTCCTCACGCCGCGATCGTGCCCGGTCCGCCTCCCGGGCGGCGGGACCAGGGGTGCTGTTTGGATGGGGCCGTGTCGAGCAGCGCCTCACCCCCCGGAGCCGAGCCGGTCGTCGAGATGCGCGGGGTGGACGTCGTGCGCGGCACCTCGCACCTGCTGCGCGGGGTCGACTGGACCGTCCTGCCCGACCAGCGCTGGGTGGTCCTCGGGCCCAACGGCGCGGGCAAGACGACGCTGCTGCAGCTGGCCGGCGCGCACATGCACCCGACCCGCGGCGAGGTGCGGCTGCTCGGCGAGACGATGGGCGCCGTCGACGTGTTCGAGCTGCGGCCGCGGATCGGCCTGACCAGCGCCGCCCTGGCCCAGCGCATCGAGCCCGGCGAGCGCACCGGCGACGTCGTCCTGTCGGCGGGCTACGCCGTCGTCGGGCGGGGCAGGGAGCGCTACGACATCCACGACCTCACCCGCGCGGCGCTGCTCATGCAGCAGTGGGGCGTGCAGTCGATCGCCCACCGGCCGTTCGGCACGCTCAGCGAGGGGGAGCGCAAGCGGGTGCAGATCGCCCGCGCGCTCATGCCCGACCCGGAGCTGCTGCTGCTCGACGAGCCCGGCGCCGGCCTCGACCTCGGCGGCCGCGAGGACCTGGTCAGCCGGCTGTCCGACCTCGCCCGCTACCTGTTCGCGCCGGCGCAGGTGCTGGTCACCCACCACGTGGAGGAGATCCCGCCGGGCTACACGCACGCGCTGCTGCTGCGCGGCGGCGGGGTGGTGGCCTCCGGCCCGCTCGGCCAGGTGCTCACCGGCGAGACGCTGTCGGAGACCTTCGGCCTGCCCCTGCAGCTCACCCGCGCCGACGGCCGGTTCACCGCCCGCCGCCGGTCCTGACGCCGCCTGCCTGGCTAGGGTGCCGGGCATGGCTGGAACACCGGAGTTCGTGACCCTGTCGGTCGAGGACGGGGTGGGCACGATTCGCCTCGACCGGCCGAAGATGAACGCCATCGACGAGCAGCTGCACACCGAGGTGCGCGCCGCCGCGGTGCAGGCCGCCGAGCGCGCCGACGTCCGCGCGGTGGTGCTCTACGGCGGCGAGCGGGTGTTCGCCGCGGGCGCCGACATCAAGGCCATGTCGCAGCTCGACGGCACCGCGATGGTCGCCTGGGGCCGCGAGCTGACGAACTCCTTCACCGCCGTCGCGCGGATCCCCAAGCCCGTCGTCGCGGCGATCACCGGCTACGCCCTCGGCGGCGGCTACGAGCTCGCGCTGTGCGCCGACTTCCGGGTCATGGGCGCCGGGGCGAAGGTGGGGCAGCCCGAGATCCTGCTCGGCGTCATCCCCGGCGCCGGCGGCACGCAGCGCCTGGCCCGCCTGGTCGGCCCGGCCAAGGCGAAGGACCTCGTCTTCACCGGCCGGCACGTCGGCGCGGAGGAGGCCCTGGAGATCGGCCTGGCCGACGCCGTCGTCCCCGACGCCGAGGTGTACGACACCGCCGTCGCCATGGCGCGCAAGTTCGCCGCCGGGCCGCCGCTGGCCCTCGCGGCGGCCAAGCGGGCGGTCGACGAGGGGCTGGACCTGCCGCTGCAGGGCGGCCTGGAGCTGGAGAGCCGGCTGTTCGCCGAGCTCTTCGACACCGAGGACCAGGCCACCGGCATGCGCTCGTTCCTGGAGAGCGGCCCGGGCAAGGCGACCTTCACCGGCCGCTGAGGGCTCCTCGTCGCCGACTGTTCCGCCGGCGGCCACCGGATCCCGCCTCCCGGACGGTCCGGCTCTGTCACCATCCGCACGGCCTTCCGGCCGTTCCGTTCCCTTCCCCTGGAGGACCCCCGTGCGAAGCACCCCCACCCTGAGGACCGCGTCCGTGCTGGCGGCCGCTGCCCTCGTGCTCACGGCCTGCGGAGGGGGGAGTGACGACGGCGGCTCCGGCGGCGGGGGCGGCGGCGACGCGGCGAGCGCGCGCTCGGCCGAGGACCTCGGCGGCATGGACGCCCTGGTCGAGGCCGCGCAGGCCGAGGGCGAGCTGAACGTCATCGCGCTCCCGCCGGACTGGGCGAACTACGGCGAGATCATCTCCGCCTTCGAGGAGGAGTACGGGATCACCGTCAACAGCGCGCTGCCCGACGGCTCCAGCCAGGACGAGCTCAACGCCGTCGAGAGCCAGCGCGGTCAGGACCGGGCGCCCGACGTGCTCGACCTCGGCACCGCCTTCGCCCGCCAGGCGCAGGCCCAGGACCTCCTCGCGCCGTACCAGGTGGAGACCTGGGACGAGATCCCCGAGGGCCAGAAGGACCCCGAGGGCCACTGGTACAACGACTACGGCGGCTACATCTCCATCGGCTGCAACGCCACGGTGATCGCCGAGTGCCCGACCAGCTTCGCCGACCTGCTCGACCCGCAGTACGCGGGCCAGGTCGCGCTCAACGGCAACCCCACCCAGGCCGCGGCCGCGTTCGCCGGCGTCTGGGCGGCCTCGCTGGCCAACGGCGGCAGCCTCGACGACATCGGCCCGGGCATCGACTTCTTCGCCCAGGTGAAGGAGGCCGGCAACTTCAACCCGGTCGAGATCACCCCGGCCACCATCCAGAGCGGTGAGACGCCGCTGGCCATCGACTGGGACTACCTCAACGCCGGCCTGACGGAGACCCTCGCCGCCGACGGCGTCGAGTGGCAGGTCGCCGTCCCGAGCGACGGCCTGTTCGGCGGCTACTACAGCCAGGCGATCAGCGCCTACGCCCCGCACCCGGCCGCCGCGCGGCTGTGGCAGGAGTTCCTCTACTCCGACCGCGGCCAGAACCTCTACCTGGCCGGCGGCGCCCGCCCGGTCCGGCAGGCCGCCATGGAGGAGGCCGGCACCGCCGACGCCGAGGCGCTCGCCGCCCTGCCGCCGGTCGAGGGCACCGCGGAGTTCCCGACCCAGGAGCAGGAGACCGCCGCGCAGCAGGTGGTCGCCACCCGCTGGAACCAGGAGATCTCGGGCTGAGCACCGTCGTCGAGAGCCCCGCGCCGGCGTCCCCCCGGGGGCGCCGGCGCGGGCGTCTGCTGCCCCTGCTGGGGATCGTGCCGTTCCTGCTCTACGTCGCGGTCTTCCTGCTGCTGCCGGTCGGCGTGCTGGCCGTCGAGGCCTTCCGCGCGGTCGACCCGGTCACCTTCGAGGAGTCCTGGTCGACGGCGAACCTCGGCGCGATCGCCGAGGGCGCCTACGCCCGGTCCTACGCCGGGAGCCTGCGGCTGTCGGCGATCACGGCGGTGCTCGGCGCCGTGCTCGGGCTGGCGCTCGCGTTCGCCGTCGTCACCAGCCGCCGCGGCCGGCTGCTGCGCCGCCTGGTGCTCACCGCGTCCGGCGTGCTGGCCAACTTCGGCGGGATCCCGCTGGCGTTCGCCTTCATCGCCACGATCGGCACGCAGGGCGTGGTCACCGCGGTGCTCACCGGCCCGCTCGGGCTCGACGGCTTCTCGCTGTACTCGATGACCGGCCTGGCGCTGGTCTACCTCTACTTCCTGGTCCCGCTGATGGTGCTGACGATCGTCCCGGCGATCGAGGCGCTGCGGCCGCAGTGGCGGGAGGCCGCCGAGGTGCTGGGCGCGAGCCGCTGGCAGTACTGGCGGCACGTGGGCGGGCCGGTGCTCGCCCCGCCGGTGCTCGGCGCCACGGTGCTGCTGTTCGCCTCCGCGTTCGCCGCCTACGCCACCGCCCGGGCGCTGGTGGGCAGCAGCGTGCCGCTGGTGACCCTGCAGATCGCCGACTCGCTGTCGAGCAACGTGATCGTCGGCGCGGAGAACCTCGGCAAGGCGCTGGCGCTGGGCATGGTCGTCCTCGTCGGCCTGGTGATGGTCTTCTACACCTGGGTGCAGCGGCGCGCGTCGCGGTGGCTCGCGTGAGCGCCACCGCCGCCGGCCTGTCCACCGCGGCGGTCGCGGGCGCCGGCGGGGTGGAGCCGGAGACGTCCGTCCGCCCCGCCCGCCGCGGCCGGGGCTGGTGGCGCTGGGCGGTGTTCGCCGTCCTCGGCCTGTACTTCCTCGTCCCGCTGGCCGCCTCGACGTGGTTCACCCTGCGCAGCCGCGACGGGGTCACCGCCGACGTCTACGCCGGCATCCCGACGGCGGAGGGGTTCGCCGAGAACCTCGGCCGCTCGCTGCTGCTCGGCGTGCTCACCGTGGTCATCGCGCTGCTGCTCATGGTGCCCACGGTGGTGCTCGTGGAGCTGCGGCTGCCGCGCTGGCGGCCGGTGGTCGAGCTGCTCACCCTGGTGCCCCTGCTGCTGCCGCCGATCGCGCTGGTGGTCGGCGTGCGCAGCGTGCTCGCCTGGGCGCCCGACCACTTCTACGGCACCCCGCTGGCCGAGGCGTTCTTCGCGCTCCAGGAGCCGGCGCTGCCGTGGATCCTCGTGCTCGTCTACGTCGTGCTGGCGCTGCCGTTCGTCTACCGGGCGCTCGACGCCGGCGTCCGCGGCGCACAGCTGCGCACGCTCACCGAGGCGGCGCGGGTGCTCGGCGCCTCGTGGCCGCGCCTGATGCTCACCGTCGTCCTGCCGGTGCTGCGCACGTCGGTGCTCAACGCCGCCTTCATCACGCTCGCGCTGGTGATCGGCGAGTTCACCGTCGCCAACATCCTCGGCTTCGAGACCTTCCCCACCTGGATCGTGCGCATCTCGGGCTCCCAGCCGCGGCTGTCGGTCGCGGTCTCGGTGCTGTCCCTGCTGCTCACCTGGGCGCTGCTGCTGCTCATCTCCGCGCTGGACCGCCGGCGCCGCGAGGAGGACCCCGCATGACCGCCGTCCGACCGGCCGCGCCGGCCGACCTCCGGGAGGCGCCGGGCGTCGCCGTCCGGCTCGAGGGGCTGACCCGCCGCTACGGGTCGGTGCTCGCCCTCGACGGCCTGGACCTGGAGATCGCCGGCGGGGAGTTCCTCGCCCTGCTCGGCCCGTCGGGCTGCGGCAAGACGACGGCGCTGCGGGCCATCGCCGGGTTCGAGGTGCCCGACGCCGGCCGGATCCGGTTCGACCGCCGCGACGTCACCGGGCTGCCCCCGGCCAAGCGCGACGTCGGCATGGTGTTCCAGGCCTACAGCCTGTTCCCGAACATGACCGTGGCCGACAACGTCGCCTACGGCCTGCGGGTGCGCCGACGGGACAAGGCCGAGCGGGCGGGCCGGGCCGCGGAGCTGCTCGAGCTGGTCGGGCTCGCCGACCGCGGCGGCCGCTACCCGCACCAGCTCTCCGGCGGGCAGCAGCAGCGGGTGGCCCTGGCCCGCGCGCTCGCCGTCGCCCCGCAGGTGCTGCTGCTCGACGAGCCGCTGTCGGCGCTCGACGCGCAGGTGCGCGTGCAGCTGCGCGAGGAGATCCGCCGCATCCAGCTCGAGCTCGGCACCACCACGGTGTTCGTCACCCACGACCAGGCCGAGGCCCTGTCGGTGGCCGACCGGGTCGGCGTCATGCGCGCGGGGCGGCTGGAGCAGGTGGCCTCGCCCGACGAGCTCTACGAGCGCCCGGCGACGGCGTTCGTGGCCGGCTTCGTCGGCACGATGAACCGGATCCCGGCGCAGCTCGGCGACGGCGACGTGGAGTTCCTCGGCGTGCGCCGCGAGGTCCTCGGCGCCACCGCGCCGGCCGGCCCCGCGACCGCGCTGGTGCGCCCCGAGGCGCTCACCGTGACCGCCGACCCGGACGGCGCCGGACGCGTGGTCACCCGCACGTTCTCCGGCGCCACCACCCGCCTGGCGGTCGCGCTGCCCGACGGCGTGGAGGTGCAGGCCGACGTCGCCAGCGCCGACAGCCAGGGCCTCACCCCCGGCACCGCGGTCACGGTCACGCCGGCCGAGCGGCCGGTGCTCGTGGAGCCCGCGGCCACGGAGTGAGGCTCACGCGGTCAGCTGGTAGACGACGACCGTGGCCTCGTTGAGGTTGGTGACGTAGGCGCGCTCCCCGTCGGGGGAGACCGCGACGCTGGTGGGCCCGTCGCCCGTGTACGGGTTCGCGGTCACGGTCAGCGTCTCGGCGTCCACCACGGACATCGTGTCGGACCCCACGTCGGCGGTGTAGAACCGGCGCCCGTCCGGCGCCCACGTCAGGTCCTGGGGGCTCGTGCCGACCGGCCCGTAGTCGACGACGTCCCCGGTCGTGGCGTCGATGACGTGGACGTCGCTGCTGTCGTAGGCGACGACGGCCACGCGGGTGCCGTCCGGGGAGACCGCGACGCTGTGCGGTGAGACCCCGGCGGGGATCTGCTGCAGCACCCGGCCGCCGTCGGTGAGGTCCAGCACCGAGAGCACGTTCGACTCGTGGTTGGCCGTCCAGGCGCGCGTCCCGTCGGCGGAGACGGCGATCCAGTGCGGGTTGCGCGGGACGTCGTAGGAGTCGACGTCCGTGGCCGTCGCGGTGTCGAGCACCTCGACCCGGCCCTCGTCGTGCAGCGGCACGTACAGCAGCGACCCGTCGGGGGAGGTCTCCGGCGCGTAGGGCCGCAGGCCGACCTCGACCGTGTCGATCACCTCGTTGGTTTCGGTGTCGACGAACGCGACGTGGTTCTCGGTGTAGTCGGCGTTGGTGACCGTGATGTAGGCGCGGCTGCCGTCGGGGGAGAAGGTGACGAACTGCGGCGGCCCGGCCTCGATCCGGATGCGCGAGACCACCTGCAGGGAGTTGGTGTCGAAGACGCTGACGATGCCCTCCGCGCGGTGGGCGATGTAGGCGTAGCGGCCGTTCGGCGCGACCGCCATGTAGCCCGGCGTGGGCGGGACCGAGATGGGCCCACCCAGCTGGGTGGGCACGGCCACGCTGGGGGCGGGTCCGGCGCTCGGCCGGGGCGGCGCGGTGGTGCTGTCGGGCGCGAGCGTCCCGGACGCCTCCCCGCTCGTCCCGGCCGCCGCGGCGGGTTCGCCGTCGCCTCCCTCGGGCCACAGCCACCAGGTGAGGCCGCCGGCGGCGAGCACGAGCGCGGCCGCGGCGGCCAGGGCGGCGCGGCGGGCACGGCCGCGGCGGGCCGGCCGGCCGGTCGGGACCGGCCCCGGCGGCACCGCTCCCGGCGGCGGGCCGAGCGGCTGCACGGAGCTGTGCGCGCCGTCGCGCGAGTGCACCCCGAGGACGGTGGGTGCCGCGCCCGGCAGCCCGGCGGCCGGGACGGTCCGCGCCGGCGCCTCCCGCGGGGCCCCCCGCGCGCCGTCCCGCAGCGCCTCCCGGGCCGCCGCGATCAGGGCGGTGGGGGTGGGGTAGCGGTCCTCGGGCCGCTTGGCCATCCCGCGCGCGACGACGTCGTCGAGCCCGGGCGGCAGACCCGGCACCACGTCGCTGGGACGGGGCGGCTCGGCGTAGAGGTGCGCGTAGAGCAACGCCGGCAGGTCCTCGCCGCCGAAGGGCTTGCGCGCGGTCAGCGTCTGGGCGAGCACGCAGGCGAGCGAGTAGACGTCGACCCGGCCGTCGATCGGCTGGTCGGTGAAGCGCTCGGGCGCCATGTAGTCCAGCGTCCCGACGGTGGCGCCCGTGATGGTGAGCGACGTCCGCGTGCTGCCCACCGACCGGGCGATGCCGAAGTCGACGACGTAGACGAAGTCGTTCGGCGTGACCAGCACGTTGCTCGGCTTGACGTCGCGGTGCACCAGGCCGTCGGCGTGCGCGGCCTCCAGCGCCTCGGCGACCTGGGACAGCAGCGCGAGCGCCCGCGCGGGCGGCAGCGGCCCGTCGCGCAGGATCGCGCCGAGGTCGCGGCCGTCGACCAGCCGCATGTCGATGTAGAGGCGGCCGTCGATCTCGCCGAAGTCGTGGATGGGGACGACGTGCGGCTCGCGCAGCCGGGCGGCGACGTGCGACTCGCGGCGGAAGCGCTGGGCGAACTCCGCGTCGTGGTTGAGCGCCTCGGGCAGCAGCTTGAGGGCCACGAGCCGGTCGAAGCGGGTGTCGCGGGCCCGCCACACCTCGCCCATGCCGCCGGCGCCGATCATCTCCTCCAGGACGTAGCGGCCGAACTCGCGGGGCATGGGCGCGCTCCTCGGCTGCCCGGCCCGCGGACCGCGGCCGGGCGTGGACGTCCGGGTCGCGCGGAGGGTAGGGACCGCGGCATCCCGCCGGGAGCCGCGTCCGCCCGACGCCGGCTCCCCGCCCGGCGGGACCGCCGCGTCCCGCCGCTGCGCCACCCCGCCGCGACGGAGGGTGCGCGCCGCCGTCCGGCCGGCCTGCACGAGGATGGCCGGGTGGAGCACCCCGGCACCGGCGACGTCGACCGTTCCGACCCCGCCGGCCGCGCGTGGGTGGAGCGGGCGATCGCCGCCGTCGAGGCCGACGCGGTGCGCAGCGCCGACACCCACCTGCTCGTCTACCCGCTGCCGCCGGAGTGGGGCGTCGACCTGTACCTGAAGGACGAGTCGACGCACCCGACCGGCAGCCTCAAGCACCGCCTGGCCCGCTCGCTGTTCCTGCACGCGCTGTGCTCGGGCTGGATCACCGAGGGCAGCACCGTCGTCGAGGCCTCCAGCGGGTCGACGGCGGTGAGCGAGGCGTACTTCGCCCGGATGCTGGGCCTGCCCTTCGTCGCGGTGATGCCGGCCTCCACCAGTCCGGAGAAGGTCGCGCTCATCGAGTTCCACGGCGGGCGCTGTGCGTTCGTCGACGACGCGTCGGCGATGTACGACGAGGCGCGCCGGCTGGCGGCCGAGACCGGCGGCCACTACCTCGACCAGTTCACCCACGCCGAGCGGGCCACCGACTGGCGCGGCAACAACACCATCGCCGAGTCGGTGTTCGAGCAGATGGCCCTCGAGCGCCACCCGGTGCCGGAGTGGGTCGTCGTCGGCGCGGGCACCGGCGGCACGAGCGCGACCTTCGGCCGCTACCTGCGCTACCGGCGGCACCCGACCCGGCTGGCCGTCGTCGACCCGGAGGGGTCGGCGTTCTTCCCCGGCTGGGTGGAGGACGAGCCGGGGTGGACCACCGGCACGGCCTCGCGCATCGAGGGGATCGGCCGGCCGCGCGTGGAGCCGTCGTTCCTGCCCTCGGTGGTCGACCGGATGATCCGCGTGCCCGACGCCGCCTCGCTGGCCGCGGTGCGGCACCTGGAGCGGGCGACCGGCCGGCGGGCCGGCGGCTCGACCGGCACCAACCTGTGGGGCGCGTTCCGCCTGGTCGCCGAGATGGTCGCGGCGGGCCGCACCGGCAGCGTCGTCACCCTGCTCTGCGACGGCGGCGAGCGGTACGCGCACACGTACCACTCCGACGCCTGGGTGGCGTCCCGCGGGCTGGACCTCGCGCCGTACGCAGCGGTACTGGACGAGTTCGCCGCGACCGGCCGCTTCCCGGCGTGACGGGCCTCACCCGCACCCCGGCACGGCGCTCCGTTACCCCGCAGTAACCTCCACTATCGGAGCCAGGCGGGCCGCGGGCCCGCGTCCCCCATGACCGATCGCGGAGGTAGGTCTGGCGATGAACATCGTCGTTCTGGTCAAGCAGGTCCCCGACTCCGGCACCCAGCGCTCGCTGGACCCGTCGGACAACACCGTCGCCCGCGCCACCGCGGACAACGTCATCAACGAGATCGACGAGTACGCGATCGAGGAGGCACTGCAGGTCCGCGACCGCGAGGGTGGCGAGGTCACCGTGCTGACCGTCGGTCCCGCCTCGGCCACCGACGCGATCCGCAAGGCCCTGTCGATGGGCGCGGACAAGGCCGTCCACGTGGTGGACGACGCGATCCACGGCTCGTGCGCGATCCAGACCTCCGGGGTCCTGGCCGCGGCGCTGCAGCAGATGCAGTACGACCTGGTGCTCACCGGCGCCACGTCCACCGACGGCCAGGTCGCCGTCATGCCGGCGCTGCTCGCCGAGCGGCTCGGCCTCCCGCAGCTGTCCGGTGCGCAGAAGCTCACCGTCGAGGGCTCGACCGTCAAGGTCGAGCGGCAGACCGACGGCGGCTTCTGGGCGCTCGAGGCGCCGCTGCCGGCGATCGTGTCCACCTGGGACACCATCAACGAGCCGCGCTACCCCTCCTTCAAGGGGATCATGGCCGCCAAGAAGAAGCCGGTGGAGACCAAGTCCCTGGCCGACCTCGGCGTCGACCCCTCCGCCGTCGGCCTCGCCACGGCGACCAGCCAGGTCGTGGACTTCTCCGGCCGGCCGCCGAAGGGCGAGGGCGTGAAGGTCACCGACGAGGGCGACGGCGCCGAGAAGCTCGTGGGCTTCCTCGCCGAGCAGAAGCTCGTCTGACCCGGCCCGGATCGAAGCGAAGAGGAGACTGAACACCCATGGCAGAGGTCCTGGTCCTCGTCGAGCTGAACCCGGCCGACGGCACCGTCCGCAAGGGCACCCTCGAGGCGCTCACCGCCGCGCGGGCACTCGGTGAGGTCTCGGCGGTCGTCGCCGGCGGCCCCGGTGTCCTCGGCGGCACCCGCGAGCAGCTCGCCCAGTACGGCGCGGCGAAGGTCTACGTCGCCGAGTCCCCGGAGATCGACGAGTTCCTCGTCGCCCCCAAGGCCGAGGTGCTGGCCCAGCTGGTGCAGCAGGTCTCGCCGGCCGCCGTCGTCATCCCGTCCTCCCCGGAGGGCCGGGAGGTCGCCGGCCGGCTCGCGCTCAAGACCGGCAGCGGCTTCCTGACCGACGTCACCGAGATCGCCGCCGACGGCACCGCCACCCAGGTGGTCTTCGCCGGCGCGCAGATCGTGCACTCGAAGGTCACCGTCGGGACGCCCATCTACACGCTGCGCGGCAACTCCGTCGCCCCCGAGCCGGCGCCGGCCGCCGGTGAGGAGGTCCCGGTGCAGGTCCAGCTCTCCGAGCAGGCCAAGCTCACCCGCGTCGTCGACAAGGTCGTCGAGCAGAAGAGCAACCGCCCCGAGCTGACCGAGGCCTCGATCGTCGTCTCCGGCGGCCGCGGCGTGGCCAGCGCGGAGAACTTCTCGATCATCGAGGCGCTGGCCGACTCGCTCGGCGCCGCCGTCGGTGCCTCGCGCGCCGCCGTCGACTCCGGCTTCTACCCGCACAGCTTCCAGGTCGGGCAGACCGGCAAGACCGTCTCGCCGCAGCTCTACATCGCCGTCGGCATCTCCGGTGCGATCCAGCACCGCGCCGGGATGCAGACCTCGAAGACCATCGTGGCCGTCAACAAGGACCCCGAGGCCCCGATCTTCGAGCTGGCCGACTTCGGCGTCGTCGGCGACCTGTTCCAGGTCGCCCCGCAGGCCACCGAGCTCATCAAGGTCCGCAAGGGCTGACGAAGGACCTCCCTGCCCCCCACGGCTCGCGAGCTCGCCGTGGGACCCTGCAGGGAGGCCGTTCCAGCGCGTTCCGTGGGCGCCGACCCCCTCCCGGGGGGTCGGCGCCCGTCGGCGTTCGGGGCAGGGCGCGGGGGCGGGTACAGGGGGACAGGGGGACCGGTGGGCGGGCGGGACGTGGCGACGGCGAGCATCTGGGACGCCGCGCACCGGCGGACGACGGTCGGCCTGTTGACGCTGGTCACCCTGGTCGCCTTCGAGGCGATGGCGGTCGGGACGGCGATGCCGCGCGCGGTCGCCGAGCTCGACGGCGTCGCCTGGTACGCGTGGACGTTCAGCGCGTTCCTGGTGACCTCGGTCGTCGGGATGGTGGTCGGCGGTGAGGTGGGGGACCGCCGTCCCCCGGGACCGGGCGTCCTCGCGGGCGTGGTGGTGTTCGCCGTCGGCCTGGTCATCGCCGGCCTCGCGCAGCACATGGCCGTGCTCGTCCTCGGCCGCGCCGTGCAGGGCCTGGGTGCCGGGGTGGTCATCGTGCTGCTCTACGTCGTCGCCGGGCAGGCCTACGACTCCCGGCTGCGCCCCAGCCTGTTCGGCGCGTTCGCCGCGGGCTGGGTGCTGCCGGCGCTGCTCGGGCCGCTCGCGGCCGGGCTGCTGACCACGCACGTCGGCTGGCGGGCGGTCTTCCTCGGGCTGGTGCCGCTGGTCGCGGCCGGCCTGGTGCTGCTCCTCACCGGGGCGCCCGGCGGGACCCCGCCCGCGGACGCGGCGCCGAGGAGGAGCCGGGCCGGGTGGGCGCTGCTGGCCGGCACCGGCATCGCCGCGCTGCAGTACGCCGCGCAGCGGCTCGACCTCGCCGCCGCCGGCATCGCCGTCTTCGGGGCGGCCGCCCTCGCCGCGGGCCTGCGCCGGCTGCTGCCGCGCGGCACCGTGCGCGCCCGCCGCGGCATCCCCGCCGTCGTCGCCTCCCGCGGGCTGCTGGCCGGGGCCTTCTTCGGCATGGACGCCCTGCTGCCGTTCGTGCTGACCGAGCAGCACGGGTGGAGCGCGGCCACCGCCGGGCTGCCGCTGACCGCGGGCGCGGTCGGCTGGGTGGTCGCCGCCCAGCTGCAGGGCCGGCGGCCCGACGTCCCCCGGCAGCGGGTGCTCCGGCTGGGGGCCCTGGTGCTCACCGTCGGCGTGGCCGCCACGGCCACCGTCGCGGTCCCCGCCCTGGGCGGCTGGCCGGCCTACCTGACGTGGGGTCTCGCGGGGGTCGGGATGGGGCTCGGCATGCCCAGCGTCGGGGTGCTGCTGCTCGACCAGTCGCCGGAGGCCGAGCGCGGGGCCAACTCCGCCGCGCTGCAGATCTCCGACGCCACCGCGTCGGCGATCTGCGTCGGGCTCTCGGGCGTGCTGGTGGCCGGCGCCGCCGACGCCGGGGGGCCGCTGTGGCCGGCGGTGCTGGCCGCGGTCGCCGTCCTGACCGTCCCGGCGCTGCTGACCGCCCGGGTGGCCGGGCGCACGGTCGCGCCGGCGGCGGATCCGTCGTGCGCGACTAACCTGGGCCGGTGACCTACCTCGACCACGCGGCCACCACGCCGGTGCTCCCCGAGGTGCTGGCCGCCATGACCGAGCAGTGGGGCCGGGTCGGCAACGCCTCGTCGCTGCACGCGAGCGGCCGCGCCGCCCGGCGGGCCGCCGAGCAGGGCCGCGAGCGCCTCGCCGAGGCCGTGGGCGCCCGGCCGTCGGAGGTGCTGTTCACCGGCGGCGGCACCGAGAGCGACAACCTCGCGGTCAAGGGCCTGTACTGGGCGCGGCGGGACGCCGACCAGCGCCGTCGCCGGCTCGTGGTCAGCCCGGCCGAGCACCACGCCGTCCTCGACAGCGCCGAGTGGCTGGCCAAGCACGACGGCGCCGAGGTCACCTGGCTGCGGCTGGAGCCCACCGGCCGGGTCACGCCCGACGCGCTGGCCGACGCGCTCGGCGACGGCACCGACGTCGCGGTCGCGAGCGTGATGTGGGCCAACAACGAGATCGGCACGGTCAGCGACGTCGCCGCGCTGGCCGAGGTGGCGCACGCCGTCGGCGTCCCGCTGCACACCGACGCGGTGCAGGCCGTGGGTCAGGTGCCGGTCGACTTCGGTGCCAGCGGCGTCGACGCGCTCACCCTCACCGGGCACAAGCTCGGCGGGCCGATGGGCGCCGGCGCCCTGCTGCTGCGCCGCGACGCCGAGTGCGTGCCGCTACTGCACGGCGGCGGCCAGGAGCGCGACGTCCGCTCCGGGACCCTCGACGTGCCGGCGATCGTCGGTCTCGCCGTCGCGGCCACCACCGCCGTCGCCGCGCGCCCCGAGCGGGCCGCCCGGCTGGCGGCGCTGCGCGACCGGCTGGTGGCCGGGGTGCTCGAGCAGGTGCCCGACGCGCAGCTCAACGGCCCCCCGCTCGACGACGTCGTGGCCGGCGGGCCCGGGCGGCTGCCGGGCAACGCGCACCTGTCCTTCCCCGGCGCCGAGGGCGACGCGCTGCTCATGCTGCTCGACGCCCGCGGCATCGAGTGCTCCACCGGCTCGGCGTGCAGCGCCGGCGTCGCCCGGCCCAGCCACGTGCTCACCGCCGTCGGCGCCGAGGCCGACCGGGCGCGCAGCTCGCTGCGGTTCAGCCTGGGCTCGCCGAGCACCGACGACGACGTCGACGCGCTGCTGGCCGTCATCGCCCCGGTGGTGGAGCGCGCCCGTCGCGCGGGGATGGGCCGCTGATGCGCGTCCTCGCCGCCATGAGCGGGGGCGTGGACTCGGCGGTCGCGGCCGCGCTGGCCGTCGACGCCGGCCACGACGTCACCGGCGTGCACCTGGCGCTCTCGCCCGACCGGCAGACGCTGCGCAGCGGCGCCCGCGGCTGCTGCAGCGTCGAGGACGCCCACGACGCCCGCCGGGTCGCCGACGAGCTCGGCATCCCGTTCTACGTGTGGGACCTCGCCGAGCGGTTCACCGAGGACGTCGTCGACGACTTCGTGGCCGAGTACGCCGCCGGCCGCACGCCCAACCCGTGCCTGCGCTGCAACGAGCGGATCAAGTTCACCGCGGTGCTCGACCGGGCGCTGGCGCTGGGCTTCGACGCCGTCGTCACCGGCCACCACGCGCGGCTGGAGGACGGCCGGCTGCGGCGCTCGGTCGACGCGGCCAAGGACCAGTCCTACGTGCTCGGCGTGCTCACGCCCGGGCAGCTCGCCGGCGCCCGGTTCCCGCTCGGGTCGATGACCAAGGAGCGGGTCCGCGCGATCGCCGCCGAGCGCGGGTTCGCCGTCGCCACCAAGCCGGACTCGCACGACATCTGCTTCATCCCCGACGGCGACACCCGCGGCTTCCTCACCCGCCGGCTCGGGTCGGCGCCCGGCCCGGTCGTGGACGCCGCCACCGGGGCGACCGTGGGCACGCACGAGGGCACCCACGGGTTCACCGTGGGCCAGCGGCGAGGCCTCGGGATCGCCGTGGGCGACCAGCGGCCGCGGTACGTGCTGTCGATCGAGCCGGTCACCCGCACGGTGACGGTCGGGACGGCGGAGCTGGCCGGGGTCGACGTCGTCCGCACGGCGCCGCCCACCTGGACGGGGGAGCCGCCGGTGCTGCCGCTGCGCGCCGAGGTGCAGCTGCGGGCGCACTCCGCCCCGGTGGCCTGCGAGGTCACCGCGGCGCCCGACGGAGGGCTGGTGCTCGCGCTGGCGGACGCGCAGCGCGGGGTGGCGCCCGGGCAGTCGGCGGTGTTGTACGCGCCCGACCCGGTGCGCGGTGACCTGGTGCTCGGCCAGGGGACGGTCCGCGCGTGAGCGAGCCGCTGACCTGGGGCGGGGCCACCGGCGTGGGGTCGGTGCCCGGGACCGACCCAGCCGAGGCGCTGCGGGTGGTGCTCGGCGAGCTGCCCGGCCTGCCGCACCTGCCCGAGCTGCCGGCCCGCGGGCCCGGCGCCGACCTGGTGGGGCGCAGCGCCGCGCTGCTGGTCGACCTCGCCGTCGACCTGACGCCGGCCGGCTGGCGGCTGGTGCCGCGCGGGGGCGTGGACCTGCGCCGGGCGCAGGAGCTGCTGGCCCGTGACCTCGACGCCCTGCACGACGTCGCCGAGGGCCACGCCGGGCCGTTCAAGGTGCAGGCCGCGGGCCCGTGGACGCTGGCCGCCTCGCTGGAGCGCGAGCGCGGGGAGCGGGCCGTCGTCGACTCCGGCGCCCGCCGCGACCTGGGCCAGTCGCTGGCCGAGGGCATCGCCGCGCACGTGGCCGCGGTGCGCGCCCGGGTGCCCGGCGCGCAGGTCGTCGTCCAGCTCGACGAGCCGTCGCTGCCCGCGGTGCTGCAGGGCGCCCTGCCGACGGCGAGCGGCTTCGGCCGGCTGCCCGCGGTGGCCGCCCCCGACGTCGAGGCGGAGCTCGGGGCCGTCGTCGGTGCGCTGCCCGGGCCGGTGGTCCTGCACTGCTGCGCGCCGCGGGTGCCGCTGGACCTGCTGCGCGCGGCCGGTGCCGCCGCGCTGTCGTTCGACCTCGGCCTGGTGCAGGACCTCGACGCGCTCGGCACCGCCGTCGACGCGGGCGTGCACCTGCTGACCGGCGTCGTCCCCGGCACCGACAGCGCGCTCCCGCAGGCCAAGGCGACGGCGTCGCGGCTGCGGGCGTGGTGGAGCGAGCTCGGCTTCCCCGCCGACGACCTGCACGCCGCGGTGACGCTCACCCCGTCGTGCGGCCTGGCGGGCGCCTCGCCGGCGTACGCCCGGGCGGCGATGACGCACGTGCGCGAGGCGGCGCGGTACCTCCTGCCGGAGTGACGCGGCCGCGTGACCGGGCCGCCGACCCGGCCGGGGGAACGACCGGTTCGCCGTCGGAGGCGGCGGATACCGTCTCCGGCGTGAGCACCGACGCCGAGCTGGACGCCCCGCAGGTCGCCGCGGTCGCCGACCGCGAGGACCTCACGCAGGTCCCCGACGACGCGCGCACCCGCCACCGCGACCTCTCCGAGGAGCTCGACCGCTACGCCTTCGCGTACTACGTGCGCGACGAGCCGCTGGTCAGCGACGGGCAGTACGACGAGCGGATGGCCGAGCTCAAGGCCCTCGAGGCCGCGCACCCGGCGCTGGTCACGCCCGACTCGCCGAGCCAGAAGGTCAACGGCGGGTTCACGGCCACGTTCGCGCCGGTGCAGCACCTGGAGCGGATGCAGAGCCTCGACAACGTCTTCGACAGCGACGAGCTGTCGGCGTGGGCCGGGCGGGTCACCCGCGACGCCGGGGCGGGCGTGAGCTGGCTGTGCGAGCTGAAGGTCGACGGCGTCGCGGTGGCGCTGGTGTACGAGAACGGCCGGCTGGTGCGGGCGGCCACCCGCGGCGACGGCACCACCGGCGAGGACGTGACGGCGAACGTCCGCACGATGGCCGACGTCCCGCAGCAGCTGACCGGGGACGACCTGCCCGAGCTGCTCGAGGTGCGCGGGGAGATCTACTTCCCGATCGAGGGCTTCGCCGACGTGAACGCCGGGATGGTCGAGCAGGGCAAGGCGCCGTTCGCCAACCCGCGCAACGCCGCCGCGGGCTCGCTGCGGCAGAAGGACCCGCGGATCACCGCGTCCCGGCCGCTGCGGCTGGTCGTGCACGGGCTGGGCGCGCGGCGCGGCTTCGAGCCGGAGCGGCAGTCGGAGGCCTACGAGCGGCTGCGCGCGCTGGGGCTGCCGGTGAGCAGCCGGTACGAGGTGGTCGGCGACCTCGAGGCGGTGTGGGCCTACGTCGAGCGGTACCGCGAGCAGCGCCACTCGGTGGAGCACGAGATCGACGGCGTCGTCGTCAAGGTGGACCAGGTGTCGCTGCAGCGGCGGCTCGGGTCGACGGCGCGGGCGCCGCGCTGGGCGATCGCGTTCAAGTACCCGCCGGAGGAGGCCACGACCAAGCTCCTCGACATCCGGGTGAACGTCGGGCGCACCGGCCGGGTGACGCCGTTCGGGTACATGGAGCCGGTGAAGGTGGCCGGGTCCACGGTGCAGCTGGCCACGCTGCACAACGCCAGCGAGGTACGGCGCAAGGGCGTGCTGATCGGCGACACCGTCGTCCTGCGCAAGGCCGGCGACGTGATCCCGGAGATCCTCGGGCCGGTGGTCGCCGCGCGCACCGGCGACGAACGCGAGTTCGAGATGCCCACGCACTGCCCGGAGTGCGGCACCGAGCTGCGGCACGAGAAGGAGGGCGACGCCGACATCCGCTGCCCGAACGCCCGCTCGTGTCCCGCGCAGCTGCGGGAGCGCGTCTTCCACGTGGCCGGGCGCGGGGCCTTCGACATCGAGGTGCTCGGCTACGAGGCGGCGATCGCGCTGCTCGCCGAGCACCTGCTGGAGGACGAGGGCGACGTCTTCGACCTGACCGAGGACGCGCTCCGCCGCACCGCCTTCTTCACCAAGAAGGACGGCAGCCTCTCGGCGAACGGGCAGCGGCTGCTCACCAACCTGCAGGCCCGCAAGGACGTGCCGCTGTGGCGGGTGCTGGTCGCGCTGTCGATCCGGCACGTGGGCCCTACGGCGGCGCAGGCGCTGGCCCGCGACTTCCGCTCGCTCGACCGGATCATGGCTGCCTCGGAGGAGGAGCTGGCCGCGGCCGACGGGGTCGGGCCGACGATCGCCCGCTCGGTGCGCGACTGGTTCGCCGTCGACTGGCACCTCGGCGTCGTGGAGAAGTGGCGGCGCGCGGGCGTGCGGCTGGCCGACGCGGGGGAGGACGCCCCGCCCGGGCCGCTCACCGGGGTCACCGTGGTGATCACGGGCTCGCTGCGCGACCTGTCCCGCGACCAGGCGATCGCAGCGGTGCAGGAGCGCGGCGGCAAGGTGACCGGCTCGGTGTCGAAGAAGACCGGGTTCGTGGTGGTCGGCGCCGACCCGGGCAGCAAGTACGACAAGGCCGTGCAGGTGAAGGCGCCCGTCCTCGACGACGACGGCCTGCGGGTGCTGCTCGACGAGGGGCCGGAAGCGGCGCGTGCGGTGGCCACGATCGGCGACGGGAGCGAGCCGGCGGCTGAGTGACCGTCCGCCGTCCGCGCGCGTTCGGGGAGGCCCGGTGCGGGGGTAGGGGCGGGTTCCACCCGCTCCGGAAGGACCCCGCGTGTCGCTGCCCGACGCCCTGCTCGACCTGCTCCGCCGTCCCAGCCCCTGCTTCCTCGCGACGCTGATGCCCGACGGCTCGCCGCAGCTGACGCAGACCTGGGTCGACACCGACGGGCGCGACGTCCTGATCAACACCGTCCGGGGCCACCAGAAGGTGCGCAACGTCGAGCGGGACCCACGGGTGTCGCTCAACGTCGCCGACCCCGACGACCCGAGCCGCTACTTCGAGGTGCGCGGCCGTGTGGTCGAGGTGACCGAGGAGGGCGCGCGCGAGCACATCGACGAGCTCGCACAGCGCTACATCGGCGGGCCGTACCCGTGGTTCGGCGGCCGGGACCAGGTGCGCCTGATGGTGCGGATCAGCGCGGACAAGGTCACCTCGCCGCGCGGCTGACCCGCGGTTCCTCCGGCCCTTCCCCCGGCTTCCGCCACGCGGAGACGTGCGCGCGGCTGTCCGAGGTGAAGGGCCAGCGGTGCCAGTCCGCCCAGCGGCCGCGGGCACGAGGCCGGCGAGCCGCGCCATGAGGTCGAGCTCGGCGGGCCACACGTAGCGGAACGGGATGGACCGCGCCTCGGGGCGGCCGCCGGTGAGCGTCCAGTGGTGCGAGACGAGGCGCTGCTCGGCGACGTCGTACTCGTCGACGCCCAGCCGGTCGGCCGAGACGGAGAACGGGCGGGCGCGCTCGCCGGGCGGGAGCCGTTGCAGGTCCGGGACGCCGACCTCGACGACGACGTGCCCGCCCGGCCCCAGGTGGCGCGCGGCGTTGGCGGAGCAGGCGACCTGTTCGTCCTGGCTGGTCAGGTTCATCACCGTGTTGACGACCAGGTAGACCAGAGCGAAGGTGCCCTCGACCCGGGTGGTGGCGAAGCCGCCGACCGTGACGCCGATCCGCTCGGCGCCGGGCTCGGCGCGCAGCCGGGCGAGCATGTCGGGGGAGAGGTCGATGCCGTGCACGGGGACGCCGCGTGCGCTGAGCGGGAGGGCGAGCCGGCCGGTGCCGATGCCGAACTCGAGCGCGGCGCCGTCGCCGGCCAGGTCGCCGCGCAGGTCGACCGCCGGATCGACCACCGCGGGCGCGGACATCGCGGCGGAGGACTCGTCGTAGTGCTCGGCGACGGGCCCGGCGAAGTGGTCGACGGCCATGCCGGTCACCGTGCCCCCGCGCCGGGGCGGGGTGCGAGTCCTTGTCGGCCCCCTCACCAGGGCGGCGGCTCCGTGCTCGCGGTGAGGCCGCTGGGTGTGGTGACGGTGAGGGTGCCGTCGGGCTTCAGGTCGTGGCGCCAGCCGGGGGCCTGGTGCTTGCCGCGGTGGTGGCCGGTGCAGAAGCCGGTGAGGTTGCCGGCGGCGGTCGCGCCGAGTGGCCAGGGGGTGCCGTGGTCGAGTTCGCCCCGCTTGGGGACGGGTCGGCGGCAGCCGGGGAAGCGGCAGCGGCGGTCGCGGGCGCGGACGTGCCGGTCGAGGGCGGCACCTGGGCGGTAGCCGTCGGTTTCCCTGGGTGCGGCGAGTCCGGTGCCGGCGCGGGCGGCGCGGCGGAGCCCGGGCAGGTCGGTGAGGGTGAGCAGGGCGCCGGTGAGGGCGTGGGTGACGGCGATGCGGGGCCGGCCGGCGAGGCCGCCGCCGGCGGTGCGATCGAGGAGGTCCGCCAGGTCCATTCGAGCGTCGTCGGTGGCCGCGGCCAGGGCGTCCAGTGCGTCGGCGGCGGCGGTGACGCGGCCGGCCGGGCTGTCGGCCCAGGCGGTCTCGTCGGCGGTGTCGGCGCGTTCGGCGGTGGCCACCAGGCGGCGGGCACGGCCGATCGCCTGCTCGGCGTCGAGCAGCGCGGCGCCGGCGTCGTTCACGGCGTCGTCGGCGCGGGCCCACCAGCCGTCGGGCTCGGGTGGGCCGGCGTCGTCGGGCGGCGGGTCTGGGTCGTCGTCGGCGTGATCGTCGGGATCGAGGTCGTACCGGGGTGGCGCCCAGCCGGGTGGTGGCCAGGGGTCGTCGTCGTGGGCGGGGTCGAGGTCGGCGTAGAGCTCGCCGGTGGCGACGCGGCGTTCGATCTCGGCCCACCAGGCGGCATCGGCCTCCAGTTCGGCGATGTGCTGTGCGATGGCGGCGTCGCTCAGGCCGCGCAGCGGGTCCACGCCCTTGACGAGGCTGACGCCCTCGGCCGTGGCGTCCTCGGCCGTCGTGTCCTCGGCCGTGGTGTCCTCGGCCGCGGCAGGGTTCTCGGTGGCGGTGTCGTCCGCCCCGGGGCCGTCCGCGTCCCCGGGCGTTGGTCGCGTACCCGCGGCGGTGGTCTCGGCGGTGTCCGCGCCGGCCGGCGCGGAGTCCCCGGGCATGGCGTCCTCGGCGGGTGCCGCGGCGTCCTCGGGCATGGCGCCCTCGGCGGTCGTGTCCTCGGCGGTTGCGACGCGGGCGCCGGTCAGGGCGGCGAGCAGGGCCCGGACCACCTCGGCCGGGACGACCTGCCCGTCGATCTCGCACGGCTGGTCACCGCCCAGCAGCGCGCCGACCGGCGCGACGACGTTGAGCACCACCTGCACCGGCGACAGGCCGTTCGCCCCGGGCCGCAGCACCAGGTCCATCAGGGCGTCGGCCATCTTCTGCCCGCGGGTGCGCCCGTCGTCGGGCAGCGCGTCGGCGTGCGCGCCCAGCGCCGCCATGAGCGCCGCCGCCTCCGGCGTGGTCAGGAGGGCGGACACCACGCTCATCCCGTCGCAGGAGTCGAGCCGGCACGAGAGGCCGCGCTGCTTGATGGCCCGCGCCAGGTCCTCGGCGGCGGAGCGGGCCTTGCGCTTGAGCACCTCGCGGCGGGCCTTGTCGCGCAACTGCGCCGGCGTGCACACCGTCCCGCGCCGGGCGGACCAGGCCAGGAGATCCCGCTCCAGCGCGGCGCGGACCATGTCGTCGGCGACCGGGGCGACGTGGTCGACCATCGCGGCGACGTGCCCGCCGTGCACCGCCCCGGACTCCAGCGCGTCCAGCGTCGCGGGCAGCCGGTGGACCAGGGTCAGCGACCGGACCAGCAGCGCCTCAGCCGCGGTCGCCGTCAGCGACAGGGCCACCACCAGCTCCTGGGTGGCCCACTCGCTCACCAAGCGCAGCAGCTCCGGCCGCACAGCCCACCGCTCCGCCGCCATCGCACCCCGCGTGCCCTGCGGACGGTCGACCGAGGACGGCCGCGAGAGCGCGAACGCCGCCACCGCCCGGTACCGCAGCGCCGACTGCCGCGACACCTCACGATCCGCGGCCTGCACCAGCCCCAGCGGCCCGGACGCCCACCCGGCAGTGGGCGCCCCGGCGGGAGCGGGCAGGACCGTCGTCACGCCTTCGATCATACGTTCGAAGGGAGACCCGAACAACCCCTGTGGACGGACGAACCCGCAGGTCAGACCGGTGGCAGGTGGGCGACCGACGTCGCGATGCCCGTGAGGTGCGTGAGCCGCAGCAACTCCGACCGGCGGAACGCCGGCCCGCCGGACCGGCCCAGCAGCACGGCCGTGTCGGGGGCGCCGAAGGGGGCGGCCATCATCTCGATCGCCATCTCCTGCCAGCGCTCGGGCACCCAGTCGTCCTCGCTGGGCAGCAGCAGCGGCGAGGACAGCGGCAGCCACGGCAGCGCCATGCCCTCCAGCGCGGGCGCGGCGTCGGAGGCGGCGAGCACCACGGCCGAGCCGTCGCCGGAGGCCTGCAGCACGGCCGCCCACCCGGCGTGGAACACCCGCGGCATCTCGGCGGCCAGCAGCTTCACCGCGGTGCCCTCGGCCGCCCGTGCCAGCGCCTCGAGCAGGTCGAGCTCGCGGTGGGTGTCCAGCGGCCCGGCGAAGGGCCGCAACGACTCCACTTGCACGCCGGGCACCGCCTGCGCGGCGGTGATCAGGCTGTCGGGCAGCCGGTCGGGCGGCAGGTCGACGACGATGTCGTCGACGGCCACGCCGCCCCCGCGCTCGAGCACGTCGACGGAGACGATGTCGATCCCCGCGGTGCCCAGCGCGGTCGCCACGGCACCCAGCAGGCCGGGCCGGTCGGGGACCACCAGGCGCAGGAGATAGGACACGGTTCCTCCGCTGACGACGTCGAGGTGCAGGACGATCCGCGTCGATCGAGTAGGCAGCTTCCCCCATGGCCGGGTCCCGGGTCGAGGTGCGACGCGGGACCCGGGACGTGGGATGCGTCCCCTCGGCGGTCGGAGCGGCCCGGGCGCCGCCGCGTAGGCTGAACGGGTTGCGTCCCTGGCGCCGGCGCGGCGCCGACGACAGGAGTCCCGCCCCAGCATGAGCACCGAGTCCACCCCCGACCGCGGGGCGACGCCCGCCCTCGGCCGCCAGGACATCGCGCACCTCGCGCGACTGGCCCGGCTCGCCGTCACCGACGAGGAGCTCGACCGCTTCGCCGGCCAGCTCGGGGCGGTGCTCGACGCGGTGGCCCAGGTGCAGCGCGCCGACGCCGGCGACGTCGCCCCCACCACGCACGCCGTCCCGCTGACCAACGTCCTGCGGCCCGACGTCGCCACGCCGAGCCTGCCCCGCGACGTCGTCCTGGCCGGCGCCCCCGCCGCCGAGGACGACCGCTTCCGCGTCCCGCGCATCCTGGGGGAGGAGGAGTGAGCGACCTCACCGCCCTGACCGCCGTCGAGCTGCAGGCGGCGCTGGCCGCCGGCGAGACCTCCGCCGTCGAGGTCACCCGCGCGCACCTCGACCGGATCGCCGCCGAGGACGGCGCCCTCGGCGCCTACCTCTTCGTCGACGACGACGCCGCGCTCGCCCGCGCCGCCGAGATCGACGCCTCCGGCACCGCCGGCACCGGCCTGGCCGGCATCCCCGTGGCGCTCAAGGACGTCTTCGTCACCGAGGGCGTGCCCACCACCAGCGGCTCGCGGATCCTCGAGGGCTGGCGCCCGCCGTACTCGGCCACCGTCGCCACCCGGCTGCAGGAGGCCGGCACGGTGATGCTCGGCAAGACCAACATGGACGAGTTCGCCATGGGGTCCTCCACCGAGAACTCCGCCTACCGGCCGACCCGCAACCCCTGGGACCACGACCGGATCCCCGGTGGCTCCTCGGGTGGGTCGAGCGCCGCGGTCGCCGGCCGGCTCGCGCCGCTCGCGCTCGGCACCGACACCGGCGGCTCGATCCGGCAGCCGGCCGCCGTCACCGGGCTCGTCGGGCACAAGCCGACCTACGGCTCGGTGTCGCGCTACGGCCTCATCGCCTTCTCCTCGAGCCTCGACCAGGCCGGCCCGATGGCCCGGACGGTCATGGACGCCGCCCTGCTGCACGAGGCCATCGGCGGCCACGACCCGCGCGACTCCACGAGCATCGACGCGCCCGTCCCCACCGTCGTCGAGGCGGCCCGCCGCGGCGCCACCGGCGACCTGGCCGGCCTGCGCGTCGGCGTCGTCCGGGAGCTCGGCGGCGAGGGCGCCCGCGAGGGCTACGAGCAGGGCGTGCTGGACCGGTTCGCCGAGGCGGTCGCGCTGCTGGAGGCCGCCGGCGCCGAGGTGCGCGAGGTGACCTGCCCGTCGTTCGGGCTGGCGCTGCCCGCGTACTACCTGATCGCGCCGAGCGAGGCGTCGTCGAACCTGGCCCGCTTCGAGGGCATGCGGTTCGGCATCCGCGTGGGCGACGACGGCAGCCGCGACGTCGACGAGGTCATGGCGCTCACCCGCGAGCAGGGCTTCGGCCCCGAGGTGAAGCGCCGGATCATCCTCGGCACCTACGCGCTGTCGGCCGGCTACTACGACGCCTACTACGGGCAGGCGCAGAAGGTGCGCACGCTGATCACCCGCGACTTCACCGCCGCGTTCGACGGCGGCGTCGACGTCCTGGTCAGCCCCACCAGCCCGACGGTGGCCTGGCCGATCGGCGCCCGCGTCGACGACCCGCTGGCCATGTACGCCGCCGACCTGTGCACCCTGCCGGCGAGCCTCGCCGGCGTCCCGGCGATCTCGGTGCCGTGCGGCCTGTCCGACGGCCTGCCGGTGGGCCTGCAGGTGATGGCGCCGGCGCTGGCCGACGACCGCTGCTACCGCGTCGCCGCCGCCGTCGAGGCCGCCCAGGGCGCGCCGCTCACCGACCGCCTCGCGGAGCGTGCCGCGTGAACGGCGCCCTCAAGGTCGCCTGGGGCCTGACCGCGTTCGTCGTCCTCGCCGGGCTCGTGCTCTGGCTGACCACCGGCCGCGCGGTGTTCGCCGTCTTCATCGTCCTGGGGCTGCTGACCGGCGTCGGCGCCTGGCTGACCGGGCGCAGCACCGCCCCGAAGGGAGACCCCACCCCGTGAGCGAGACCCGCAGCGAGACCCTGGTCGAGTTCGACGACGTCCTGACCCGGTACGAGCCGGTCATCGGCCTGGAGACCCACGTCGAGCTGGGCACCGAGTCGAAGATGTTCTGCGGCTGCGCGACCACCTTCGGCGCCGAGCCCAACACGCAGACCTGCCCGGTGTGCCTCGGCCTGCCCGGCTCGCTGCCGGTGGCCAACGCAGCCGCCGTCGAGTCGACGATCCGCATCGGCCTCGCGCTGGGCTGCCGGATCGCGTCCTGGTCGCGCTTCGCCCGGAAGAACTACTTCTACCCGGACATCCCGAAGGGCTTCCAGACCAGCCAGTACGACGAGCCGCTGTGCACCGCCGGGCACCTCGACGTCGAGGTCGACGGCGAGACCTACCGCGTGGAGATCGAGCGGGTGCACCTCGAGGAGGACACCGGCAAGAACCTGCACGTCGGCGGCGCCACCGGCCGCATCCACGGCGCCGACCACTCGCTGGTCGACTTCAACCGCGCCGGGATCCCGCTGGTCGAGATCGTCACCCGCCCGGTCGCCGGCGCCGGTGCGAAGGCCCCCGAGGTCGCCCGCGCCTACGTGACCGAGCTGCGCGAGATCATCCAGGCCCTCGGCGCCTCCGACGTCCGGATGGAGCAGGGCAGCCTGCGCTGCGACGTCAACACCTCGCTCGCGCCGATCGGCAGCCTGGAGTGGGGCACCCGCACCGAGACCAAGAACGTCAACTCGCTGCGGTCGGTGGAGCGCTCGGTGCGCTACGAGATGCGCCGCCAGGCCGCCGTCCTCGACGCGGGCGGGCGGGTCGTGCAGGAGACCCGGCACTTCCACGAGGACACCGGCAGCACCTCGTCCGGGCGGAGCAAGGAGGAGGCCACCGACTACCGGTACTTCCCCGAGCCCGACCTCGTGCCGCTCGCGCCCGACGCCGAGTGGATCGAGAAGCTGGCGGCCGGTCTGCCCGAGCTGCCCGCCGCCCGCCGCCGCCGGCTGCAGGAGGAGTGGGGCCTGTCGGGCACCGAGCTGACCTGGCTCGTCAACGCCGGGGCGCTCGGGCTGGTCGAGCAGACCGTCGCCGCCGGGGCCACGCCGGCCGACGCCCGCAAGTGGTGGCTGGGTGAGCTGGCGCGCCGGGCCAACGACGCCGGCGTCGAGCTGGCCGACCTCGCCGTCACCCCGGCCCAGGTCGCCGAGCTGACCGCGCTGGTGGCCGAGGGCACGATCAACGACAAGCTGGCCCGCCAGGCGCTCGACGGCGTGCTGGCCGGCGAGGGCGACCCGCGCGCCGTCGTCGAGGCCCGTGGCCTGGCGGTGATGGGGGAGTCCGACGAGCTGGTCGCCGCCGTCGAGGCCGCGATCGCCGGCGCGCCGGACGTCGTGGAGAAGGTGCGCGGCGGGAAGGTCCAGGCGCTCGGCGCGCTCGTGGGCGCGGTCATGAAGTCCACCCGCGGCCAGGCCGACGCCGCGACCGTGCGCCGCATGCTCGAGGAGCGGGTGCGATGACACTGCGGTCCTACCGGACCGCACCGCGGCCACGTGCCGTCCCCGACGTGCGCTGAGCCCGTCCGCCGCACCCGCCGGGGACCCCTCCGGGGCCCGCCACCGGGCACGGCACCGCGGGCCGCTACAACGGTGAGTTACCGGTCGAGGACGGCGGCAGGATGCGCAGCACCTTGTCGTCGTCCTCGGCGGGCGCGCCGATCCCGTCGCGGTTGGACGTGGTGATCCACAGCGCGCCCTCGCCGTCGAGGACGACGGTGCGCAGCCGGCCGTAGCGCCCGGTGAGCAGCTGCTCGGGCTCCTCGCTCACGGTGCCCTCGCCGTCGACCTGGACGACGGTCACCTGCTGCCCGTCGAGGGTGCCGAGGAAGACCGTGGTGCCGACGGCGGCGCAGCCGCCGAGCCCGCCCGCGGCGTTGTCCACCTCGAACACCGGCTCGATCGTGCCGCCACCGGCGGTCGGCCAGCCGTGGTCGGTGCCCTCCGAGAGCTCGTTGAGCTCGTCGGGGCCGGCCGCCGACTCGTCGACGGCGTAGATCGTCGAGGGCAGGTCGGCGGTCGGGCAGATCGCGGTGACGTCGGCGAAGCCGCTGCTGAACACCGGCCCGGCGGCGTTGGACGGCCGCCCGAAGACGTCGATGCGCAGCACCTTGCCGCCCAGGGACGCCGGGTCCTGCCCGAGCGCCGGGTTGCCGGTGTCGCCGGTGCCGACGAGCAGCGTTCCGTCGGTGCTGAACGCCAGCCCGCCGCCGTTGTGCGTCTCGCCGCGCGGGATGCCGGTGAACACCGGGTTCGGGGTGCCGCCGATCGGGAAGCGGACGACGCGGTTGTCCGTCGCCGTCGACACGTAGGCGTAGAACAGCCCGTCCTCGTCGAAGGTGGGCGAGAGCGCGAGGCCGAGCAGGCCGCCGTCGCCGCCGGTGTCGACGCCCGGCACCACCATGAGCTCGCGGGCCGGCGAGCGGTCGGGGAAGACCTGCAGCAGCCGGCCGGTCTCCCGCTCGCCGACCACGGCGCTGCCGTCGGGCAGCACGACCAGGCCGGTGGGCACCGTGAGCCCGGACGCGACGACGTTGGGGTCGCCGCCGGCCTGCCCGGAGCCGGGGTCGGCGGGGTCGCCGGGCGCCGGGGCGGGGGAGGACTCCGTGGGCGGGCCGACCTCCGGGGGTGCGCCCTCCGGCAGCGGCCGGAACGGGCCGCTGGGCTCGTAGCCCTCCTCGCCGCAGCCGGCGAGGACCAGGGTCAGGGCCACCGCGCACGCGGCGCCCGCCGCCCGCCGCCCCCGCTGCCGCCTCACCCGACCCACAGTACGGCCGGGCACGCTGCGGCCGGGTGGAGCGCGGCTGCCTACGCTCGGACCCCGTGGCACCCGAGATCCGCGGCACCGACATCGCCGGCCCCGACGAGACGCTGACCGTCCTCGTGCCCTCGCGCGAGATGGCCGACGCCGTCGCGGCCCTCGACCCGCGGGTGCGCGCACACGTCACCCCCGACGACGGCCCGCCCACGGGCGAGGCCGCGGCCGCGCGCGTGTGGGTGCCGGCCTTCGGCGGCGCGCAGCCGGCCGAGGCGTTCCTCGCCGCGCTGCCCGACCTGCGCCTGGTGCAGCTGCTCAGCGCCGGCGCCGAGCGGTTCACCGGCCGGCTGCCCGACGGCGTCGTGCTGTGCAACGCCCGCGGCGCGCACACCCCGTCGACGGCGGAGTGGGTGCTCGCCGCCACCCTCGCCGCGCAGCGCGGCCTGCCGGAGTTCGTCCGCGCGCAGGACGCCGGCCGCTGGGCGCCCGGCACCCACCGCTCGCTGGTCGGGGCGCGGGTGCTCGTCGTCGGCGCCGGCGACATCGCCCGCCGGATCGGCGCGATGATGTCCGGCTTCGACGTCGAGCTGACCTACGTCGGCCGCACCGCCCGCGACGGCGTCCACGGCACCGACGAGCTGCCGGACCTGCTGCCGTCGGCCGACGTCGTCGTGCTCATCGTGCCGGTCACCGCCGAGACCACCGGCATGGTCGACGCCGCGTTCCTCGCCGCCATGCCGGACGGCGCGCTGCTGGTCAACGCCGCCCGCGGGGTGGTCGTGGACACCGACGCGCTGGTCGCCGAGCTCACCTCCGGCCGGCTGCGCGCCGCCCTCGACGTCACCGAGCCCGAGCCGCTGCCCGAGGGCCACCCGCTGTGGACGGCGCCGGGGCTGCTGCTCACCCCGCACGTGGGCGGCGCGGTGCCGCAGACGCGGGCCCGCGCGCAGGAGACCGTCCTCGCCCAGCTGCGGCGGGTGCTGGCCGGCGAGCCGCTGACCGACGTCGTCGGCGACTACTGAGGGATCATCGGCGGACGTGGCTGTCCATGCGCGGATGCGGCTGAGCCGGGTCGCCCTCGTCCCCGTCGTCTTCCTCGCCGTCTGCGTGCTGCCCTTCGCCGCGGCCTCCCCGTGGGCCGCGCTCGTCCTCCTGCTGCCGCTGGCCGCCGCGGTGTGGGTCCTGCGGGTGGGCGTCGACGTCGACGACGAGGCCATCACCACCCGCGGCGTGCTCGGGCAGCGCCGCGTGGCGTGGGACGACCTGGCCGGGATCCGCGTCGTGCGCAACGCGCGGCTGCGGCTGGTCACCCGCGGCGGCGGCGAGGTGCGGCTGCCGGTGCTGCGCGCCCGCGACCTGCCGCGGCTGGCCGGCTGGTCCGGCGGCCGCTTCGAGGTGCCTCAGCCCCCGGCGGCCTGACCCGCGGCCGGGCCGGCGAGCCGGGCCAGCCGCGCGGCGGTCTCGCTGCCCGCGGCCGCGGTGTAGACGACGACCTGCAGACCCGGCGCGTCGGCCGGCGCGAGCTGGTGGTGCTCGAGCAGCAGCGTGCCGACCTCCGGGTGCTCGAAGCGCCGCTCGGCGGAGGTGAACCGGTCGACGTCGTGGCTGGCCCAGCCGGCGCGGAACGCGGGGCTCGCCGCCTCGAGCCGGGTGACCAGGTCGACCACCGGCGGGTCGGCCAGCCGCGGCCCCACCTCGGCGCGGAACTGGGCGAGGAACCGGCGGCTGTCGGTGTCCCAGTCGCCGAGCAGCGCCCGCACGGCCGGGTCGGTGAAGACCAGCTCCAGCAGGTTGCGCCGGTCCGGGGCGACGGCGGCCACGCCGGGGTAGAGCCGCTCGTAGGCGCGGTTCCAGCCGGCGATCGTCCAGTCGGCGGTGATGGCGTAGGCGGGGGAGGGGCCCAGCGCGTCGAGCAGCCGCTGCACGTGGCCGGGCATGCCGTCGCCCGGGTCGCCGGGGGCGGCGCCGCCGTGGCCGGTCAG
Organism: Geodermatophilus sp. SYSU D01106; assembly: GCF_054049995.1. NCBI lineage: Bacteria > Bacillati > Actinomycetota > Actinomycetes > Geodermatophilales > Geodermatophilaceae > Geodermatophilus > Geodermatophilus sp. SYSU D01106. The sequence continues at coordinate 124,447 of NZ_JBJGYM010000003.1, read as the reverse complement.
CCGCAGCACGTAGCCGTGCTCGGCCGGCGTCATGCGCAGGGTGGCGGCCAGCGCGTCGACCACCTGCCGGGAGGGCCGGATGTCGCGGCCCTGCTCCAGCCACGTGTACCAGGTGGAGCTCACGCCCGAGAGCAGCGCGACCTCCTCGCGGCGCAGCCCCGGCGTGCGCCGCGCGCCCCCGGCCGGCAGCCCGGTGTCGCGCGGGTCGAGCTGGGCGCGCCGGGAGCGCAGGAAGTCGGCGAGTTCACGGCGGGCGGTGGCGGACAGCGCTCCTCCTCGGTGGTGGTGGCGGTACCAGTATGAGCGGCGTCTGGGACGGCCTCCCGAACGCGCCTACCCTCGTCGTCCGTGACCACCGTGGACGAGCCCCGCACCATCGCCGACGTCAAGCCGCGCAGCCGCGAGGTGACCGACGGCATCACCCGGGCCCCGGCCCGCGCGATGCTGCGCGCCGTCGGCATGGGCGACGACGACTGGGAGAAGCCGCAGATCGGCGTCGCCTCGTCCTGGAACGAGATCACCCCCTGCAACCTCTCCCTCGACCGGCTGGCCAAGCGGGCGAAGGAGGGCGTGCACGCCGCCGGCGGGTTCCCGCTGGAGTTCGGCACGATCTCCGTCTCCGATGGCATCTCGATGGGCCACGAGGGCATGCGCGCCTCGCTGGTCAGCCGCGAGGTCATCGCCGACTCGGTGGAGACGGTCATGTTCGCCGAGCGGCTCGACGGCTCGGTGCTGCTCGCCGGCTGCGACAAGTCGCTGCCCGGGATGCTCATGGCCGCCGCGCGGCTGGACCTCGCGAGCGTGTTCCTCTACTCCGGCTCGACGCTGCCCGGGAAGCTCGGCGACCGCGACGACCTCACGATCATCGACGTCTTCGAGGCCGTCGGCGCCTGCGCCCGCGGGCTGATCACCCAGGACGAGCTGGCCGCCGTCGAGCGGGCCGCCTGCCCCGGCATGGGCTCCTGCGGCGGCATGTACACCGCCAACACCATGGCCAGCGTGGCCGAGGCGCTCGGCATGGCGCTGCCCGGCAGCGCCGCCCCGCCGGCCCCCGACAGCCGCCGCGACGCGTTCGCCGTCGCCTCCGGCGAGGCCGTGGTCAACCTGCTGCGCAAGGGCATCACCGCCCGCCAGATCATGACCCGGGAGGCGTTCGAGAACGCCATCACCGTCGTCATGGCGCTCGGCGGCTCCACCAACGCCGTCCTGCACCTGCTGGCCATCGCGCACGAGGCGCAGGTCGACCTCACGCTCGACGACTTCAACCGGATCGGCGACCGCACCCCGCACCTGGCCGACGTCAAGCCGTTCGGCCGCTTCGTCATGACCGACATCGACCGCGTCGGCGGCGTCCCGGTCGTGCTGCGGGCCCTGCTCGACGCCGGCCTGCTGCACGGCGACGCGCTCACCGTGACCGGGAAGACCATGGCCGAGAACCTCGCCGAGATCGCCCCGCCGGACCTCGACGGCACGATCGTGCACGCGATGGAGAACCCCATCCACAAGACCGGGGGCCTGACCATCCTGCGCGGCTCGCTCTCGCCCGAGGGGGCCGTGGTCAAGTCGGCCGGCTTCGACGCCGAGGTCTTCGAGGGCACCGCGCGGGTCTTCGACGGCGAGCAGGGCGCGATGGACGCCGTCACCGAGGGCACGCTGCGGAGCGGCGACGTCGTCGTCATCCGCTACGAGGGGCCGCGCGGCGGGCCGGGCATGCGCGAGATGCTCGCCGTCACCGGCGCCATCAAGGGCGCGGGCCTGGGCAAGGACGTCCTGCTGCTCACCGACGGCCGCTTCTCCGGCGGGACCACCGGCCTGTGCGTCGGGCACGTCGCGCCCGAGGCCACCGACGGCGGCCCGATCGCGTTCGTCCGCGACGGCGACCGGATCCGGCTGGACCTGACCACCCGCACGCTGGACCTGCTGGTCGACGACGACGAGCTCGCCCGGCGCCGCCAGGACTGGCAGCCGCTGCCGCCCCGCTACACCACCGGGGTCCTCGGCAAGTACGCCAAGCTCGTCGGCTCCGCGGCGAACGGCGCCATCTGCGGCTGAGACCCGGGGGAGTCCCCCCGATGGGGTGAGCGGCGGCGCCCCGCGCTGTTCCGGCCCGCCCGCGGTGCCGACACCGGGACTGTGGACAGACGGACCAGGTGGCTGCTCGCGGCTGCCGTGCCCGCCGCGGCGGCGTGCGTGCTCGCCGCGCTCGTCCCGCCGCTGACCCCGCTCGGCGACGCCGTCGCCGCCCTCGCCGGGGTGGCGACGGCGGCCGTGCTGTTCGCGACGAGCCGCTCGGGTGCGGCCGGCGACCGGCCGTGGCGGCTGCTCGCCCTCGCCCCGCTGTTCCCCGTCCTCGCGCTCGCGGTGGGCGCGGTCGTGCAGCCGGAGACGGTGCTGCAGCAGGTCGTCCTGCGCTGGCTGCCCACCGTGCCCGGCTACGCCGTCACCGTCGTCGCGCTGCTGCACATGGCCGGGCGCTCCGGCCTGCGCCGCACCTGCTCGCGCACGTCGCTCGAGCTGGCGCTGTTCGGCACCGCCGCGGTCGTGGTCATGCAGCTGCTGCTGGTCGGCCCGGGCAACAGCTGGGCCGGCCTGACCGTCGGCGCCCAGCTGGTGCTCGGCGCCGCCGTCGCCGCGACCGGCGCGGTCATGGCCGCCGCGCTCACCGTCCTCGGCTCCGTGGCGGCGCACCGCCAGGGGATGGCCGCCGTCCTGCTCGGCGGCCTGGTGCTGCTGTGCCTGGGCCGCGGCACCGCCACCTCCGCCGCGCTGCTCGGCGCGCCCCACCTCGTCGCCGCCACCCGGATCGCCGTGGTGCTCGGGCTGGCGCTGGTCGTGCTGGCCCGCCTCCGCGACGCCGCCGCCTCCTCCTCGACCGGCGCCGCCAGCGGCCGCGCCGTCCAGCTGCGGTCGGTCCTGCCCCAGCTCGCGCTCGTCGCCGTGGTCGGCGTCGTCGTCGGCCCGCTCGCGTTCGGCGTCCGGCCCACCCGGGTCACCCTCGCCGGCGCGCTGCTGTGCGTGGCCCTGTCGGCGGCGCACCGCTGGGTCACCGCCCGCGAGGACCACCAGCGCGGCGCCCGCCTGCGCTCGGACGAGGCGTACTTCCGCAAGCTCCTGCAGTCCACCCGCGAGGCCGTGCTCGTCCTCGACCGCCGGCTGCGCGTCGGCTGGGCCTCCGCGGCGCTGGCCGACCTGCTGGGCACCACGCCCGCCGAGCTGGCCGGCCGCGACCTGCTCACCGGCGGCACCGCCCGCCCCGGCACCGTCGACCCCGCCGACGCCGCCGCGCTGCGCCGGCTGCTCGCCGGCCCCGCCGGGGCGCCCGGCCTGCTGACCCTCCGCGTCCGCACCGCCGACGGCGGCACCCGGCACCTGGAGGCCAGCGTCGCCGACCTGCGCGACGAGGCCGCGGTCGGCTCCGTCGTGCTGCACTGCCGGGACGTGACCGAGCGCGAGGCCCGCGAGCGCGCGCTGGCCGAGGTCGCCTACACCGACGCCCTGACCGGCCTGCCCAACCGGGCCGGCTGGGAAGCCGCACTGGCCGGCACGGGCGCCGGCCACGCCGTGCTGCTCGTCGACGTCCGCGGGCTCGACGACGTCCGCGAGCACGCCGGCCGCGACACCGTGACCACCGTCCTGGTCGAGCTCGGCCGCCGGCTGCGCGCCACCACCCGCGGCGAGGAGGTCGTGGCCCGCACCGTGGGCGGCACCTTCGGCATCCTCGCCGAGGGCGACGCCGACACCGCCGCGCTGCTCGCCGACCGCTGCCTCGCCGTGCTCGAGCAGCCGGTGACCACGCCCGCGGGCGTCTTCGACCTCACCGCAGACGTCGGCGTCGTCGTCGTCGAGGACGGCCTCGACGTCGCCGGGCTGACCGCGCGCGCCGAGCTCGCCGTCGCCGCCGCGCGCACCTCCGGCCGGGCCCGGGCGACCGTGTGGACCCCGGAGCTCGGCGCGGCCGCGGCCCGCCGGGACCGGCTGCGCGAGGACGTCGCCGGAGCCGCCGCGCGCGGGGAGCTGTGGCTGGCGTTCCAGCCGATCGTGTCGATGGGGGAGCAGCGGGTGACCGGCGTCGAGGCGCTGCTGCGCTGGCGGCACCCCGACCTCGGCGAGGTCCCGCCGCGAGAGTTCGTGCCCGTCGCCGAGCGGGCCGGCGTCATCGCCGACCTGCAGCGCTGGGCCCTGCGGGAGGCCACGACCACCGTCGCCGCGCTGCCCGCCGTCGACGGCGTCCCGCTGCGGCTGGGCGTCAACATCTCCGCCGCGCACGTCGCCGCCCGCACCCTGGTCGACGACGTCGCGGGCGCCCTGCGCTGCTCCGGCCTCGGGCCCGAGCGGCTGGTCCTCGAGATCACCGAGGCCACCGTGCGCGCGGCCGGCACCGCCGTCGACGGCGACATCGCGGCGCTGCGCCTCATGGGCGTGCACGTGGCCCTCGACGACTTCGGCACCGGTTCCTCCTCGCTGCTGCACCTGACCCGGCTGCCGATCGACGTCGTCAAGCTCGACCGCGCGTTCGTCTCCCGCGTCGACCGCGACCGCGACAGCCGCGCGCTGTGCGAGTCGATGGTCACCATCGGCCGCTCGCTCGGTCTCGACGTCGTCGCCGAGGGCGTGGAGACGCCGGCCCAGCTCGGCGTGCTGCGCGGTCTCGGCGTCGGCTTCGCGCAGGGCTTCCTGCTCGCCCGCCCGCTGCCGGCCGCCGACCTGGCGCAGGTCCTGCGCGAGAACGCCGGCGCGCTGTGGCCGGGGCTGGTCGGCTCCTCGGCCGGCCCGGCCGCGACCTTGATCGCCGGGGAGACCGCCGACTCCTCCGCCCTGCGGGAGGCGTCCGGTGCCTGACGCCGCCAGCCGCGCCGTCGTCGTCCTGCTCGCCGTCCTCGGCGCCGGCACCACCGCGCTGCAGCTGTCCGGGGCGCAGGAGGCCGGCCGGCTCGTCCCGGCGGCGCTCGCGCTCGGCTCCGGCGCTGCCGCCGCCGTGCTGGCCCGCCGCGCCGCCCGCCTGCCCCGGACCGCCCGCCGGCCCTGGCAGGCGCTCGCGGCCGCCGGCGCGCTGCTCGCGCTCGGCCAGGTGCTCGCCCTCGCCCGGCCCGACCGCGACATGAGTGCCGGCGGGGTCGAGGACCTGCCCGCCCTGCTCGCCGTCCCGGTCGCGGTGTCGGCCGCCGTGCTGCTCCTGCCGCCGCGGGCCGAGCGCCGGCTGGGCACCCGCGTGGTGCTCGACGGCCTCGTCGTCACCATCGCCGTCGCGCTGCTCGGCGACGTCCTGCTCGCCGACCTGCTGGCCGCCGTCCGCGGCCCCGCCGAGGGCCTGATCGCCGTCGGCTACCCGCTGGTGGGCGCCGTCCTGTGCGGCATCGGCCTGGTCACCCTCACCGCGGTGTCGGAGGACCGCCGCCGCGCGGCCGGCTGGCTGCTCGCCTCCTTCGTGGCGATGGCCGTCGTCGCCCTCGGCGGCGCGGCCGGCCGCACGGCCGAGGGCGCCGCCCCGGTCGCCGGGGTGGTCACCGTGCTCGCGTGGCTCGCCATGCTCGGCACCGCCCTGGGTGCGGCCGCCGCCGACCGTCCCGTGCCGGCCGCCGACTTCCCGCCGGGGTCCCGGCGGGCGCTGCCCCTGCGCGGCGGCGTGCTCGCCCACGGCGCCGCGACCGCCGCGCTGGTCGGGCTGACCGCCGGCGTCGTCGCGGGGCGGCCGCTGCAGGCCGCCGAGGCCGGCGCCGCCACCGTCCTGCTGCTGCTGGCCGCGGTCCGCACCCTGTCCTGGGTGCTCGACGCCGCCCGGCTCACCCGCCGCCTCGAGCGCACCGAGGGCTGGTTCCGCGCGCTGGTGCACAGCGGCGACGCCGTCACCGTCGAGCTCGACGCCGCCGGCCGGGTGACCTCGGCGACCGGCGCGGTCGAGGCCCAGCTCGGCCGCCCCGAGGAGGACCTCCGCGGACGCCTGCTCGTCGGGCTGCTGCACGAGGAGGACCGCGACCTCGTCGTCCGGGTCGCCGCGGCCCTGCGCGACGGCGCCCCCGACGGCCTGCCCGCCACCGGCCGGCTGCGCACCGCCGACGGCGCGTGGCGCGAGGTCGAGGTGTCCGGTGCCGCCCGCACCGGCGGCCGCCGCACCGGCGACGGGCTGGTGCTGCACCTGCGCGACGTCACCGAGCGCCGCGCCAGCCACCGCGAGCTCGAGCGGCTGGCCTACACCGACTCGCTCACCGGCCTGCCCAACCGCGCCCGGTTCATGGCCGCCCTCGACGGCGCCCTCGCCCGCGCCGGCCGCGGCGCCCGCGCCTGCGTGCTGCTCGTCGACCTCGACGGCTTCAAGGCCGTCAACGACCTCGCCGGCCACGACGCCGGGGACCGGCTGCTGGTCGAGGTCGCGGCCGCACTGCGCGCCGAGGCGCGCGGCACCGACCTGGTGGCCCGGCTCGGCGGCGACGAGTTCGCCCTCGTCGTCGACGGCGGCCCCGACGAGGCCCTCGCCCTGGCCGAGCGGCTGGTCGCGGAGCTCGACCGCACGAGCCGGCACGCCGCGCCGGGGGAGCCGGAGACCGCGGGCCCCGTGCTGCGGGTGTCGGCCAGCGTCGGCGTCACCGAGGTGCTGTCCGGCGCGGACGCCTCGGCCACCGTGCGGGAGGCCGACCTCGCGCTGCGCACCGTCAAGGCGCAGGGCAAGAACGGCGTCCGGGCGTCGGGGGAGGCCCTCGTCGAGGAGTCCGCCCGCCGCAGCCGGCTGGCCCGCGACCTGCCCGGCGCCATCGCCCGCGGCGAGCTGCGGATGGTCTACCAGCCGGTCGCCGGCGCGGAGGAGCGGCGCGTCCTCGGCGTCGAGGCGCTGGTGCGCTGGGACCACCCCGAGCTCGGCCCCGTGCCGCCGGAGGAGTTCATCGGCCTGGCCGAGGACGACGGGCTCATCGTGCCGCTGCAGCGCTGGGTGCTCGCGACCGCCACCGCCGAGCACGCCTGCCTCGTCGCCGGCGGCCGCGACCTCAAGCTCGGCGTCAACATCTCCGTGCGCCACCTGCAGGCCCGCTGCCTGGTCGAGGACGTCACCCGCGCGCTGGAGCGCTCCGGCCTGCCGGCGCACCTGCTCATGGTCGAGGTCACCGAGAGCGTCCTCATGGACGACGACGAGCGGCTGCTGGCCGAGCTCGCCGAGCTGTCCGCGCTGGGCTGCGTGGTCTCCCTCGACGACTTCGGCAAGGGCTACTCGTCGCTGGCCTACCTCGCCCGGCTGCCCGTGCAGGTGCTGAAGATGGACCGCGGGTTCGTCTCCGGCATCGACACCGACCCGCGCGTCGCCGCCCTCGTCGGCAGCGTCGTCGACCTCGGCCGCACGCTCGGCATGGACGTCGTCGCCGAGGGCGTGGAGACCCGCGCCCAGCTCGAGGTGCTCACCGCGCTGGGCTGCCGCTTCCTGCAGGGCTGGCACATCGGCCGGCCGGTGCCCGCCGCGGACCTGCCCGCCCGGGTCGACGGGTTCGACCCGGCCCTGGTCGGCGGCCCCGAGGCGGTCGCCGTCCCGTAGCGGGCGCGGAGCGTCGTCCCAGGTTCCGCTCGACACGGTCCCACGGTGTGGGACGGGCTGGTTGACGTCCCGACGGCGGAGGCGCACAGTGTGGTCGTGCCCTCCGCCTGCCTGCTCCTCGTACTCGCCTAGCGCGCCGGTCGCCCGACCGACGCGCTGACCCCTCCGTGCCCGTGGCACGAGGGGTTTTTTGTTGCCCGAGCAGGCACCCGACCGCACCCTCCCCGCACGTCCGGCCCAGGAGACGCCCCCCATGACCACGACCCCGAGCGAGTCCGCCACCCGAGAGGCCGCCGAGGCGCTCACCGGTGTCGAGACGACGGCCCGCTCGATCGCCGAGTCCGCTCACCTGCCCGCGACCGGCATCACCGGCGCCCAGAGCCTGGTCCGCTCGCTCGAGGCGGTCGGCGTCGACGTGGTGTTCGGCATCCCCGGCGGGGCGATCCTGCCGGCCTACGACCCGCTGTTCGACTCCCGCGTGCGCCACGTCCTGGTCCGCCACGAGCAGGGCGCCGGCCACGCCGCCACCGGGTACGCGCAGGCCACCGGCCGGGTCGGCGTCTGCATGGCCACCTCCGGCCCGGGCGCGACCAACCTGGTCACCCCGCTCGCCGACGCCTACATGGACTCGGTCCCGATCGTCGCGATCACCGGGCAGGTGCCCAGCGCCGCGATCGGCACCGACGCCTTCCAGGAGGCCGACATCCGCGGCATCACGATGCCGATCACCAAGCACAACTTCCTGGTCACCGACCCCGCCGAGATCCCACAGCGGATCGCCGAGGCCTTCCACCTCGCCGCCACCGGCCGCCCCGGGCCGGTCCTGGTTGACATCCCCAAGGACGTGCTGCAGGCGCGCACCGACTTCGCCTGGCCGCCGCGGCTGGACCTGCCCGGCTACAAGCCGACCACCCGCCCGCACGGCAAGCAGGTCCGCGAGGCCGCCGCGCTGATCGCCGGCGCCCGCCGCCCGGTCCTCTACGTCGGCGGCGGCGTGCTCAAGGCCTCCGCCACCGCGGAGCTCGCCGAGCTGGCCGAGCTCACCGGCGCGCCCGTCGTCACCACGCTCATGGCCCGCGGCGCCTTCCCCGACAGCTCGCCGCAGCACCTGGGCATGCCGGGCATGCACGGCACCGTCGCCGCCGTGACCGCGCTGCAGAAGGCCGACGTCCTCGTCGCCCTGGGCGCCCGCTTCGACGACCGCGTCACCGGCCAGCTGTCGACCTTCGCGCCCGGTGCCCTGGTCGTGCACGCCGACATCGACCCGGCCGAGATCGGCAAGAACCGCAAGGCCGACGTGCCGATCGTCGGCGACGCGAAGGAGACGATCGCCGAGCTGGTGACCGCCCTGCGCGCCGAGCACGAGGCCGGCCGGCGCGCCGACCTCACCGCCTGGTGGACCCAGCTCGACGACTGGCGCGACCGCTACCCGCTCGGCTACGACTGGCCCGAGGACGGCTCGCTGTCGCCGCAGTACGTCATCGAGCGGCTCGGCGCGATCGCCGGCCCCGACGCGATCTACACCTCCGGCGTCGGCCAGCACCAGATGTGGGCCGCGCAGTTCATCCGCTACGAGAAGCCGGGCACCTGGCTCAACAGCGGCGGCGCCGGGACGATGGGCTACGCCGTCCCCGCGGCCATGGGCGCCAAGTACGGCTGCCCCGACACCACGGTGTGGGCGATCGACGGCGACGGCTGCTTCCAGATGACCAACCAGGAGCTCGCCACCTGCGCGATCGAGGGCATCCCGGTCAAGGTCGCCGTCATCAACAACGGCAACCTCGGCATGGTCCGGCAGTGGCAGACCCTCTTCTACGAGGGCCGCTACTCCAACACGCGGCTGCACGCGCGCAACGCCGACGGCACGCCCAAGCCGGTGCGCATCCCCGACTTCGTCGCGCTCGCCGAGGCGCTCGGCTGCGTCGGCCTGCGCTGCGAGTCGAAGGACGACGTCGACGCCGTCATCGAGAAGGCCATGGCGATCACCGACGCCCCGGTGGTCATCGACTTCGTCGTCGGCGCCGACGCCCAGGTGTGGCCGATGGTCGCCGCGGGCGCCAGCAACGACGACATCCTGGCCGCGCGCGACCTGCGGCCCGTCTTCGGAGAGGACCAGGTCTGACGAAGGACCCCGTTCCTCCCCACCACTCGCACGCTCGCGGCGGGCCCCTGGAACGGGGCCGGACCGCGGATCGGAAGAAGGTCCCCCGATGACCCGCCACACCCTGTCGGTCCTCGTCGAGAACAAGGCCGGCGTCCTGGCCCGCGTCTCGGCGCTGTTCAGCCGGCGCGCGTTCAACATCGAGTCGCTCGCCGTCGGCCCGACCGAGAACCCCGACCTGTCCCGCATGACGATCGTCGTCGACGCGGAGTCCGCCCCCCTGGAGCAGGTGACCAAGCAGCTGAACAAGCTCGTCGAGGTCATCAAGATCGTGGAGCTGGACGGCGGCGCCGCCGTCCAGCGCGAGCTGCTGCTGGTCAAGGTCCGCGCGCCGCTGGCCGAGCGGACCACCGTGCTCCAGACCGCGGAGCTCTTCCGCGCCCGCGTCGTCGACGTCAACACCGACACGGTGACCCTCGAGGCCACCGGGACCCCCGACAAACTGCAGGCCCTGCTCGCGGTCCTCGCCCCGCTCGGCATCAAGGAGATGGCCCAGTCGGGCACCGTCGCCCTGGGCCGCGGACCGCGCTCGATGAGCGGCGCCGGTACCTTGCGGCCGGTCGACCGCACCGCCTGACGAAGGACCCCCTCGCCCCCCACCGCTCGCGCGCTCGCGGCGGGACCCTGCGAGGGGGCCGTTCCATCCACTCACCTGAACCGACCGAAGGAGCACCACCGCATGGCCGCCGAGATCTTCTACGACGACGACGCCGACCTGTCGATCATCCAGGGGCGCACCGTCGCCGTCATCGGCTACGGCAGCCAGGGGCACGCGCACGCCCTCTCGCTGCGCGACTCGGGGGTCGACGTCCGGGTGGGCCTGCCCGAGGGGTCGAAGAGCCGGGCCAAGGCCGAGGCCGAGGGCCTGCGGGTCGTCACCCCGTCCGAGGCCGCCGCCGAGGCGGACCTGATCATGATCCTGGCGCCCGACCACGTGCAGCGGACCCTCTACACCGAGTCGATCGAGCCCAACCTGCAGGACGGCGACGCGCTGTTCTTCGGCCACGGCTTCAACATCCGGTTCGGCTACGTCAAGCCCCCGGCCGGCGTCGACGTCGCGATGGTCGCCCCCAAGGGCCCCGGCCACCTCGTGCGCCGCGAGTTCGAGAACGGCAAGGGCGTGCCCTGCCTGGTCGCCGTCGAGCAGGACGCGAGCGGGCAGGCCCTGCAGCTCGCGCTGTCCTACGCGAAGGCCATCGGCGGCAGCCGCGCCGGCGTCATCAAGACGACGTTCGCCGAGGAGACCGAGACCGACCTGTTCGGCGAGCAGGCCGTCCTCTGCGGCGGCGCGAGCGCGCTGATCACCGCCGGCTTCGAGACCCTCACCGAGGCCGGCTACCAGCCCGAGATCGCGTACTTCGAGTGCCTGCACGAGCTCAAGCTGATCGTCGACCTCATGTACGAGGGCGGCATCGCCAAGCAGCGCTGGTCGGTGTCGGACACCGCCGAGTACGGCGACTACACCTCCGGCCCGAAGGTCATCGACGCCCGCGTCAAGGAGTCGATGAAGGAGGTCCTCGCCGCGATCAAGGACGGCTCCTGGGCCGCCGCCTTCATCGCCGACCAGGACGCCGGCGCGCCGGACTTCAGGCGTCGCCGCGCCGAGGCCGAGGCGCACCCGATCGAGGAGACCGGCCGCAAGCTGCGCGGCCTGATGAGCTGGGTGTCGAGCTCCGACGACTACACCGGCACCGCCGCCCGCTCGTAGTCCCCGCACACGGGAACGGCCCCCGCTGCCCGAGGGCAGCGAGGGCCGTTCCCGTACGTACGGGGATCAGTAGCTGATGCCGCGCGAGGCGTAGTACTGCCGGGCCTGCGGCTGGCGCAGCAGCGCCACGACGACGACCGGCAGGATGAACCCGAGCAGGCCGTTGGCCGCCGAGGCGCCGTCGCTGATCAGCGACAGGAGCAGCGAGATCACGTTGATCCCGATGGCCACGTAGCTGATGAGCAGCAGCAGCCGGGGCGACTTGCCCTGCAGCGTCTGGATGCCGCCGACGAGCAGGCCGATCGACAGCGCGGTCGACAGGAGCACGAGCAGCCCCACCACCGCGTTGATCTGGAAGGCCAGCGACAGGCTGATGATCCCGAACAGCGTGCCGAGGCCACCCCAGACGATGCCGACGACCGCGGCGCCGGTGACGACGCCCGGGCGCCTGCCGGCCGGCGCGCCGTAGGGGGAGGGGCCGCCGAAGCCGCCCGGCTGCTGGCCGTACGGCTGCGGCTGGCCGTAGGGCTGCTGGCCGTACGGCTGCTGCTGGCCGTAGCCGGGCTGCTGGCCGTAGGGCGGCTGACCCGGCGCGGGCTGGCCCCCGTAGGGGGAGTCCTTGTCGAAGCTGGGACCTGTCATGGGGTTCCTTCCGGGAGAGCCGGCGCGCCGGGTCGGCGGTCGACGGCGGAGTGTAGGGGCCTGCGGGGGCCCGGGTCGTCGCCCGGGCGGGGGATCGGTGCAGGTCAGGGGCGCGAGGTCCGGCGCGGGAGGTCAGGCGCGGGGCCGGCTGAGGAACTCCCGGGACGCCGGCCGGTTGAGCAGCACGACGACGCCCGCGCCGGCCGCCGCCAGGACCAGCGGCCACACGGCGAGCGTGCCGTCCAGGACCGAGGTGACGACCCCCAGCAGCGACAGAGCGGCGACCGCCACCCCGCCGGCCGCGAGGAGGCGGCCGCCCCGCCCGGTCAGCGCCTGGACGCCGCCCGCCACGCACAGCACGGTGATGCCGAGCCAGACGGCCGCGATCGCGGCGAGGACGCCGTCGGCCCGGGCCGCCGAGAACAGCAGCGCCGCGTACAGCAGGGCCCAGAGGCCGAGCAGGAAGCCGAGCAGCGTCGCGACGAGCAGCGGGGCCGGGCGCGGGACGGGACGCCCGCCCCGCCCCGGCCCGTCCCGGCCCGGCGTCCCCGCGGACATCGTCAGCGGCCGCGCCGGGCGCGGTGCGCGGCGAAGAACGCGGCGGCCGGCTTCAGCGACAGCAGGACGACGATCGCCAGCGCGGCGAGGAAGAACAGCAGGCTGGTGATGATCCCGCCGGCCCCCGCGGTGTCGGCGTCGGACAGGTTGCCGATGAAGCCCAGCAGGGTGAACGCCAGCGCGATCGAGCCGCCGACGAGGAGCATCACCCGGCTGCGGCCGGACAGCGCCCAGACCGAGCCCCAGATCATGACGACGGTCCAGATCAGCACCACCAGGCCGAAGGCCAGGATCACCCCGCCGACGGCGCCGGCGACGGCGCCGAAGCCGGGGATCTCGTCGTCGATCCCGTTGCCCGCGCCGCTGGCCACGGCCCCGGCGAAGACCAGCAGGAAGCTCAGCAGCACGCCGATGGCGCCGAAGACGAAGCCGAGGACCGCCGCCGTCACCACGCCGCCGGGCTTGGCCGGCACCGCGCCGGCGCCGTACTGCTGGGCGTAGCCGTACTGGCCGTACTGCTGGTCCTGGCCGTACTGGCCGTACTGCTGGGGCTGCTGGCCGTACCCCTGCCCGTATCCCTGCTGCCCGTAGCCCTGCTGGCCGTACTGCTGGGGCTGCTGGCCGTACCCCTGCTGGCCGTACTGCTGGCCGTAGGGCTGGGTCTGGCCGTAGCCCTGCTGCTGCCCGTACTCCTGGCCGTAGCCCTGCTGGCCCTGCTGCTGGCCGTACTGCTGGCCCTGGGGCTGCCCGCCGTACGGGCCCGCCTGCTGGGGGTCCTGGGAACCGCCCTGGCCGGAGGCCGAGGCCCCGCCGCTGTCCTTGCTGAAGTCGGTCATGGTCTCCTCCGGGTCGCCGGCCGGTGCCGGCTGGTCGCGGCCAGGATGCGGGGCACCCCTACCCACATCAAGCGAGCCACCCGGCGGGGGCCGGTGCTGGGGCCCGTGGGGCGCCGCGTGCCCGCCCCGTGACCCCTCCCCGTGCCCGCCCCGTGACCCCGCCCGTGCCGGTGCCCGTGACCTGCGCGTCCCTAGGCTCTACCCCCGTGAACCGGAGCGCGCCCGTCGTCCTCATCGCCGAGCAGCTGGCGCCGAGCGTCCTGGAGGTGCTCGGCACCGACGTGGAGATCCGCCACGTCGACGGCGCCGACCGCGCGGCCCTGCTCCCGGCCCTCGCCGACGCGGCCGCGGTGCTGGTCCGCAGCGCCACGCGCATCGACGCCGAGGCCCTCGCCGCCGCCCCCGGGCTGAAGGTCGTGGCCCGCGCCGGCATCGGCCTGGACAACGTCGACGTCGCCGCGGCCACCGAGCGCGGCGTCCTGGTGGTCAACGCCCCGACGTCGAACATCGTCAGCGCCGCCGAGCACGCCGTCGCCCTGCTGCTGGCCGCCGCCCGGCAGATCCCGGCCGCCGACGCGTCGCTGCGCGAGGGCCGGTGGGCGCGGTCGCGGTTCATGGGCGTCGAGGTCACCGGGAAGGTCGTCGGCGTCGTGGGGCTGGGCCGCATCGGCCAGCTCGTCGCGCAGCGGCTGGCCGCCTTCGGCACCACGCTGATCGCCTACGACCCCTACATCCAGCCCGGCCGTGCCGCGCAGCTCGGCGTCCGCATGGTGTCGCTGGAGGAGCTGCTCCGCGAGGCCGACTTCATCACCGTCCACCTGCCGAGGACGCCGGAGACCCTCGGGCTCATCGGTGCCGCGGAGCTGGCCACCACCAAGCGCGGCGTGATCGTGGTCAACGCCGCCCGCGGCGGGCTGGTCGACGAGGCGGCGCTCGCCGACGCCCTGCGCTCGGGCCAGGTCGCCGCCGCCGGGCTCGACGTCTTCGCCACCGAGCCCACCACCGACAGCCCGCTGTTCGGCCTGCCCAACACCGTCGTCACCCCGCACCTGGGGGCCTCCACCACGGAGGCGCAGGACAAGGCCGGCACCGCCGTCGCCCACTCGGTCCGCCTGGCGCTGCAGGGCGAGTTCGTGCCCGACGCGGTCAACGTGCAGGCCGGCGGCGTCGTCGCCGAGGACGTGCGTCCCGGCCTGCCGCTGGCCGAGCGGCTGGGCACCGTGTTCACCGCCGTCGCCGGCGGGCTCGCGCAGTCCCTCACCGTCGACGTGCGCGGCAAGCTCGCCGAGTTCGACGACTCGGTGCTGCAGCTGGCCGTGCTCAAGGGCGTCTTCGCCGACGTCGTCGAGGAGCAGGTCACCTACGTCAACGCGCCGCTGCTGGCCGGGCAGCGCGGCCTGGAGGTGGGCCTGACCAGCGACGTCGAGAGCCCCGACTACCGCAACCTCGTCCGGGTGCGCGGCGCGATGGCCGACGGCCGCGAGGTGTGCGTCTCCGGCACCCTGTTCGGCAAGAACCAGGTGCCCAAGCTGGTCGAGGTCGACGGCTTCGACATGGACCTCGACCTGTCCGGGCACCTGCTGTTCTTCCTCTACACCGACCGGCCCGGCGTCGTCGGCGCCGTCGGCGCGGCGCTGGGGGAGGCCGGGGTCAACATCGCCGGTGCCCAGGTCAGCCGCACCACGCGCGGCGGCGAGGCGCTCATGGCCGTCGTCGTCGACAGCCCGGTCGCCCCCGAGCTGCTCGCCGGGATCGCCGGCCGCATCGGAGCGCGCGAGGCCCGCTCCGCCGACCTCGACCCCCGCTGACCTAGGGTCCTCGCCATGCGCCTGGCTGTGATCGCGGGAGACGGCATCGGCCCGGAGGTCGTCTCCGAGGGCCTCAAGGTCCTCGGGGCGGTCGCCCCCGGCCTCGAGACGACGCCCTACGACCTGGGCGCCGCCCGCTGGCAGCGCACCGGCGAGCTGCTGCCCGACAGCGTGCTCGACGAGCTGCGCGGGCACGACGCGATCCTGCTCGGCGCCATCGGCGACCCCAGCGTGCCGCCGGGCATCCTCGAGCGCGGGCTGCTGCTCCGGCTGCGCTTCGAGCTCGACCACCACGTCAACCTGCGGCCGGCCAAGCTCTACGACGGCGTCCGCAGCCCGCTCGCCGAGCCCGGCGAGATCGACATGCTGTGCGTGCGCGAGGGCACCGAGGGCCCCTACGTCGGCAACGGCGGCGTCCTGCGCCGCGACACCCCGCACGAGGTGGCCACCGAGGTCAGCCTCAACACCGCGTTCGGCGTCGAGCGGGTGGTCCGCTACGCCTTCGAGCGGGCCACGGCCCGGCCGCGCCGGCACCTCACGCTCATCCACAAGACCAACGTGCTCACCCACGCCGGGTCGCTGTGGTCGCGGACCGTCGAGGAGGTGGCCGCCGAGTTCCCCGAGGTCACCGTCGCCTACCAGCACGTCGACGCCGCGTCGATGTTCTTCATCACCGACCCGGGCCGCTACGACGTCATCGTCACCGACAACCTCTTCGGCGACATCGTCACCGACGTCGCCGCCGCGGTCACCGGCGGCATCGGCCTCGCCGCCAGCGGCAACCTCGACGCCTCCGGCACCAACCCGTCGATGTTCGAGCCGGTGCACGGCTCCGCGCCCGACATCGCCGGGCAGGGCATCGCCGACCCGACGGCGACCGTGCTGTCGGTGGGCCTGCTGCTCGACCACCTCGGCCACGCCGACCTCGCCCGCAAGGTGAACGCCGCCGTCGCCTTCGACCTGTCCACCCGCGACCCGCGCGCCCAGGTGCGCACCGCGGAGGTCGGCGACCGGCTCGCCGCCCTCGCGGGAGGCTGACGGGGCTGAGCGGCGCGTCGCCGCGGGGTTAGACTCCGCGGCGATGCACGTCCCCGGCACCACCCTCATCATCGTCTAGCGCGCGGTCAGCACCCCCGACCGCGCGCCGACCTCCCGTTCCCGGGGGGTCTTCTTCGTGTGAGGGGCCTGATCGGCGTCGAACCCCCGGGAGAGCCCGTGGCCACCGACCTCGGCACCGACCTGCACGTCTTCGACACGACGCTCCGCGACGGCGCCCAGCGCGAGGGGATCAGCTTCTCCGTCGCGGACAAGCTCGCCGTCGCGCGGCTGCTCGACGAGATCGGCGTCGGCTACATCGAGGGCGGCTGGCCGGGGGCGCTGCCCAAGGACACCGAGTTCTTCGCCCGCGCGCGCACCGAGCTCAAGCTGCGGCACGCGGTGCTCGTGGCGTTCGGCGCCACCCGCAAGGCCGGCGTCCGGGTGGAGGACGACCCGCAGGTGAGGGCCCTGCTCGACGCCGAGACGCCGGTGGTCTGCCTGGTCGCGAAGTCCGACGTCCGGCACGTCCGCGACGCGCTGCGCACCACGCTCGAGGAGAACCTCGCGATGGTCGCCGACACCGTGGCCCACCTCGTCGCGCACGGCCGGCGCGTGTTCGTCGACTGCGAGCACTTCTTCGACGGGTACGCCGCCGACCCGGACTACGGCGTCGCGGTGCTGCGGGCGGCGTTCGGCGCGGGCGCGGAGGTCGGCGTCCTGTGCGACACCAACGGCGGCATGCTGCCGATGGGCGTGGGCCGGGTCGTGGCCGACGTGCGCTCGCGGGTCGAGGGGCGGCTGGGCATCCACTGCCAGGACGACACCGGCTGCGCGGTCGCCAACTCGCTGGCCGCCGTCGAGGCCGGCGTGACGCACGTCCAGGGCACCGCCAACGGCTACGGCGAGCGGGCGGGCAACGCCGACACGTTCGCGCTGGTCGCCAACCTGGTGACCAAGATGGGGCTGCCCGTGGTGCCCGCGGAGTGCCTGGCCGAGCTGCAGCGGGTCAGCCACGCGATCGCCGAGCTCGCCAACATCGCGCCCGACGACCACCAGCCCTTCGTCGGGGCGTCGGCGTTCGCGCACAAGGCCGGCCTGCACGCCAGCGCCATCAAGGTCAGCCCCGAGCTCTACAACCACCTCGACCCGGCCGTCGTCGGCAACGACATGCGCATCCTGGTCACCGAGATGGCCGGCCGGGCGTCGGTCGAGCTCAAGGGCCGCGAGCTCGGCGTCGACCTCGACGGGCACGCCGAGGTCGTGGGCCGCGTCGTCGACCGGGTGAAGGTGCTGGAGGCCGACGGCTGGTCGTTCGAGGCGGCCGACGCCTCCTTCGAGCTGCTGCTGCGCTCGCAGCTGCCCGGGGCGCCGGCGCCGCTGTTCCGGCTGGAGAGCTACCGGACGACGGTCGAGCACTGGGGCAACGGCGTGGTCGTCAGCGAGGCGACGGTGAAGGTGCACCTGCCCAACGACGACGGCAGCTCCGAGCGGGTCATCAGCACCGCCGAGGGCAACGGCCCGGTCAACGCGCTGGACAACGCGCTGCGCCAGGCGCTGGTCGGCCGCCACCCCGGCCTCGCCGACGTCTCGCTGGCCGACTACAAGGTGCGCATCCTCGGCTGGAAGGGCGGCACGAGCGCCACCACGCGGGTGCTGGTCGACAGCACCGACGGCGTGGGGGAGTGGACCACCGTCGGCGTCCACGACAACATCGTCGAGGCCTCCTGGCACGCGCTGGTCGACGCGCTCACCTACGCCGTCCACTGCCGCTAGGCCTCCCCGGCCCGACAGCGTGCGCTGAGGTGCGGTCCCGGAGGCCCTGCCCGCACCTCGGCGCACGGTGTCGCCGTCCGTCCACAGATCGGGCGGTGGATCGTCCGCCCGCGCGTCCGGCCCGCAGGGTCGCGGGCATGGACGTGGACCTCGTCGTCGGCCCCGCGGGCTGGGCCACCCGCGCGGAGCTGCTCCGGCACGTCAGCGCACGGACCCTCTCCACCTGGGTCACCCGCGGCCGGCTGGTCCGGCTCGCGCCCGGCGTGCTGGCCACCCCGGTGGCGGCGCAGCGGTGGCGGGTGCGGGTGGCCGCGGCGCTGGCCGGTCGCGGCGCCGTCGCCAGCCACGGGACGGCGCTGGCGCTGTGGCAGCTCCTCCCGCCGCCGCCCGGCCCGGTGCACGTGACGGTCGCGGACGGCCGCAGCGCGCGCGGGCCGGCCGGCGTGGTGGTGCACCGGAACGCGGCGGCGGTCGCCGACCGGCGCCGGGCGGGCGGCTTGCCGGTGACGTCGGTCGAGCGGGCCGTCGTCGACGCCTGGGGCGCCGGCCCGCCGACGCGCACCGACGTCCGCGCCGCCGCGATCACCGCCGTCCGGCAGCGGCTCTGTCGGCCCGCCGACCTGGCGTACGAGCTGGAGCGGAGCACCCGGCTGCGAGGGCGGGCCGAGCTCGCGGCGCTGGTCGGCCTGCTGGCAGACGGCTGCCGCAGCGAGCTGGAGATCTGGGGCTGCCTGCGGGTGCTGCGCGCGCCGGGCATGCCGCCGTTCACGCAGCAGCGCCGGCTCGCGGTGCGCGGCGAGACCTTCTTCCTGGACGCCGCCTACGACGACGCGCAGCTCGCGGTCGAGATGGACGGTGCCGCCTGGCACGGCTCGAGGGACCAGCGCGAGTCCGACATCCGCCGCGACTCGCTCGTCGCGACCGCCGGCTGGCAGACCCTGCGGTACGGCTACCGCCGGCTCACGACAGCGCCCGACGAGTGCCGGCGCGACGTCCTCGCGGTGTACCGGGCCCGGCGGCGGCTGCTGGGTGGCGACAGCGTGCGCTGAGGTGCAGCGACCGGGTCTCGCAGTGCACCTCCGCGCACGCTGTCGCCCGCCGGCGGATCAGGTGCGGGGCTGGACCTCGCCCATCGGGCCGAAGCCGGGCACCGACGGTTCGTCGACGTAGATGATCTGCGGCTGCTCGGCCACGAGGTCCGACATCCAGTCGAAGGCGGCCTTCGCGTGCGGGGTGGCCACGTGCGAGGCGCCGGCGTCGGAGTCCCGGAAGCCCTCGATGCAGACGAAGGTGTTCGGGTCGAGCACGCTGCGCGACCACTCGAAGAACAGGCTGCCCTCCTCGGCGTTCACCGCCGCGGCGTACTCGTCGGCCTTGGCCCGGAACTCGTCGATCCTGTCCGGCCGGACGGGGAACTTGATGACGATCAGGATCACGGGACTCTCCTCGGGTCGGGGGTCACAGCGGGTCGAGACGGCGGCTCAGCAGGCAGAACGGGTTGCCCTCCGGGTCGGCGAGCACGTGCCAGGACTCCTCGCCGGTCTGGCCGACGTCGGCGCGCGTGGCCCCGAGGCCGAGCAGCCGCTGCAGCTCGGCGTCCTGGTCGCGGTCGGTGGCGTTGACGTCGAGGTGCAGGCGCGGCTTCGCGGGCTCCCAGTGCTCCACCGGGGTGAAGACCAGCGTGGGCGCCGGGCCACCGAAGCCGGCCTCCGGGCCGATCTCCACGGCGCCGTCCTCGTCGCGCCCGAGCACCCGGTAGCCGAGCACCTGCGCCCACCAGGCGGCGAGCGCCTCGGGGTCCCGGCTGTCGACGACGATCTCGCTCAGGCGGCAGGCCACACCGGTCACCGTAGGGCGGGCGGCGGGCCCGCGCGGGGTCAGTAGCCTCGACCTCGTGCGCATCGTCCGCTTCGCCTCGCCCTCGGGCATGTCCTTCGGAGTCCTCGACGGCGACGGCCAGGTCGCCCAGATCGAGGGCCACCCGTTCGGCACCATCTCCTTCACCGGCCAGCGCTTCGCCCAGGCCGACGTCCGGCTGCTCTCGCCGATCCTGCCGAGCAAGGTCGTCTGCGTCGGCAAGAACTACGCCGACCACGTCAAGGAGATGAACACCGGCGACGCCCCCGAGCGCCCGCTGCTGTTCCTCAAGCCCTCGACGTCGGTCATCGGCCCCGGCGACGCCATCCGCATCCCGGCCGGCAGCACCAACGTGCACCACGAGGTCGAGCTCGCCGTCGTCATCGGCGCCCGCGGCGCCCGCAACCTCACCCCGGAGCAGGTCCCGGGCAGCGTCTTCGGCTACACCATCGGCAACGACGTCACCGAGCGGGACATGCAGAAGGCCGACGGGCAGTGGACCCGCGCCAAGGGCTTCGACTCGTTCTGCCCGCTCGGCCCGTGGATCGAGACCGACCTGCGCGGCCTGGGCAAGGACCCGGCCGACCTCGAGATCACCTGCACCGTCGACGGCGAGCGGCGCCAGGCCGGGCGCACCAGCCAGCTGCTGTTCGACGTCCCCACGCTGGTCTCCTACATCTCGCAGGTCATGACGCTGCTGCCCGGCGACGTCGTGCTCACCGGCACCCCGGCGGGCGTCGGCCCGATCCGGCCCGGCCAGCGCGTCGAGTGCGCGATCGAGGGCCTGGGCTCGCTGACCAACGGCGTCAGCGGCGCCGACACCGCCTCCACGGCGGGCGGCGCGCGATGACGGGCGTCCGCACCCGCTTCTGCCCCTCGCCGACGGGCATGGTGCACGTCGGCCTGCTGCGCACCGCACTGTTCAACTGGGCGCACGCGCGGCACACCGGCGGCGCGTTCGTCTTCCGCATCGAGGACACCGACGCCGCCCGCGACTCCGAGGAGTCCTACCGGCACCTGCTCGACAGCCTGCGCTGGCTCGGCCTGGACTGGGACGAGGGCCCCGAGGTCGGCGGGCCGCACGGCCCCTACCGGCAGTCCGAGCGCTCGGAGGTCTACCGCGAGGTCGCCGGGAAGCTGCTCGAGGCCGGGCACCTCTACGAGTCCTTCTCCACCAACGAGGAGGTCGAGGCGCGGCGCCTGGCCGCCGGGCAGGACCCCAAGCTCGGCTACGACAACGCCGACCGGTTCCTCACCGACGCGCAGAAGGCCGCCTTCCGCGCCGAGGGCCGCGAGCCGGTGCTGCGGCTGCGGATGCCCGACGAGGACCTCGCCTGGACCGACCTCGTGCGCGGCGAGGTGCGCTTCGCCGCCGGCTCGGTGCCCGACTTCGTCGTCGTCCGGGCCAACGGCGCGCCGCTGTACCCCTTCGTCAACCCCGTCGACGACGCCCTGATGGGCATCACCGACGTGCTCCGCGGCGAGGACCTGCTGCCCTCCACGCCCCGCCAGCTCGCGCTCTACGCCGCGCTGCAGGACGTCGGGGTCGCCGCCGGCACGCCGCGCTTCGGCCACCTGCCCTACGTCACCGGCGAGGGCAACAAGAAGCTGTCGAAGCGCGACCCCACGTCCAACGTCGACGTCTACCGCGAGCGCGGCTTCCTGCCCGAGGGCTTCGCCAACTACCTGGCGCTGCTGGGCTGGTCGATCGCCGAGGACCGCGACGTGTTCTCGATGGCCGAGATGACCGCGGCCTTCGACGTCACGCGGGTGAGCGCCAACCCCGCACGCTTCGACGTCAAGAAGGCCGAGGCGATCAACGCCCAGCACGTGCGGGCGCTGCCCGCCGACGACTACGTCGCCGCGGTGCTGCCGGTCCTCGCCGGCGCCGGGCTGGTCGCCGACCCGCCCACGGCCGAGCAGGAGCGGGTGCTGCGGGCCATCGCGCCGATGGCCCAGGAGCGCACGGTCGTGCTGTCCGACGTCGTCGGGCTGCTCGGCTTCCTGTTCACCGAGGACGTCGAGGTCGACCCCGCCGCCGCGGCGAAGAACCTGCGGCCCGAGGACGGCGAGGTGCTCGCCGCCGCGGCCGCCGCGCTGCGCGACCTGCCCGGGTGGAGCACGCCGGCGATCGAGCAGGCGCTCAAGGACGCCCTCGTCGAGGGGCTGGGCCGCAAGCCGCGCCAGGCGTTCGGGCCGGTGCGGGTGGCGCTCAGCGGCCGCACGGTGTCCCCGCCGCTCTACGAGTCGATCGAGCTGCTCGGCCGGGAGCGGACGGTGCGTCGCCTCGAGGCCGCCCGCGAGCTGACCTCGCGCTGATGACCGCCCCCGAGGGCCCGGCGCCCTGGGCCGCAGACGAGCCGTACACCGGCCCGCCGCCCACCGGGCCCTACGCGGCGCCGCCGCGGGTGCCCGGGCTCCTCGGCGCGGATGCCCCGCACTGGGCCGGCGCGCCCGCCGGCCCGGTGCCGTGGCCGCTCGGCCCGGTGCCCCTGCCCCCGGGCCCGCACGGGCCGGCCGGCCCGGGGCCGCTGCCGGTGCCGGTGCCGGTGCCGCACGGCGCGTACCCGCCCGGCGCGTTCGGGCCGGGGCCGCTGCCGCCGGGGCTCCGGCTGGCGCCGCCGCCGGGCACCCCGCCGCACGACGAGCCGGTGCCCTTCCTGCGGGCCATGCGCTCGCGGGACTGGGCGTGGTGGCGGCCGCTGCTGGGCCTGCTGCTGTTCGTCG
Organism: Geodermatophilus sp. SYSU D01106; assembly: GCF_054049995.1. Taxonomy (NCBI): domain Bacteria; kingdom Bacillati; phylum Actinomycetota; class Actinomycetes; order Geodermatophilales; family Geodermatophilaceae; genus Geodermatophilus; species Geodermatophilus sp. SYSU D01106. Next base: position 101,823 of record NZ_JBJGYM010000003.1, on the reverse strand, counting down.
TCGCCTACTCGGTGGCCGCGTTCGTCGTCGTGCTGCTGGTGCTGCTCACCGGCATCGAGCCCGACCTCGCGCTGCTCGACCTGGTCGACCCCGGCGTGCTGCTCGTGACCAACCTCTCGCTGATCGTCGCGATCCCGATCGTCTGGCTGCTGTGGGCCGTCGCGCACGGGATGCGCCCGGGCTGGTCGTCGTCGGTGCTGGCGCGGCTGCGCTGGCGGCTGTTCGCCCCGTACACGCTGCAGGCGCTGGCCACCCTCGGCGTCGGGATCGCCCTGTCGGTCGTGCTCGGCTTCGCGTTCGGCGACGCCGAGGCCACCGGGCCGGTCGACGACCTGCTCTGGCTGCTGCTCGTCGTGGTGCTCACCACGCCGCTGCAGTCGGCGGCCGAGGAGTACGTGTTCCGCGGCTACCTGAGCCAGGCGGTGGCCGGCTGGGTCCGCGACCCGCGGGCGGGGGCGCTGACGGCGGCGGTGCTGACCGCGGCGCTGTTCTCGCTGGCGCACGCGCCCGGCGACGTCGCCACCTTCCTCGACCGGTTCGCCTTCGGCCTGGCCGCCTCGGCGGTCGTGTGGCTGACCGGCGGGCTGGAGGCGGCGATCGTGCTGCACGCGGTCAACAACGTGCTGGTCTTCCTGCTGGCCGGCTCGCTCGGCGACGGCGTGGCCACCCAGGAGCTCCCCGCCGGCATCGGGCTGCTGTCGCTGGCGGTCTCGCTGGTGGCCATGGGCGCCTACGTGGCGCTGGTGGCGACCTCCCGCCGGCGGCTCCGCCCGGAGGTGCTCACCCCCGCCCTCGACCTGCGCGCCCCCGCCCGCGACCCGCGGGCCGGGGGGTGGTGACACGTCCCGCGGGGACGTCGGGTATCGTTTACCCCGGCGCCGCGAGGTGCCGGCCAAGACCTTGGGGTATGGGGTAATTGGCAGCCCGACGGATTCTGGCTCCGTTAGTCTAGGTTCGAGTCCTGGTACCCCAGCGAGGAAGCACCACCTCCTCAGCACCACAGCACGACCAGCACCACCGCACGGCCCCGTCGTCTAGCGGCCCAGGACGCCGCCCTCTCACGGCGGTAGCGAGGGTTCGAATCCCTTCGGGGCTACGCACCGAGAGCCCCCGGTCCCCGGACCGGGGGCTCTCGCCGTTCCCGGGCCCCTGCCACGGGGCGGGCGCCGTGGTGTGGCAGAATCGTGCTCGTCCGGCCCCGTCGTCTAGCGGCCCAGGACGCCGCCCTCTCACGGCGGTAGCGAGGGTTCGAATCCCTTCGGGGCTACACCACAGCAGGGCCCCCGGCTCCCCGGCCGGGGGCCCTGCTGCGTTCCCGGACCCCCCGAGTGGCCCATGATCGCCAGCGGACGTAGCGTTCCCGGGGCCCCTCCTCGGGCCGGGAACGGAGGCGCGGCAACGGTGAACCGGACGACTCGCCGGCTGGCGGACGGCCGGGAGATCCTCTACTTCGACGCCGACGGCAGCACCGCCGCCCACGACGCCGAGGACACGCGGGACCTCCCGCCGGTCAGCACCCGGTCGCAGCTGCGCCACGACGCGCTGCTCGGCGAGTGGGTCGTCGTCGCGGCGCACCGGCAGACACGCACCTTCCTGCCGCCGGCGGACCAGTGCCCGCTGTGTCCCTCCCGGCCCGGCCGGCCCAGCGAGGTGCCCGACAGCGACTACCAGGTCGTCGTCTTCGAGAACCGCTTCCCGTCGCTGGCCACCGGGGTCGACACCGACGTGCCGCCCACCGCCCCCGGCGCCCCGTTCGCCGAGCTGCGCCCCGGCTTCGGGCGCTGCGAGGTGGTGCTGTTCACCAGCGACCACGACCAGCACTTCGCCGGCCTCGGCCGCGACCGCGCCCGGCTGGTGGTCGACGTCTGGGCCGAGCGGACGGCGGAGCTGTCGGCGATCGACGGCGTCGAGCAGGTGTTCTGCTTCGAGAACTCGGGCGAGGAGATCGGGGTGACGCTCTCGCACCCCCACGGGCAGATCTACGCCTACCCGTTCGTGACCCCGCGCGTGGAGCGGGTGCTCGCCTCGGTGCGCCGGCACCGCGAGACCACCGGCGGCGACCTGTTCGCCGAGGTCGTCGAGGCCGAGCGCACCGGCCCGCGCGTGGTGGCCGCCAACGACTCCTGGGTCGCGTTCGTGCCCGCCGCGGCGCGGTGGCCCTACGAGGTACAGCTGTTCCCGACCCGCCGGGTGCCCGACCTGCCGGCCCTCCACGACGCCCAGCGCGACGACCTGGCCGCGATCTACCTCGACGTGCTCGGCCGGTTCGCGCACCGCTTCGACACCCCGATGCCCTACATCGCCTCCTGGAACCAGGCGCCGGTGCGGGAGGGCCGCGAGGACTGGTGGCTGCACCTGCAGCTGTTCTCGCTGCGCCGCGCGCCCGGGAAGCTCAAGTACCTGGCGGGCTCCGAGTCGGGCATGGGCGCGTTCATCACCGACACCAACCCCGAGGACGTCGCCGAGCAGCTGCGGGCGGTGGTCGTCCCGTGAGCGACGCACCGGCCGACGACGCGGCCGCGGCCGGCGCCGCCGCGGCGGCCTTCGCCGAGCGCTTCGGCGCCGCGCCCGAGGGCGTGTGGGCCGCGCCCGGCCGGGTGAACGTCATCGGCGAGCACACCGACTACAACGGCGGCTCGGTGCTCCCGGTCGCCCTGCCGCACACCGTCCGCGCCGCGGCCGCCCGCCGCGACGACGGCCGGCTGGTCCTCGTCTCCGCGCAGCACCCCGGCGAGGACGCCGACGTCGCGGTCGCCGACCTCACGCCCGGCACCCCCGGCGGCTGGGCCGGCTACCCGGCCGGGATCGTGGAGCAGGTGCGCGAGGCGGCCGCCGGCGGGCTGTCGCTGCTCGTCGACGGCGACGTGCCGGCCGGCGCGGGGCTGTCGTCGTCGGCGGCGCTGGAGTGCGCCGCGGCGCTCGCCGTGCGCGACCTGCTCGGCCTCGACTGGGGCCCCGACGACCTGGTCGACGTCGCCCGCCGGGCCGAGAACGACTTCGTCGGCGCCCCCACCGGCATCCTCGACCAGTCCGCCTCGGTGCTGTGCACCGCCGGTCACGCGCTGCACCTCGACACCCGCGACCGCTCCTGGGACCAGGTGCCGCTCGACCTCGAGGCCGCCGGGCTGGCGCTGCTCGTCGTCGACTCGGGCACCACGCACAGCCACGCCGAGAGCGGTTACGGCGAGCGCCGGCGGCAGTGCGAGGAGGCCGCGCGCCGCCTCGGCGTCGAGTACCTGTGCGACCTGCCCGGCACCGACGCGCTGGCCGCCCTCGACGACGGCACCGACGAGGGCGCGGTGCTGCTGCGCCGGGCGCGGCACGTGGTCACCGAGGACGCCCGCGTGGCCGAGGTGGTCGACCTGCTGCGCGCCGGCGCCGACCCGCGGGAGACCGGCCCGGTGCTCACCGCCGGGCACGCCTCGCTGCGGGACGACTTCGAGGTGTCGGTGCCCGAGCTCGACGCCGTCGTCGAGGCCGTGCTGGCCGCCGGCGCGTACGGCGCCCGGATGGTCGGCGGCGGCTTCGGCGGCAGCGCCGTCGCCCTGGTCGACGCCGGCGCCGTCGAGGCCGTGTCCGCCGCCGTCGCCGAGCGCGCCGGCGCCCCCCGTTCCTACGTCGTGGTCCCCGCAGCGGGGGCCCGGCGGCTGAGGTGACGCACAACCGAGTGGAGGCCTGAGTGGGCGATCTGAGACTGGACGCCGGGTTCGTCGACTACCTGCTGGTGGCCGCCTACTTCGCCGTCGTGCTGCTGATCGGACTCGCCGCGCGGCGGCGGGTGTCCGACAGCCTGGACTTCTTCCTGTCCGGCCGGTCGCTGCCCGCGTGGGTGACCGGCCTGGCGTTCATCTCCGCCAACCTGGGCGCCGTCGAGATCGTCGGCATGTCGGCCAACGGCGCCCAGTACGGCATGAGCACCATGCACTACTTCTGGATCGGCGCGGTCCCGGCCATGCTGTTCCTCGGCGTGGTGATGATGCCCTTCTACTACGGGTCGAAGGTCCGCAGCGTCCCCGAGTTCATGCGCCGCCGGTTCGGCACCGGCGCCCACCTGGTCAACGCGCTGAGCTTCGCCGTCGCCCAGATCCTCATCGCCGGCATCAACCTGTTCCTGCTGGCCACCATCGTCAACGCGCTGCTCGGCTGGCCGCTGTGGGTGTCGCTGATCGTGGCCGCGGCCGTGGTCCTCAGCTACATCACCCTCGGCGGGCTGTCGGCCGCGATCTACAACGAGGTCCTGCAGTTCTTCGTGATCGTCGCGGCGCTGCTGCCGCTGACCCTCATCGGCCTGCACCGTGTCGGCGGCGTCGGCGGGCTCATCGACGAGGTCCGCGGCGCCGGCCGCGGCGAGGAGCTCACCTCGTGGCCGGCCACCGAGCTGTCGGGCATCGGCAGCCCGGTGCTGTCGGTCATCGGCATCGTCTTCGGCCTGGGCTTCGTGCTGTCCTTCGGCTACTGGACGACGAACTTCGTCGAGGTCCAGCGGGCCATGGCGACCAAGTCGATGTCCGCCGCGCGCAGCACGCCGATCATCGGCGCCTTCCCGAAGATGTTCATCCCGTTCATCGTGGTCATCCCGGGCATCATCGCGACGGTCCTGGTCGACGACGTCGCCGCCGCGCGGGCCAACGCCGACCCCGACTTCGACTACAACAACGCGCTGCTCCTGCTGATCCGCGACACCCTGCCCAACGGCCTGCTCGGCGTCGCGCTCGCCGGCCTGCTCGCGGCGTTCATGGCCGGCATGGCGGCCAACATCTCCGCCTTCAACACCGTCTTCAGCTACGACCTGTGGCAGCAGTACGTGAAGAAGGACCGGCCCGACTCCTACTACCTGGCGGTGGGCCGCTGGGCGACCGTCGGCGCCACCGTGGTGGCGATCGGGACGGCGATCATCGCCTCGGGCTACAGCAACCTGATGGACTACCTGCAGACGCTGTTCGGCTTCTTCAACGCCCCGCTGTTCGCCACGTTCATCCTCGGCATGTTCTGGAAGCGGATGACGCCGACCGCGGGCTGGATGGGCCTGGTGTCGGGCACGCTGGCCGCGGTCGCGGTGGCGTTCCTCAGCGAGGACGCCTTCGGGGCGGCGTCGCTGGGCGTGCTGCCGCTGGGCGGCCAGGGCGCGAGCTTCGTCGCGGCGAGCGCGGCGTTCGTCGTCGACATCGTCGTGAGCATCGCCGTCAGCATGGTCACCGCGCCCAAGCCGGTCGCCCAGCTCGCCGGGCTCGTCTACTCCGAGACGCCCAAGGAGCAGCGCACCGACCCGGACGCCCACCGGCTGCCCTGGTACCAGTCGCCGACCAAGCTGGCCGGCATCGCGCTGGTCATGGTCATCGTCCTCAACGTGATCTTCCGCTGACAGGAGTGCGGTCATGAGCAGCAGCACCACCCGCGCCGGCGGGTCGAAGCACTCGGCGGGCGCGTTCGACGTCCGCAACGTCATCGCGGCGCTGATCGGGTTCTACGGCGTCGTGCTCGTCCTCATGGGGCTGTTCGGCAACACCCCGGCCGAGCAGGAGAAGACCGGCGACACCAACGCCAACCTCTGGGCCGGCATCGCGATGCTGGTGTTCGCCCTGGTCTTCCTGCTGTGGTCGCGGCTGCGGCCGGTCGTCGTCGAGGAGCCGGCCGGCCGGCAGGACCCCGAGGACGACGGCAGCGGCCGGACCGCGGCGCACTAGCCGGGTCCGGCCCGCCGGTCAGCTCGCGGCGCGGGCGATGGCGGCGGCCGTCTCCAGGACCGCGCCGACCACCTCGGGGCTCGGCCGGCGGCCGAGCCGCTCGACCGGCCCGGAGATCGAGACCGCGCCCAGGACGGCGCCCGCGGGGTCGCGCACCGGCGCGGACAGGGAGGCGACGCCGGCCTCGCGCTCGGCCACGCTGTGCGCCCACCCGCGCCGGCGGACGTCGAGCAGCGTGCGGGCGGTGAAGCTGGCGCTCGGCAGCAGCGGGGTGACCTCCTCGGCGGGCGCGAACGCCAGCAGCGCGTGCGCCGCCGAGCCCGCCGTCATGGGCAGCCGGGCGCCCACCGGGACGGTGTCGCGCAGGCCCGAGGTCCGCTCGGCGGCGGCGACGCAGACGCGCGAGCCGCCCTCGCGGACGTAGAACTGCGCGCTCTCGCCGCTCGCGTCGCGGAGGGCGACGAGGTGCCGGCCGGCCACCTGGGCGAGGTCGACGCTGCCGTGGCTGAGCTCGGCCAGCGCCGGGCCGGGCGCCCAGGCGCCCGCCGGCGTGCGGCGCAGCAGGCGGTGGCCCTCCAGGGCGACGGCCAGCCGGTGCGCGGTGGCGCGGGGGAGCGCGGCGCGCTCCACGAGGTCGGCGAGGGTGGCCGGCTCGTGCGCCACGGCGCGGAGGATGGCCACTGCTTTGTCCAACACGGCGACGGGGTTAGGCTGTCCCACACAGCGATACTCTCATCCCACGCAATGGGATGTGCGCTCGGTGGGACCTGGAGGGAACGTGCCGAAGACCCTGGCGGAGAAGGTCTACGACGCCCACGTGGTGCGCAGCACCGCGGGCGAGCCGGACCTGCTCTACATCGACCTGCACCTCGTGCACGAGGTCACCAGCCCCCAGGCGTTCGACGGCCTGCGCGCGGCCGGCCGCCCGGTGCGCCGGCCCGACCTCACCATGGCCACCGAGGACCACAACGTCCCGACGCTCGACGTCCTCGCCCCGATCGCCGACCCGGTGAGCCGGGCGCAGGTCGAGGCGCTGCGCCGCAACGCCGCCGAGTTCGGCATCCGGCTGGCCCCGATGGGCGACCGCGACCAGGGCATCGTGCACGTCATCGGCCCGCAGCTGGGTCTCACCCAGCCCGGCCTGACGATCGTCTGCGGCGACAGCCACACCTCCACCCACGGCGCCTTCGGCGCGCTGGCCTTCGGCATCGGCACCAGCGAGGTCGAGCACGTGCTGGCCACCCAGACGCTGCCGCAGTACCGGCCGAAGCAGATGGCGGTCACCGTCGAGGGCGAGCTGCCCGAGGGCGTCTCGGCGAAGGACGTGATCCTCGCCGTCATCGCGCGGATCGGCACCAACGGCGCCGCCGGGCACGTCATCGAGTACCGCGGCAGCGCCATCCGGGCGCTGTCGATGGAGGCCCGCATGACGATCTGCAACATGTCGATCGAGGCCGGCGCCCGCGCCGGGATGATCGCCCCCGACGAGACGACCTTCGCCTACCTGCAGGGCCGGCCGCACGCCCCGCAGGGCGCCGACTGGGACGCCGCCGTCGAGTACTGGCGGACGCTGCACACCGACGAGGGCGCCGCCTTCGACACCGAGGTCGTCCTCGACGCCGCCGAGCTCGCGCCGTTCGTCACCTGGGGCACCAACCCCGGCCAGGGCCTGCCGATCACCGGGCGGGTGCCCGACCCGGCCGACCTCGCCGACGACAACGAGCGGCGCGCCGCCGAGCAGGCGCTGGCCTACATGGGCCTGACCCCGGGCACGCCGCTGCGCGAGATCGAGGTGGACACCGTCTTCCTCGGCTCGTGCACCAACGGCCGCATCGAGGACCTGCGCACCGCCGCCGAGCTGCTGCGGGGCAAGCGGATCGACGCGAACACCCGGATGCTCGTCGTCCCCGGGTCGATCGGCGTCAAGCAGCAGGCCGAGGCCGAGGGCCTGGACCGGGTGTTCACCGAGGCCGGCGCCGAGTGGCGGGGCGCCGGGTGCTCCATGTGCCTGGGCATGAACCCCGACCAGCTCAAGCCGGGGGAGCGGTCGGCGTCGACCAGCAACCGCAACTTCCAGGGCCGGCAGGGCAAGGGCGGGCGCACCCACCTGGTGTCGCCGTCCGTCGCCGCCGCGACCGCGCTCACCGGGCGGCTGACCGCCCCCGCCGACCTCGAGATGGCTGGAGTCTGAGTCCGATGCAGCCCTTCACCACGCACACCGGCACGGCGGCCCCGCTGCGGCGCAGCGCCGTCGACACCGACCAGATCATCCCGGCCGAGTACCTCAAGCGGATCACCCGCACCGGCTTCGAGGACGGCCTGTTCGTCGCCTGGCGCACCAACGAGCCCGACTTCGTGCTCAACCAGCCGCAGTACGCCGACGCGACGGTCCTGGTCGCCGGCCCGGACTTCGGCACCGGCTCCTCCCGCGAGCACGCCTGCTGGGCGCTGCTCGACGGCGGCTTCCGCGTGGTCATCAGCTCGCGGTTCGCCGACATCTTCAAGAACAACTCGACCAAGTCGGGGCTGCTCACCGTCGTCCTGCCGCAGGCCGACGTCGAGGCGCTGTGGCAGGCCGTCGAGGCCGACCCGGCCACCCCGGTGACGGTCGACCTGGGGGCGCGGACGGTCTCCTACGGCGACACCACCGTGCCGTTCGAGGTCGACGAGTACACCCGCTGGCGGCTGCTGGAGGGCCTCGACGACGTCGGGCTCACCGAGCGGCACCTCGGCGACATCGAGGCCTTCGAGGACCGCCGCCCCGCGTGGCTGCCGAAGGCGCTCCCGGCGCTCCCGGCCGGGTGACGTCCCCGGCGCCGGCGCCTCCTCAGCGGGGGGCGTCGGCGTCCGGGTCGAACTCGCGGTAGTAGTCGGCGAGCAGCGCGCCCGGGCGCCCGCCGAGCGCCCACACGCTGCCCTTGGCCGCGGGCGGGTGCAGGCGGGTGCTCTCGAAGCGCACCCCGAGGCTCATGAGCACCGACGGGATCGCCCCGCCCTGGCTGCACACCACCCGCACCCCGGGCTCGGGCGACGGCGCGAGCATCGCCTCGACGGCGTCGAGCCCGGCCCGCGGGTCGGCGGCGTACTCCTCCTCGCCGAGGGCGTGCAGCGTGTGCAGCTCCAGCCCGGTCGCGGCGGCCAGTGGCTCCAGCGTCTGCCGGCAGCGCACCCGGTCGGCGGTGTGCAGCTCCCGCGGCCCGAACAGCGGCAGCACCGCGGCGAGCTGCGCGGCCTGCCGGCGGCCCTGGCTCTCCAGCGGCCGCTCCTCGTCGGGGCCGTCCCAGTCGCGGCGGCTGCCGGCCTTGGCGTGGCGCACCAGCAGGAGCGACGGCGCCCGCGGGACGTCCTCGCGCGCGAGGTCCGCCAGCACGGCGCGGTCGTGCGCGTGGGTGACCAGCCGGGAGGCGTCCTCGACCGGCAGCCAGCGCAGCTCGTCGACCTCGTCGTTGGGCGTGAAGTCCTCCCCGCCCACGGCCCGCATGAGCCAGTAGTCGACGTGCTTGGGGCCGGCGGCGACCTCGTAGTGCGTGCGCACGCTGCGCCGCCCGGCAACCACCTGCAGCCCGGTCTCCTCGCAGACCTCCCGGACGGCGGCGGTCAGCGCGCTCTCACCGGCGTCGAGCTTGCCCTTGGGCAGCGACCAGTCGTCGTAGCGCGGCCGGTGGACGACGACGGTCTCGATGCCGCCGCCGTCGGCCGGGCGCCAGACCACGCCGCCGGCCGCCGCGACGACCGCGCGGGTGCGCTCAGCCGGCATGCTCGGTCACCGCCCGCATGAGGCCGGCCTGGTAGTCGCGCTCGCCGCCGCGGACCCACGCGCCGTCGGGGCCGAGCTCCCAGCAGCGCACGCCCGGCGCCATCGCGGCGTCGAACATGCCCTGCAGCTGCCGCTGCGCGGTGTCGTCGCAGACGCGCAGCAGCACCTCCACGCGCCGGTCGAGGTTGCGGTGCATGAGGTCGGAGCTGCCGATCCACCACTCCTCGTCGCCGCCGTTGACGAACGCCATGACGCGCGAGTGCTCGAGGAAGCGGCCCACGATCGAGCGGGCGCGGACGTTCTCCGACAGCCCGGGCACGCCGGGGCGCAGCGCGCAGATGCCGCGGATGAACAGCTCGACCGGCACCCCGGCCCGCGACGCCTCGTACAGCGCGTCGATGAGCCGCTCGTCGACCAGGGAGTTCACCTTGATCCGGATGCCCGAGGGTCGCCCCTCCGCGGCGTGCCGGGCCTCGCGGCGGATCTTCTCCAGCAACCCGGCGCGGATGCCCTGCGGCGCCACCATGAGCTGCCGGTAGGACGTCTGCCGCGAGTAGCCGGTCAGCACGTTGAACAGGTCGGTGAGGTCGGCGCCCACCCGCGGATCGGCCGTGAGGATGCCGAGGTCCTCGTACAGCCGCGCCGTCTTCGGGTTGTAGTTGCCCGTCCCGATGTGCGCGTAGCGGCGGATGACGCCGTTCTCCCGGCGCACCACCAGCGCCGTCTTGCAGTGCGTCTTGAGCCCCACGAGGCCGTAGACGACGTGGCAGCCGGCGCGCTCCAGGGACCGGGCCCAGGTGATGTTGGCCTCCTCGTCGAAGCGCGCCTTGACCTCGACGAGGACGACGACCTGCTTGCCCGCCTCGGCCGCCTCGATGAGCGCGGTGACGATCGGGGAGTCACCCGACGTGCGGTACAGCGTCTGCTTGATCGCCAGCACGTGCGGGTCGGCCGCGGCCTGCTCGATGAAGCGCTGCACGCTCGTGGCGAACGAGTGGTACGGGTGGTGGACCAGCACGTCGCCCTCGCGCAGCGTGGCGAACACACTCATGGGCGTCTCGCCCTCGGACAGCCGCGGGTGGGTGGCCGGCACGAACGGCTCGTCCTTGAGCTCCGGGCGGTCGATGTCGTACAGCGCCCACAGGGAGGCGAGGTCGAGCAGCCCGGGCACGGTGACCACGTCCTGGGGGTCGACCTCGAGCTCGGAGACGAGGACCGCCAGGATCTGCGGGTCCATCGTGCTGTGGACCTCGAGCCGGACCGCGGGGCCGAACCGGCGGCGGGCGAGCTCGCGCTCGAGGGCCTGCAGCAGGTCCTCGTCGCGGTCCTCCTCCACCTCGAGGTCGGCGTTGCGGGTGACCCGGAACAGGTGGTGGTCGATCACCTCGAGGCCGGGGAACAGCAGCGCCAGGTGGGCGGCGATGAGGTCCTCGAGCGGCAGGAACGTCGCCTCGTCGTCCGGTCCCACCGGCACGAAGCGCGGCACGTTGTTCGGCACCTTGAGCCGGGCGAACCGTGGCGCACCGGTCTCGGGGTCGCGCACCGAGACGGCGAGGTTGAGCGACAGGCCGCTGATGTAGGGGAACGGGTGCGCCGGGTCGACCGCCAGCGGGGTGAGCACGGGGAACACCTGGTCGCGGAAGTACTCGCGCAGCCGCCGGCTCTCGGACTCGGCCAGGTCCTCCCAGTGCACGATCCGGATGCCCTCGGCCTCCAGCCGCGGCGTCACGTCCTGCTCGAAGACGACGGCGTGCCGGTGCACCAGCTCCTGCGTCCGCGCCGTGACCCGGGCCAGCTGCTCGCGGATGGTCAGCCCGTCGGGGGAGCGGACGGTCAGGCCGGTGCTCAGCCGGCGCTTCAGCCCGGCGATGCGCACCATGTAGAACTCGTCGAGGTTGCCGGCGAAGATCGCCAGGAACTTGACCCGCTCGAGCAGCGGCATCGACTCGTCCTCGGCCAGCTCGAGCACCCGCGCGTTGAAGTCCAGCCAGGACAGCTCCCGGTTGAGGAAGCGGTCGGCGGGCAGGGCGGTCGACCCGTCGGCGGGGGCGGGGGTCTCCGGCCCGGTCACCACGGGTGTCGTCTCGGCAGCCACCCGGTCATCGTGCCCCACGCAGGTGAACGGCGAGGGACCGCGCCCGGGGGCCTCAGGCCGCCGGCCGCGGCAGCCGGGGCAGCAGCGCCGCGGTGGCCGGCCCGAGCCCGAGGCCGGTGGCCTCGCGCAGGTCGGCGGGGGTGTCGACGTCGCGGCGCAGCCCCGGCCAGTCGCCGGTCAGCGCCAGCGCACCCGCGGCGGTGTGGGCGGCGGCCGAGCCGCTGCCGAAGTGCGGGTCCAGCGGCACGCCCGAGGCGGTGAGCAGCGTGGTGCCGGTGCCCGCGGCGTCGGCGACGAACCCGCGGGGGACCGCCGCGGCGGCGTCGAGCGCGGCGGCGAGCTCGGCCGGCCGCAGCGCCGGCAGGTCCGACGACAGCGCGGCCACCGCCGCCGCCCCGGTCGCCCGGGCGCCGTGCGCCAGCGCCGGGTTGAGCCCGCGGTCGGGCTCGTCGGCCACGGTGCGGGCGCCGAGGGCGCGCACGGTGGCCGCGGCCCGCTCGTCGTCGGTGACCACCACGACGGCAGCCACCGCGGGGCAGGCGCGCGCGGCGGCGACGGTGTCGGCCAGCAGCGCCAGCACCAGGCTCGCGTGCAGGTCGGGCCGGTCGCCGCGGCCGCCGCCGGTCAGCGGCGCCAGGCGGGTCTTGGCCGCGCCCAGCCGCTTCGCCGGGACGACCAGGGACCACCGCACACCGCCCATGTGAGCACACGCGGGCGCCGGGCCGCCGCCGCGAGGGGACCCGCGAGGGGACCCCGGTGCGACCACCGGCCCCCGGGAGGGTCGATCATGTGCCGGTCGTCACGACCAGCGGAGGGATGCCGGTGACCGAGGACCCGACCCCGGGGGCCCCCGCGGTCCCGGGGCAGACACGGCCCCGCGCCCTGCACGAGCGCGGGCGGCTGCCGTGGTCGCTGCGCCTGGCCGTCGTCGTCATCTACCCGGTGGCCTCGCTGCTGTTCCGGCTGCGCTACCGGCACGGGGACCGGCTGCCGCGCACCGGTCCGGTGCTGCTCGTGGCCAACCACGTGTCCGTGCTCGACCCGCTGGCCTGCGCGCGGCTGGTCTACGACAACGGGCGGGTGCCGCACTTCCTGGCCAAGGAGGCGGTGTTCAAGGGCCTGGCCGGCGCGATCCTGCGCGACGCCGGGCAGATCCCGGTGGCCCGCGGGTCGTCGGAGGCCCGGGGCGCGCTGGCCGCCGCGGCCGCCGACCTCGAGGCCGGCAACGTCGTCGTCATCTACCCCGAGGGGTCGGTCACCCGCGACGAGGACTGGTGGCCGATGCAGGCCCGCACCGGCGTCGCCCGGCTGGCGCTGACCACCGACGCCGTCGTGCTGCCGGTGGCGCAGTGGGGCCCGCAGCGGGTGCACGACTACCACAGCAAGAAGCTGCACCTGCGATTGCGGACGCCCACGGACTACGCGGTCGGCGAGCCGGTCGACCTCACCGCGCTGCGCGAGGAGGTCCGCGCCGGGCGCCCGCTGACGCCCGACCTGCTGCGCGAGGTCACCGACACCATCATGGGCCGGGTGCGTGACCTCCTGGCCGACGTCCGCGGCGAGACGGCGCCGCCCGGTTTCGCCGCCCGGCCGCGGCGTGCGCTGCCCGGCGACCTGCCGGGGAGCGCCGCGTGAGCGGCACGCGCGCCGCCGTCCTCGGGGCCGGGTCCTGGGGGACGACGTTCGCCAAGGTGCTCGCCGACGCCGGGTGCGCGGTGACCCTGCACGCCCGCCGGCCCGAGCTGGCCGCGGCGATCACCGAGACCGGGGAGAACCCCGACTACCTGCCCGGCGTGCGGCTGCCCGGCGCGCTCAGCGCCACGACCGACGCGGGGGTCGCCCTCGACGGCGCCGACGTCGTCGTGCTGGCCGTCCCGTCGCAGTCGCTGCGGGCCAACCTCGGCGAGTGGGCGCCGCTGCTGCCGCCCGACGCCACGCTGCTGTCGCTGATGAAGGGCATCGAGCTCGGCAGCACCAAGCGGATGAGCGAGGTGATCGGCGAGGTCACCGGCGCCGGCCCGGAGCGGGTGGCGGCGCTGTCGGGGCCGAACCTGGCGCGCGAGATCGCCGAGGAGCAGCCTGCGGCCACGGTCATCGCCTGCCCCGACGACGACCGCGCGACGGCGCTGCAGGCCGCCTGCCACACGCCGTACTTCCGGCCCTACACCAACCGCGACCTCGTCGGCTGCGAGCTCGGCGGCGCGGTGAAGAACGTCATCGCGCTGGCCTGCGGCATCACCGAGGGGATGGGCTTCGGCGACAACACCCGGGCCTCGCTGATCACCCGCGGGCTGGCCGAGACCGCCCGGCTGGGCCTCGCGCTCGGCGCGGAGCTGACGACGTTCGCGGGCCTGGCCGGCCTCGGCGACCTGGTGGCCACCTGCAGCTCGCCGCTGTCGCGCAACCGCACGTTCGGCGAGAAGCTCGGCCGCGGCCTGTCGCTGGAGGAGGTGCAGGCCACCACCCGGCAGACCGCCGAGGGCGTGAAGAGCTGCCGGCCGGTGCTCGACCTCGCCCGCGCGCACGGGGTGGAGATGCCGTTGACGGAGGCGGTCGTGCGGGTCTGCCACGAGGGCGTCCCGGCGGCGCAGATGGTGAAGGAGATCATGTCCCGAGAGGCCAAGCCCGAGTGAGCGACGGCACCACGGGCGGAGCCCGAGTGAGTGGACTGCCTGGTGGATGGGGGGACGGCACCCGGTCGGTGCACGCCGGTGACCCGGCTCCCGAGCCCGGCGCCCCGCTGCGTCCCTCGCCGGTGTTCGCCGCGCCGTACCACCTGGGCGACCTGCCGCCCCGCGCCGGCGGCCGCGACGCGTACGCCCGCACCGAGCACCCGACCTTCCGGGCCTTCGAGGACGCCGTGGGCGAGCTGGACGGCGGCCGCTGCCTGTCCTTCGCCACCGGCATGGCCGCGATCTCCGCCGTCGTCCTGGGGCTGGTGTCGGCCGGCGACCGGCTCGTGCTGCCCAGCGACGGCTACTACACGACCCGGCTGCTGGCCCGCGACGAGCTGGAGCGGCTGGGCGTCCGCGTCGAGTACGTGCCCACCCTCGAGATCGCCGGCGTCGCCGCGCGCGGTGACCTCGACGGTGCCCGGATGGTGGTCCTGGAGACGCCGAGCAACCCGATGCTCGACGTGTGCGACGTCGCCGCCGTCGCCCGGGCCACCCGGGCCACCGGCGCGCTGCTCGCCGTCGACAACACCACCGCGACCCCGCTCGGCCAGCGGCCGCTGGCGCTCGGCGCCGACGTGACGATGGCGGCCGACACGAAGGCGCTCACCGGCCACAGCGACCTGCTGCTCGGCCACGTGAGCACCTCCTCAGACGAGGTGCACGACCGGCTCAAGGGCTGGCGGGACCACACCGGCGCCACCCCGGGCGCGTTCGACGCCTGGCTCGGGCACCGCTCGATGAGCACCCTGGACCTGCGGCTGGCCCGGCAGGGGGAGACCGCGGCGGCGGTGGCCGAGACGCTCGCCGCGCACCCCGCCGCCACCGGCGTGCGCTGGCCGTGGCGGGCCGAGGACCCCTCGTACGCGCTGGCGGCGCGGCAGATGCTGCGGCCCAACGGCGTCGTGTCCGCCGAGCTCGCCGACGAGGCGGCGGTCTCCCGGTTCCTCGCCGCCACCCGGTTGTGGGTCGCGGCGACGAGCTTCGGCGGGGTGCACAGCACCGTCGACCGCCGCGCGCAGTGGGGCGGCGACGCCGTCCCGGGGGGCTTCCTGCGGTTCTCCTGCGGGATCGAGGACACCGGCGACGTCGTCGCCGACCTCACCGCGGGGCTCGACGCCGCCTCCGCTCCCTGAGCCGGGCCGGTGATGTGCGGGCGCGGTGCGTTCCGGCGTCCGGATGCGCCTCAGGTGCACATCGCCTCGCGCCGGCCCGACGGTGTGCGCCCACGCCGCATCCACGGGCGACGGATGCGGCGTCAGCGCACACGCTCGCGCCGGTGACGTGCGGTCGCGGCGCGTCCTGGCGCCCGGCCGCACCCCAGGTGCGCATCACCGCCCGGGACGTCAGGCGGCGCGGGCGGCCCGGCGGCGGCGGTGGGCGGCGCGGGCGGTGAGCCACCCGCTGAAGGCCAGGTAGTAGACGACGTAGGCGAACGACAGCACCACGACGAACGGGTTCGGGTCGGGCAGCTGGACGACGAGCACGGCGTAGCAGACGAACCAGACCGCCGTCAGCAGCATGCTCAGCTGCCACAGGGCCTCGGTGCGCGACGGGTACAGGTAGCGCACCGGCACGAACACGAGCACC
The DNA here is from genome assembly GCF_054049995.1 of Geodermatophilus sp. SYSU D01106. Lineage (NCBI taxonomy): Bacteria > Bacillati > Actinomycetota > Actinomycetes > Geodermatophilales > Geodermatophilaceae > Geodermatophilus > Geodermatophilus sp. SYSU D01106. The sequence continues at coordinate 86,025 of NZ_JBJGYM010000003.1, read as the reverse complement.
GAGCAGACGACGAGCGTGATCGCGACGGCCGGCTGCGACAGGTCGAGCACCACCGCGTAGAACGCCACGACGTTCCAGTAGCTCGGGAAGCCGAGGAACGTGTGGTCGTCGGTCTTCGCGTCGACCCGGCAGAACTGGTAGCTCGACGCCAGCAGCGGCAGCGCGGCGAGCACCCAGCCCCACGGCCCGTGCGGCAGCGCGCCGGTCGTCCAGAGCAGGACGATCGGCGCGAAGACGTAGGTCAGGTAGTCGACGATGTTGTCGAGCAGGGCGCCGTCGAACCAGGGGATCGTCTCCTTGACCCGCGCGCGGCGGGCGAGCATCCCGTCGGTGCCGTCGATGAACAGCGCCGCCAGGCCCACCCAGAGCGCGGCCTCCACCTCGCCCTCGAGCGCGGCGAGCACGAACAGCAGCGCCAGCACCGAGCCGAGCGCGGTGTAGGCGTGCACGGCCGCGCCGGCCAGCCGCAGACCGAGGGAGTGCGGACGCGCCGGACGGTCCCCGTGCCCCTGGTGCGCCGTCGTCGCCGGAGGTCGGGGGTCCACCGGAGGGGCCACGTTCTCCCGCATCCCGACGAGGTTCCCACACGGCGCGGGCCCCGGCCCCGCGGGAGACGCGGGACGCGCTCGGGCGTCGACTAGGGTCGGCCGCGATGAGCGGGACAGGCAGGGTGCGGGTCGCGGTCGTGTTCGGAGGGCGCAGCGCGGAGCACGCGATCTCCTGCGTCTCGGCGGGGAGCGTGATCGCCGCCCTCGACCCGGAGCGCTACGAGGTGGTGCCGGTCGGCATCGCCCGCGACGGCCGCTGGGTGCTGCCCGACCCCGCGCAGCGGCTCGCGATCACCGACGGGCAGCTGCCGGAGGTCACCGGGGGGACGGCGGTCTCCCTGGTCGGCGACCCCGCCGGGCGCGGGCTCGCGGTCCTGGAGCCGGCGCAGGGGATCGGCGCGGCGCTCACCGAGGTCGACGTCGTCTTCCCGGTCCTGCACGGCGCCTACGGCGAGGACGGCACCATCCAGGGCCTGCTGGAGATGAGCGGCCTGCCCTACGTCGGGTCGGGCGTGTTCGCCAGCGCCGCCTCGATGGACAAGGAGTTCACCAAGAAGCTCCTCGCCTCAGCGGGGCTGCCGCAGGGCGACCACGTCGTCCTCCGCGACGCCGGCGGCGCGCTGTGGGCGCACCCCGACGCGCTCTCCGCCGACGACCGCGAGCGCCTCGGCCTGCCGGTCTTCGTCAAGCCGTCGCGGGCCGGCTCCAGCATCGGCATCACCCGCGTCACCGACTGGGCGCAGTTCCCCGAGGCGGTGGCCACCGCGGCCGCCGTCGACGGGAAGGTCGTCGTCGAGGCGTCCGTCCCGGGCCGGGAGGTCGAGTGCGGCGTGCTCGCCCGCCGCGACGGCGGCGCCCCCGAGGCGAGCCTGCCGGCCGAGATCCGGCTCAAGCCCGGCACCGACTGGTACGACTTCGACGCCAAGTACCTCGAGGACGCCGTCGAGTTCGACGTGCCGGCGGACCTCACGCCCGAGCAGACCCGCGCGGTCCAGGAGGCCTCCTGCCGCGCCTACCTCGCCATGGACTGCGAGGGGCTCGCGCGCGTCGACTTCTTCCTCGGCACCGGCCCGGACGGCGAGGACCGGCTGGTGGTCAACGAGGTCAACACCATGCCCGGCTTCACACCGATCTCGATGTTCCCGCGGATGTGGGCGGCCAGCGGGGTGTCCTACCCCGAGCTGGTCGACCGGCTGGTCGCCTCCGCGCTGGCGCGGGCGGGCCGGCCGGCCCCTCGGTGACCCGCGGCCGCCGGGCCGTCCTCTCCGCCGGCCTGCTGCTGGCCGGCCCCCTGGTGGCCGCCTGCACGGCCTCCGAGGCGGAGGGCGTGCGGTCCGAGGCCGTCCCGACGCCGGGCAGCGTCGAGGAGCTCGGCGACCTGGTGCTCGCCGAGGTGCCCTCGGGCCTGCCGCGCATCCCCGACGCCGACCTGCAGCCGCCCGCCGGCGCCAAGACCGTCGACGACGTCGCGACCTACGCCGAGGACCCCGAGCGCGAGCGGGACGTGCTGCGCGACTACGGCTACCGGCACGGCTGGGAGCGCTTCTGGGGCTCCACCACCGGACCGCTCACCAGCGTCTTCCTCGACCAGTTCGACGAGCCCGCGGGCGCCGCCACCTACGCCGAGGACCTCGCCGGCAACGACGCCGAGGTGTACGAGGGCGTGCTGCGCCACGACCCGCCCGGCCTGCCCACCGGGTGCAGCCTGCTCACCGTGCCGGAGGCCGACCCCGCCACGGGCCTCGCCGGCCCGGCCGCCTTCGCCTGGTGCGGCCACGGGTCGTTCAGCGTCGCGGTCACCGCGGTGGCGGGCACCGAGGAGGAGGCCGTCGCCGAGGTCCGCGACGTGGTGGCCGCGCAGCTCGAGGAGCTGCCGCCGGCCTGAGCCCGGTGGGTCAGCGCGCCGGCAGCGCGCCCGCGATGACCCCGCTGAGCGCGGTCACCGGGGCGCTGTCGAGGTCGGGCGGCAGGGTCACCTCGACGTACACGGCGCGGTCGACGGCGGTCCACACCGTGGCGTCGGGATCGGACTGGTCGACGAACCACGTGACGCCGTTGATGGTGAACAGGCCCTCGCCGGGCACCAGCCCCTCGGGCGCGTCGACGCCGCAGACCAGCACGACCGGCGGCTCGCCCCACGCGGCGGCGTAGGGGGTGTCGGACTGCACCATCCGGCCCGGCTCCTCGAGCAGGTCCAGCGGCAGCGCCCCCATGAGCGCCGGGCAGTTCGCGTCCGCCTCGGGGGTGGCCGGCGGGACCTCGACCGGCAGCACCGGCAGGTCCTCGCGCTGCTGCCCCGTCGTGGGGCCGAGGTCGGCCACCGGGGCGTCGTCCGCCACGGGGTCGTCGTCGCCCCCGCTCACCAGGCGGACGACCAGCAGCACCAGCAGGACCGGCACGACGACGGCGGCGGCCAGCAGGGCCAGCCGGCGCAGCGGGTCGGGCGCGGTCCGGTCGGCCGGGGCGGGCTCGTCCTCGGCGGGGTTGTGCTCGCTCAGCGGCTCAGATGTTGACGACGGGGCAGGTCAGCGTGCGGGTGATCCCGTCCACCGACTGCACCCGCGCGACGACCAGCCGGCCGAGGTCGTCGACGCTCTCGGCCTCGGCGCGCACGATGACGTCGTAGGGGCCGGTGACGTCCTCGGCCTTGGTCACCCCGGCGATCTCGCTGATCGTGGACGCCACCTGGGCGGCCTTGCCGACCTCGGTCTGGATCAGGATGTAGGCGTGGACCACGGGACGACCTTCCTCGGACGAGTCTGCGGGTGGCTGCCTGCCACCGGCAGGCTGACCGGCTCGCAACGTACCCCAGCGGCCGGGTGGGGCCGGTGACACGGCCCCGTCCGCTCACCGGCCGCGGCGACCTGGCCGACACCGTCCGGGTGGTGGGGGAGTTCGGCGTCATCGCCCGGGTGGTCGCCCGCGCGGGCTCCGCGGCGGCCGCCGAGGTCGGTCCCGGCGACGACGCCGCCGTGCTGCGGGTGCCCGACGGCCGGGTGGTCGCCACCACCGACGTGCTCGTCGAGGGTCGCCACTTCCGGCGCGACTGGTCCTCGGCCGAGGACGTGGGGCACAAGGCCGCCGCGGCCAACCTCGCCGACGTCGCCGCGATGGGCGGGGTGGCCACCGCGCTGCTGGTGGGGCTGGCCTGCCCCGCGGACACCCCGACGTCGTGGCTGGAGGGCGTGGCCGCCGGCATGGCCGCCGAGTGCGCGCCGCTCGGCGCGGCCGTCGTCGGCGGGGACACGGTGGCCTCGGCGCCCGACAGCGGCGCGATCGTGCTGTCGGTGACCGCGCTGGGCGACCTGGGTGGCCGCGCGCCGGTGCTGCGCTCGGGGGCCCGGCCCGGCGACGTGCTCGCCGTCGCCGGGCGGCTGGGCTGGTCGGCGTGCGGGCTGGCCGTGCTGCGCCGCGGCTTCAGCAGCCCGATCGCCGCCGTCGCGGCGCACCGCCGGCCCGCGCCGCCCTACGCCGCGGGCCCGGCCGCCGCCGACGCCGGGGCGAGCGCGATGTGCGACGTGAGCGACGGCCTGCTCGCCGACGCCGGGCACCTGGCCGACGCGAGCGGCGTGGCGATCGACGTCGACCGCGCGGCCCTGGTGCGGACGATGCTCGAGCCGCCCGGCCCGATGCAGCAGGTGGCCGCGGCCCTCGGCGCGGACCCGCTGTCCTGGGTGCTCACCGGCGGGGAGGACCATGCCCTCCTGGCCACCTTCCCGCCCGGAGCGGCGATGCCCGCGGGCTGGACGGTCATCGGAGGGGTCCGCGACGGCGCGGCCGGCGTGTTCGTCAGCGGCGAGCCGGCGGCCGACGTCGCGCAGGCCGTGGGCGCAGGGAGGACCGGGCATGTCCACTTCGGCTGAGGTCGCCGGGCGCAGCGTGCGGCTGCGGGACGGGCGGACCGCGGAGCTGCGGGCGGTGCCGTACGACGACCCGCTGGCGCGCGACCTGGTCGGCCGGGTGCAGCAGGAGTACGTCGACCGCTACGGCGGGCCCGACGAGGCCGCCGTCGACCCGGCGGAGTTCGTGCCGCCGGCCGGGCTCTTCCTCCTCGCGGAGGTCGACGGCGAGCCCGCCGGCTGCGGCGCCTGGCGACGGCACGGGGAGGGGCACGCCGGCACCGAGGCGGAGGTCAAGCGGGTCTACGTGGTGCCCGCCTTCCGCCGGCTGGGCCTGGCGCAGCTGGTCGTCACCGCGCTGGAGGACTCCGCCCGCGCCGCCGGGTACCGCTCGGTGGTGCTCAACTCCGGCGACCGGCAGCCCGAGGCGCTCGGGCTGTACGCCGCGATGGGATACCGCCCCGTGCCGGGGTACGGCATCTACGCCGGGGAGGCCGGGGCGGTCTTCCTCGGCCGGCAGCTGACCGATCCCGGGGAGGAGCGGCCGTGGGCGTCGTGACGATCTCCGCGTCCTACGGCGCGGGCGGCCCGGAGGTGGGGCCGGCGGTGGCCGACCGGCTGGGCCTCGCCTTCCACGACCGGGCGATCCCGGCCCGGGTGGCCGGCCGCCTGGGCGTCTCCCAGGACGACGCCGAGGCCAACGACGAGCGCGTCGTGCGCGGGCTGTGGCGCCTCGTGGCCTCGCTCGGGGCGATGCCCGACCCCATCGGCGGCGTCGTCCCGCTGACCGGCGAGCCCGACGAGCGCGCCTACCGCGAGCAGACCGAGCGGGTGCTGCGCGAGATCGCCGACGGCCCCGGGGGAGTGGTGCTCGGCCGCGCCGGCGCGATGGTGCTGCGGGACCGGCCCGACGCGCTGCACGTGCGCCTCGACGGGCCGCCGGAGGCGCGGCTGCGGGCGGCGGTGGAGCGCTACGGCCGGCCGGAGGAGGAGACCCGGCGGGAGATGCAGGCCAACGACACCACCCGCGAGGCCTACGTGCGGCACTTCTACCGCTGCGACCCGGCCGCCGTCCGGCACTACCACCTCGTCGTCGACGGGACGGCGCTGCCGCCGGGCACCGTCGTCGACCTGGTGGTCGCCGCGGCGCGGGCGCGCGGGATCGGCTGACCGCAGGGACGACGAAGGACCCCGGAGGTCGGGGACCTCCGGGGTCCTCGGTCGGACCCTCACCCCCTCACGGGGGCGGCGCGATCAGGCGCGGACGACCTTGCCCGCGCGGATGCACGAGGTGCAGGCGTTGATCCGCTTGCGGTTGCCGGGGGCGACGAGCGCCCGCACCGACTGGATGTTCGGGTTCCAACGGCGCGGCGTGCGGCGGTGCGAGTGCGACACCGACATACCGAAACCGGGCCCCTTGCCACAGACATCGCACACGGCAGCCACGGTGGATCACTCCCAGAGAATCGTTCGAAAGACGGCGGCGCACCGACGGCGACCGCTAGACCGTCGACCATCCTAACCGGTCCGGCGCGACGGTGTCGCCGAGGCCCGGGACCGCCGTCGCGGGGAACGGGACCGTCGTCGTCCGTGGGTACCCTCCGCCCGTGCTGCAGGCGCTCGACGACGCCGCGGTCGGTCAGTGGTGCCGCACCGCGGTCGCCGCGCTGTCCGGGGCCCGCGACCGCATCGACGAGCTCAACGTCTTCCCGGTGCCCGACGGCGACACCGGCACCAACCTGCTGCTGACCGCGCAGGCCGCGGTCGCGGCGCTGGAGGCCGCGGGGCCCGCCGAGTCCGCCTGGACGGCGCTGTCGCGGGGCGCTGTGCTCGGCGCCCGCGGCAACAGCGGCACGATCCTCGCCCAGCTGCTGCGCGGCCTGTCCGACTCCCTCGCCGGTGCCGGTCCCGCCGACGGCCCGGCGCTGGCCGCAGCCCTCCAGCAGGCCGCCGACGGCGCCTACTCGGCGGTGGCCGACCCCGAGGAGGGCACCTTCCTCACCGTCGCCCGGGCCGGCGCCGAGGCCGCGTGCGCCGCCGTCACCGCGGGCGGCACCGCCCTGGCCGACGTCGTCACCGCCGCCGCCGACGGCGCCCGCGCGGCGCTGGAGGCCACCCCCGGCCAGCTCGACGTGCTGCGCACCGCGGGCGTGGTCGACGCCGGCGGCGCGGGCCTGAGCCTGGTCCTCGACGCGCTGGTCACCACGGTGACCGGCGTCGAGCCCGCCCGCCCGCCGCTGCACCGCCGCCCGCAGCGGGGCGGGCACGGGCACGGCCACGTCCCGCACCAGCCGCCGCCGGGCCCGGGCAGCGAGGTGCAGTACCTGCTCGCCAACGCCGACGAGGCCGCCGTCGCCGTCCTGCACCGGCGGCTGGCCGCGCTCGGCGACAGCCTTGTCGTCGTCGGCGTCGACACCCCCACCGGCCGGCAGTGGAACGTGCACGTGCACACCTCCGACGTCGGCGCGGCCATCGAGGCCGGCATCGAGGCGGGGCGCCCGCACGGGATCAGCGTCACGCCGCTGGCGCCGGTGCGGCCGGCCGAGCCGGTGCCCGGGCGGCGCGCGGTGGTCGCCGTCGTCCCGGGCGACGGGCTGGCGCTGCTGTTCGCCGGGGAGGGCGTGCGGGCGGTCACCTGCGGTCCCGACGGCGTCACCGAGGACCAGGTGCTCGCCGAGGTGGTCGCCTCCGCCGCCGCCGAGGTCGTGCTGCTCCCGAACGACCCGGCGCTCACGCCGGCCGCCTCCCGCGCCGCCGAGCGCGCCCGCGAGCTCGGCCGCGACGTCGCCGTCGTGCCCACCCGCTCCCCGGTGCAGGGGCTGGCCGCCGTCGCGGTCGCCGACCCCGGCCGCCGGTTCGGCGACGACGTCATCGGCATGGCCGAGGCCGCGGCGGCCACCCGCTGGGCCGAGGTCGCCGTCGCCGAGCAGGAGGCGCTGACCAGCGCGGGCCCCTGCCGCCCGGGCGACGTCCTCGGGTCGGCCGAGGGCGACGTCGTGGTCATCGGCGCCGACCTCGCCGCCGTCGCCTGCGACCTGCTCGACCGGCTGCTGTCGGCCGGCGGGGAGATGGCCACCGTGCTGGTCGGCCCCGACCCCGCGCTCGGCGACGCCGCCTGCGCGCACCTGGCCGCCGCGCACCCGACCGTCGAGGTGGTGCGCTACGAGAGCGGGGCCGCGGTCCCGTTGCAGATCGGGGTGGAGTGACGTGGCGGTCACCCTGGAGACCGACCTCTCCCGCGTGCTCGGCGCGAAGACGGCCAAGGCCATGGCCGAGTCGCTGGACCTGCGCACCGTGCGCGACCTGCTCCGCCACTACCCGCGCCGCTACGCCCGCCGCGGCGAGATCGCCCGCCTCGACGACCTGCAGGTCGGCGACCGCGTCACCGTGCTCGCGCAGGTCCGCAAGGTCACCAGCCGGCGGATGCGCAACCGCCCCGGCACGCTCACCGAGGTCACCGTCGGCGACGGCGCCGGGCAGATGCAGCTCGTCTTCTTCAACCGGAAGTTCGGGAAGCTCGAGGAGGGCTCCTGGGGGCTGTTCGCCGGCACCGTCGGCGAGTACCGCAACTCCAAGCAGTTCGCGCACCCCGACTTCCACCTCATCACCGGCGACGACGACGAGGACTGGGCCCGCGCGCTCATCCCGATCTACCCCGCGAGCAAGGACGTCTCGAGCTGGGTGATCCAGAAGTCGGTGAAGCTGCTGCTCGACGCCACCGGCGGCTTCGGCTTCGTCGAGGACCCGCTGCCCGAGGACCTGCGCTCCCGGCACGGGCTGCTCAGCCTCGCCGCCGCCCTGCTCGACGTCCACCGGCCCACCTCCGCCGAGGACGTCGAGCGCGCCCAGGACCGGCTCAAGTGGGACGAGGCGCTCACCCTGCAGCTCGTGCTCGCCGCCCGCCGCCGGGCCGCCGCCCTGGAGCCGGGCACCGCCCGCCCGCGCCGGTCCGGCGGGCTGCTCGACGCCGTCGACGCCGCCCTGCCGTTCTCCCTCACCGAGGGGCAGCGCGAGGTGGGGGAGGAGCTGGCCGCCGAGCTGTCCCGCGACCAGCCGATGCACCGCCTGCTGCAGGGCGAGGTCGGGTCGGGCAAGACCGTCGTGGCGCTGCGGGCGATGGCCCAGGTCGTCGACGCCGGCGGGCAGGCGGCGCTGCTGGCGCCCACCGAGGTCCTGGCCGCGCAGCACGCGCGCAGCATCTCCGCGATGCTGGGCCCGCTCGCCCGCGCCGGCGAGCTCGACGGCGACCCCGCGGGCACCAAGGTCGTGCTGCTCACCGGCTCGCTCAAGGCCGCGCCCCGCCGCGCCGCCCGGGCCGCGGTCGCCGACGGCAGCGCCGGCATCGTCGTCGGCACCCACGCGCTGCTGCAGCAGGGCGTCGAGTTCGCCGACCTCGGACTCGTCGTCGTCGACGAGCAGCACCGCTTCGGCGTCGAGCAGCGCGACGCGCTGCGCGCCAAGGGTGAGCGGCCGCCGCACGTGCTGGTCATGACCGCCACGCCGATCCCGCGCACCGTGGCCATGACCGTCTACGGCGACCTCGAGACCTCCGTCCTGCGCCAGCTGCCCAGCGGTCGCGGGGGCGTGGCCAGCTCCGTGGTGCCGGTCGCCGACAAGCCGACCTGGCTCGACCGCGCCTGGGAGCGGCTGCGCGAGGAGGTCGCCGCCGGCCGGCAGGCGTACGTCGTCTGCCCGCGGATCGGTGACGACGAGACCGGGGACGACGAGACCGACGCCCCCGACGACGCCGACGGCGCACCCGGGGACGCGAAGGGCGGCGACGCCGACCGGCGCCCGCCGCTGGCGGTCCTCGACGTCGCCCGCGCGCTCGACGAGGGGGCGCTGGCCGGCCTGCGCCTCGCGGTGCTGCACGGCCGGATGACGCCGGAGGCCAAGGAGGCGACGATGCGCGCCTTCGCCGCCCGCGAGGTCGACGTGCTCGTCGCCACCACCGTCGTCGAGGTCGGCGTCGACGTGCCCAACGCCACGGTGATGGTCGTCATGGACGCCGACCGGTTCGGCGTCAGCCAGCTGCACCAGCTGCGCGGCCGCGTCGCCCGCGGCAGGCACCGCGGGCTGTGCCTGCTGGTCACCGAGGCCCGTGAGACGACGTCGACCGGGCAGCGGCTGGCCGCCGTCGCCGGCACCTCCGACGGGTTCGAGCTCGCCCGCCTGGACCTCGAGACCCGCCGCGAGGGCGACGTGCTGGGCGCCGCGCAGTCCGGCCGCCGCTCCGGCATCCGGATGCTCTCGCTGCTGGAGGACGAGGAGCTCATCGCCGCCGCGCGCACCGAGGCCACCGCGCTGCTGGCCACCGACCGCGGCCTGGCCGACCACCCGGGCCTGGCGATGGAGGTGGCGGCGCTGGCCACCGACGAGCGCGCCGAGTACCTCGAGAAGGCATGACGCGCCTGATCTCCGGGGCGGCCGGCGGGCGGCGGCTGACGGTGCCGCCGAGCGGCGTCCGGCCCACCGGCGACCGCGCCCGCGAGGGCCTGTTCAACAGCCTCGGCACGCTGCTCGACCTCGACGGCGCCACCGTCCTCGACCTCTACGCCGGGTCGGGCGCGCTGGGCCTCGAGGCGCTCTCCCGCGGGGCCGCGTCGGTGGTGCTGGTCGAGAACGGGCCGCGGGTGCTGCCGGTGCTGCGCGCCAACGTCGCCGCCGTCGGGCTGCCCGGCGCGCGGGTGGTGGCGGGCTCGGTGCCCACCGTCGTCGGCGGCGCGCCGCCGGCCCGCTTCGACCTCGTGCTCGCCGACCCGCCCTACGCCGTCCCGGTCCCGGAGGTGCTCGGCGTCCTCGGTGCGCTGGTCACGGGGGAGTGGCTGGCGCCCGGGGCGGTGGTCGTCGTCGAGCGGTCCTCCCGCGAGGAGCCGTGGGAGTGGCCGACACCGCTCACCGGGATCCGCGACCGCCGCTACGGAGAGGCGTTGCTCCGGTACGGTCGCCTCCCGTGAGGCGAGCGGTGTGTCCCGGGTCCTTCGACCCGGTCACCAACGGCCACGTCGACGTGATCGCGCGGGCCGCCGGGCTGTACGACGAGCTGGTGGTCGCCGTGCTGGTGAACCCCGGCAAGGCCGGCCTGTTCAGCGTCGACGAGCGCATGGAGCTGCTGCGCGAGGCGGTCGCCGACCTGCCCAACGTCGTCGTCGACAGCTTCAGCGGGCTGCTCGTCGACTACTGCCGCAGCCACGACATCCCCGTGGTGGTCAAGGGGCTGCGGGCGGTCGGCGACTTCGAGTACGAGCTGCAGATGGCGCAGATGAACCGCGAGCTCGCGGGCATCGAGACGCTGTTCGTGCCCACCGCCCCGCAGGTCGGGCACCTGTCCTCCAGCCTGGTGAAGCAGATCGCCACCTTCGGCGGCGACGTGTCCCGGCTGGTCCCCAAGGCCGTCCTCGACCGGCTGCTCGCCAAGCGGGACGGTTCGGCGTGACCGAGGTCGTCTACCGGCTCTACGAGACCGTCGACGAGCTCAGCCGGCTGATCGAGAACGCGCGCAGCGTGCCCATGTCGGGCTCGTGCATCCTGCCGCGCGACCAGCTGCTCGACCTGCTCGACGACCTGCGGGAGAACCTGCCCGACGAGGTGCACGCCGCCGGCGCGATCGTCGAGCAGCGCACCGAGATCCTCGAGCAGGCGCAGGCCGAGGCCGAGCAGCTGACCGGCCGCACCCGCGAGGAGGCCGACCGGCTCGTCGCCGGCGCCCGCCGCCAGCGCGAGGAGATCCTCGGCACGGCCCGCCGCCAGCGCGACGAGCTGCTCGCCCGCGCGCAGGCCGAGGCCGACGAGCTGCTCGAGCAGGCCGAGGCCGAGGCCGACCGGCTGCTGGCCGAGGCCCGCGACCACCACGCGGCGGTGCTGGCCGACGCCGAGGCCCAGCAGGCGGAGCTGCTCGCCGTCGCGCAGGCCGAGCACGAGCGCCTGGTCACCGAGACCGAGGTCTACCGCGGCGCCGTCGCCCGCTCCGACGAGCTCGGCGCGCAGACCGTCGCGGAGGTCACCCGCATGCGCACGGAGGTCGACGAGTACGTCGACACCCGCCTCGCCGACTTCGGCTCGACCCTCGAGCGGATGCTGCGCTCGGTGGAGAAGGCCCGGGAGACCCTGCGCGACTGAGCGGGGCCGGACGGCACCCCGGCAGGATCGGGTAGTCTCGGTTGCTGGTCCACCGGTGACCTCCCCGGACCGGATCCCCTCCTCCTGACGACCGCGAGTACCGACATGCCTGCCGCCCCATCCCGCCGCCCCGGCGCCGCGAGCCCCGACGCCCGGCGTCCCGCCGCCAACCCCTGGGCCGTGGAGCTGCGCGAGCTCGGCCGCCGGGCGGGCTCCATGCAGGAGCTCGACCGGACGGTCCCCGCGCCCGACGGCTGGCGGCTCGAGCTCGTCGGCGTCCCCGAGGGCGCCCCGGTTCACCTGCGCCTGCGCCTGGAGTCGGTGATGGAGGGCGTGCTGGTCTCCGGCGACGTCGAGGTCCCGGTCGAGGGCCAGTGCGCCCGCTGCCTCGAGCCGGTCCACGACTCGCTCCAGCTCGACGTCCAGGAGCTCTACGCCTACCCGGGCAGCACCACCGAGGCCACGAGCGAGGAGGACGAGGTCCGCCTCGTCGAGGGCGAGCGCATCGACCTCGAGCCGATGGTCCGCGACACCGTCGTCCTGGCCCTCCCGCTCTCGCCCACCTGCACCGACGACTGCGCGGGCCTGTGCTCCGGCTGCGGCCAGCGCATCGACGACCTCCCGGCCGACCACTCGCACGAGCTGGTCGACCCCCGCTGGGCCGGCCTCGCCGGCCGACTCACCACCGGAGCGGTCACCGACCGTCCGGACGACCCTGAGGAGAACTGACCGTGGCCGTCCCGAAGCGGAAGATGTCCCGCGCCAACACCCGCGCCCGCCGGTCGCAGTGGAAGGCGAGCGCCCCCACGCTCAGCCCCTGCCCGAACCGCGCCTGCGGTCAGCTCAAGCCGCCGCACCAGGCCTGCCCGAACTGCGGCCAGCACGCCGGCCGCCAGGTCCTCTCCGTCTGACGACGGCGTCCGTGGGCAGCGCCGCCCGCACGCCGGTGGTCCCCGAGGGCGGGTCGCCGGCGGGTCAGGCGCACGCCGACCGAGCAGCCGCCTGGCTGCTCGACGCACTCCGCGTCGAGCTGCCCGGCGGCCTGCTGGCGTTGGCGCTGACCCACCGCTCCTGGGCCTACGAGAACGGCGGCCTGCCGACCAACGAGCGCCTGGAGTTCCTCGGCGACGCCGTGCTCGGCCTGGTCGTCACCGACGAGCTCTACCGCAGCCAGCCCGACCTGCCCGAGGGCCGGCTGGCGAAGCTGCGGGCGTCGGTGGTCAACATGACCTCGCTGGCCGGCGTCGCCCGGCGGCTCGGCGCCGGCGGCCTCGGCCCGCACCTGCTGCTGGGCCGCGGCGAGGAGACCACCGGGGGCCGGGAGAAGGACTCGATCCTCGCCGACGCGCTCGAGGCGCTGATCGGCGCCATCCACCTGGGTCTCGGCCTCGACGCCGCGGCGGCGATCGTGCACCGGCTGTTCGACCCGCTGCTGGTCGAGTCGGCCAAGCGCGGCGCGGGCCTGGACTGGAAGACCAGCCTGCAGGAGCTCGGTGCCGCCCGGGGCCTCGGCGCCCCGGTCTACGACGTCACCGACGAGGGCCCGCCGCACGCCAAGACGTTCACCGCGTCGGTGTCGCTGGCCGGCGTCCTCCGGGGCACCGGCAGCGGCCGCACCAAGAAGGCCGCCGAGCAGGAGGCCGCCGAGGCCGCCTGGCAGGCCGTCTCCAGCGAGGGCCCCGCGGCGGACCCGGCGGCCGGCCCGGTCGCGCCACCCGCGGAGTAGCCCCCGTGCCCGAGCTGCCCGAGGTCGAGGTGGTCCGGCGCGGTCTCGAGCGCTGGGTCGCCGGCCGCACCGTGGCCACGGTCGAGGTGCACCACCCGCGCGCCGTCCGCCGGCACCTCGAGGGCGCCGAGCACTTCGTCGGGGCCGTGACCGGCCGCACCGTCGCCGCCGCGCACCGCCGCGGCAAGTACCTGTGGTTGCCGCTCACCGAGCCCGACGGCGCCCCCTCCGGCCGGGCGGTGGTCGCCCACCTCGGCATGAGCGGGCAGCTGCTCGTCGAGAAGCGCAGCCAGCCCGACGAGACGCACCTGCGCGCCCGGTTCACCTTCACCGACGGCGGGCGCGAGCTGCGCTTCGTCGACCAGCGCACGTTCGGGGGGCTGGCGGTGGAGGAGTGCGCCGGGGGCGGTGGGGCGGGTGAGGACGCAGCCGAGCGGATCCCGTCGCGCCTCGCGCACATCGCCATCGACCCGCTGGACCCCTCCTTCGACGAGGCCGGCTTCAGCGCGGCGCTGCGCCGGCGGCGGACCGAGGTCAAGCGGGCGCTGCTGGACCAGACGCTGATCGGCGGCGTCGGCAACATCTACGCCGACGAGTCGCTGTGGCGGGCCCGGCTGCACGGCGCGCGGCCCACCGACCGGCTGACCCGCGCCCAGGTCGGCGACCTGCTCGACGGCGTGCGCAGCGTGCTCGGCGAGGCGCTGGCCCAGGGCGGCACGTCCTTCGACTCGCTCTACGTCGACGTCAACGGGCAGAGCGGCTACTTCTCCCGTTTCCTCGCCGTCTACGGCCAGCTCGACCGGCCCTGCCCGCGCTGCGGGACGGCGATCATCCGGGAGTCGTTCATGAACCGCTCGAGCTACAGCTGCCCGCAGTGCCAGCCGCGCCCGCGCGCGAGGCGGTCGTGAGCCCGGACGTGCGGGTGCGCGTGCTGGTCAGCGGCACCGTGCAGGGCGTCGGCTACCGCTGGTTCGTCCGCGGCCTGGCCGACGCGGCGGGGCTGGCGGGGTCCGCGCGCAACCTCCCCGACGGGCGCGTCGAGGTCGAGCTGGAGGGGCCGGCCGACGACGTCCGGGCCGTCGTCGCCGCGCTCGACGGGCCGCGCGCGCCCGGTTCGGTCACCGGCGTGGTGTCCGAGGACCGCGCGGTGCAGGGGGGACAGGGCTTCACCACGGCGTGACGAAGACGACATCCACCCGACACGGGAGGTGTCCAGTGTGGCCGTTGACCTGCGTGTCGGGTGCTGTCACCCTGGAGGCACCGAGCCCGCGCCGACCGACTTCCCGGGGCGGCGGGCACCCCTCCCGCTGTCGAAAGGCCGCTGTCGCCATGGCCAAGGCCCTGTTCGGTTCCGTCGTGTCGCCCGCGGAGCTCCGCGTACTCGAGGAGAACGCGGCGCTGCGCGCGAAGGTGCGCCGCCTGGAGCAGGAGCTCGGCGAGCTGCGCGCCCAGCGCGACGCCGCCCGCGACGCCGTCATCGCCTCCGAGCTGCTGAGCATGGCCGGCGACACCACCGCGCCGGCGCTCGCGTAACACCTGCACCACCACCCGGCGCGCGGATCCGCCGCCGGGTGAGAGCCTCCCTCCCGTGCACCTGTCGAGCCTGACGCTCAAGGGCTTCAAGTCCTTCGCGTCCGCGACGACGCTGCGCCTGGAGCCGGGCATCACCGCCGTCGTCGGGCCGAACGGCTCGGGCAAGTCCAACGTCGTGGACGCCATCGCCTGGGTGCTCGGCGAGCAGGGCGCGAAGTCCCTGCGCGGCGGCAAGATGGAGGACGTCATCTTCGCCGGCACCGCCGGGCGCTCCGCGCTCGGCCGCGCGGAGGTGACGCTCACCATCGACAACGCCGACGGCGCCCTGCCGATCGACTACACCGAGGTGTCGGTCACCCGCCGCATGTACCGCTCCGGCGAGAGCGAGTACGAGATCAACGGCGACAAGGTGCGCCTGCTCGACGTGCAGGAGCTGCTCAGCGACGCCGGCATCGGCCGCGAGATGCACGTCATCGTCGGCCAGGGCCAGCTCGACGCCGTCCTCTCCGGCCGCCCCGAGGACCGCCGGGCCTTCATCGAGGAGGCCGCCGGCGTCCTCAAGCACCGCAAGCGCAAGGAGAAGGCGCTCCGCAAGCTCGACGGGATGCAGGCCAACCTCGACCGGCTGGCCGACCTCACCGCCGAGCTGCGCCGCCAGCTCAAGCCGCTCGGGCGCCAGGCCGAGGTGGCCCGCCGTGCCGCCGGCGTGCAGGCCGACCTGCGCGACGCGCGCCTGCGGCTGCTCGCCGACGACCTGGTGGGCCTGCGCGACGCGCTCGACAAGGACGTCGCCGACGAGGCCGCGGCCCGTGCCCGCCGCGCCGTCGTCGAGGCCGAGCTCGCCGGCGTCGCGCGCCGGGAGGCGGACCTCGACGCCGCCCAGGCCGCCGACGCCCCGCGCCTGGGCGCCGCGCAGGACACCTGGTACCGGCTGTCCGCGCTGACCGAGCGCTTCCGCGGCATCGCCTCGCTGGCCGCCGAGCGCTCCCGGCACCTCTCGGCCCCCGTCCCCGGCGGCACCGGCGGTCGCGACCCCGAGCAGCTCGAGGCCGAGGCCGACCGCGTCGACGCGACCGAGGCCGAGCTGGCCGCCGGCCTCGCGGCCGAGCGCGGCCGCCTGTCGGCCGCCGTCGCCGCCCGCACGGAGCTGGAGGAGGCGCTCGCGGCCGAGGAGCGCGCCTGGGTCGTGGCCACCCGGGCGATCGCCGACCGCCGCGAGGGCCTGGCCCGCCTGTCGGGGAAGGTCGCCGCCGCCCGCTCCCGGGCCGCCGCCGGGCAGGCCGAGGCGCAGCGGCTGGGGCAGGCCGCCGCGGAGGCCGCCGCCCGCGCCGATGCCGCCCAAGCCCGGCTCGACGAGCGCCGCGCCGGCACCGGCGACGCCGACGACGAGGACGTCGCGCTGGTCACCGCGCACGCCGACGCCGTCGCCGCCCGGACCGCCGCGGCCCGCGCGGTCACCGAGCTGGCCGACGCCGAGCGGGCCGCCGAGCGCGACCGCGCCTCCTGGGCTGCCCGCCGCGACACGCTCGCGCAGGGCCTCGCCCCGGCCGACGGCGCCGCCGCCGTGCTCGCCGCCGGGACCTCCGGCGCGCTGGCCGGCGTGCTCGGGCCGGTCGCCGAGCGGATCACCGTCGCCCCGGGCGCCGAGGTGGCCCTGGCCGCGGCGCTCGGCGGGCTGGCCGAGGCCGTCGCCGTCGCCGGGGTCACCGGCGCCGCCGACGCGCTGGCGCACCTGCGCGACGTCGGCGGCGGCCGGGCCGCGCTGCTGGTCAGCGGCGGCCCGGCCGCCCCGTCGCGCGCCGGGGAGCCCGCGCTGCCCGAGGGCCTGCGCTGGGCGGTCGACCTCGTCGAGGCGCCCGGCGACCTGCGGCCGGCCCTGGCCCGGGCGCTGCACGGCGTCGTGGTCGTCCCGACCCTGGGGGCCGCGGCCGCGCTCGTCGGGGCCCACCCGACCGTCCGCGCGGTCACCGTCGACGGCGACCTGGTCGCCGCCGACCGCGCCTCCGGCGGCGCTGCCGAGGCGCCGTCGGGCCTGGAGGTGCGTGCGCGGGTCGACGAGGCCGAGCGCGAGCACACTGCCGCGGCCGCCCGCGCCGCCGACCTCGCCGCACGGCTGGCCGCCGCCCGGGAGGCCGCGCAGGCCCGCTCGGCCGACGTCGAGGCCGCGCAGGCCGCCCGCCGGGCCGCCGACCGCACCCGGTCGAAGCTGGCCGCCGAGCTGGCCGAGCTGGGCGCCGCCGCGCGCTCGGCCGCCGCCGAGGCCGACCGCTCCGACGCGGCCCGGCGGCGCGCCGAGCGGGCGCTCGAGGAGTCGGCCACCGGGCTCGCCGAGCTCGAGGCCCGGCTGGCCGAGGCCGAGGCGGCGCCCGCGGCCGAGGAGCCCGACCCAGGGCAGCGCGACCGGCTGCGGCTGGAGGTCGCCGCCGCCCGGCAGGCCGAGACCGAGGCCCGGCTGGCCGTCCGCACCGCCGAGGAGCGCGCCCGGGCGCTGTCGGGTCGCGCCGAGGCGCTGCGCCGGCAGGCCCGGCAGGAGCGCGCCGCCCGCGAGCGCGCCGCCGCGGCCGCCCTGGCGCGCCGGCGGGGCGCCGAGGTCGCCACCCGCGTGCGCGCCGGCGCGGAGGACGCCCTCACCGCCCTGGCGACGTCGCTGGCCCGCGCGGCCGCCGAGCGCGACGAGCTGGCCCGGCAGCGCAGCGCCCGCGAGGCCGAGCTGCTCGAGGTGCGCACCCGCGTCCGCGCGGCCACCGCCGAGCTCGAGCGGCTGACCGACGAGGTGCACCGCGACGAGGTGGCCCGCGCCGAGCAGCGGCTGCGCATCGAGGCCCTGGAGGGGCGGGCCGCCGAGGAGTTCGGCGTCGACCTGCCCACGCTGGTCGCCGAGTACGGCCCGGCCGCTCCGGTGCCGCCCTCGCCCGCCCGGCTCGCCGCCGCGGAGGCGGCGGGGGAGCCCGCGCCCGGGCCGGTGCCCTACGACCGCGCCATCCAGGAGCGCCGCGCCGCGCAGGCCGAGCGCGACCTGGTCACGCTCGGCCGGGTCAACCCGCTGGCGCTGGAGGAGTTCGCGGCCCTGGAGGAGCGGCACACCTTCCTCGCCACGCAGCTGGAGGACCTCAAGGCCACCCGCCGCGACCTGCTCACCGTCGTCCGCGAGGTCGACGGGCGCATCCACGACGTGTTCGCCTCGGCCTTCGCCGACGTCGCCCGCGAGTTCGAGGGCGTCTTCGCGACGCTGTTCCCCGGCGGTCAGGGCCGGCTGGTCCTCACCGACCCCGAGGACATGCTCACCACCGGCGTGGAGATCGAGGCGCGCCCGCCCGGCAAGAAGGTCAAGCGGCTGTCGCTGCTGTCCGGCGGCGAGCGCTCGCTGACCGCCGTCGCGCTGCTCGTGGCCATCTTCCGGGCGCGGCCCTCGCCGTTCTACGTGCTCGACGAGGTGGAGGCGGCGCTCGACGACGTCAACCTGGGCCGGCTGCTCACCCTGGTCGAGCAGCTGCGGGCGACGTCGCAGCTCATCGTGATCACCCACCAGAAGCGCACGATGGAGATCGCCGACGCGCTCTACGGCGTGAGCATGCGCGGCGACGGCATCACCGGCGTCATCAGCCAGCGGCTGCGCGAGCCCGACCCGGCCCAGGCATAGGAAGCTGTTCGCACGTCCCGGGCGCGAGAACGTGCGGACAGCTTCCCATGCCTGGCCTCAGACGCCGGACGGGACCAGCAGGTCGACCACGAGCGGCAGGTGGTCCGAGGCGCCGGCGCCGTCGAGCACGCGGGCCGCGGCCACCTGGATGCCCGGGGTCACCCACACCTGGTCGATGCGCACGTGCGGCGCGCGCGCCGGGTGGGTGTGGCCCTCGTCGCGCTGCCAGAACCGCCAGCGGGCCTGGTCGTCGCGGTCGCCGGCGAGGGTCCACGCGTCGGAGAAGTCGGCCCGCAGCGCCGACAGCTCGGGCGCGTCCGGGGCGGCGTTGAGGTCGCCGACCACCACGCCGGTCTCCATCGAGTCGGTGTGCAGGTCGCGCAGCAGCTGCACCTGCCGGGCCCGCTCCTCGGCCGACCGGGTGGTCAGGTGCGTGGTGGTCACCCACAGCGCGCCGCCGTCGAGCTCGACCAGCGTGCGCAGGGCGCTGCGCGGCTCGCCGGTGCCCGGCAGCGGGTGCACGTCGCTGATCAGGATCGGCAGCCGCGACAGCAGCGCGTTGCCGTACTGGCGGCGCGGGGCGTCGCCCGGCCGCTCCTCGTCGATCGCCGGGCCCCACGCCAGCTGCATGTCCAGCGCGCGGGACAGCAGCAGCGCCTGGTCGACGTCCTCGCTGCGGTCGCCGAAGTGCCGGTCCACCTCCTGCAGGCAGATGACGTCGGCGTCGGCGGCGGCCAGCACCTTGGCCAGCCGCGGCAGGTCGTGCCGGCGGTCGTCGCCCACCCCGTGGTGGGTGTTGAAGGTGACCAGCCGCACCGGGATGGGCGGCTGGTCGGGACCGGGGGCGGGCTTCACGCCGGAGGGGTCGGTCACCCCGTCAGCCTGTCACCCCTGCGCGGGCACCGTCGCCGGGACCGGGTCGGCCAGCGGCAGGTCGAGCACCTGCTGCAGGCACTCCTCGCCGTCGGGGCGGTGGTCGCTCACGTGCAGCACGAAGCGCGCCTGCCGGCCCTCGAGCACCAGCTCGCCGACCTGGTTGCCGAAGAACGGGCCCGCCGCCTTGGCCCACTCCACCGACGGCGGCCGCACCCGCGCCGCCCGCGCGACCGCGGCGGTGAACCGCCGCGCCCACCGGCTCCAGCCGATCCGGAACCCGACGCGGATGGGGTGCGGCGCCTGGTTGTGCAGCGGGGAGACGGTCAGCTGGTGCACCCGGCCGGTCAGCCCGCCGGGGGAGACGACCTCGGCGGCGTAGGCGTGGTGGACGTCGCCGGAGAGCACCAGCGCGGTCGCCGGGGCGCGGCCGTGCTCCCCGCGGGCGACGGCGAGCAGCGCGGCCGCGAGCCGGTCGAAGCTGTGCCCGAAGGCGGCCCAGTGCTCCAGGTCGGCGGCCTGGCGCACCGCCTCGGCGGCCTTCCCCCGCCAGCGGCCCTCGTGCCGGACGGCGACCGCCTCGTCCACCCGCTCGATCGAGTCGATGGCGTGGGGGAGCAGCCACGGCAGCGAGGTGCCGACCAGCAGGTGGTCGACGCCGTCGGCGACGGCCTGCCGCATCTGGTCCTCGATCCAGGCGAACTCGTCGTCGTCGACCATGCGGCGGCCCTGCTCGTCGAGGACCCGGCCGGCCCGGCTGTCGACCATGACCAGCCGCGCGTCGCCCCAGTGGCGCACGTAGCTCCAGCGCACCGTCCGAGGCTCGCGGTCGGCGGCGACGGCCATCTCGCGCAGCAGCGGCTCGGCGTCGGTGCCCTCGGGCAGGGCGAGCACCGCCTGCCAGGTGCGGTCGGCGGCGAGCTCGGCCGGGCTGAGGTTGCCCAGGTGCTGGTGCACCCAGTAGCTGACCAGCCCGCCGGTGATCCGCTCGGCCCACCAGTCGGTGGCCGTCACCTGCCGCCGCCACGCCGCCGAGGTGTTCCAGTCGTCGATCATCTCGTGGTCGTCGAAGACCATCGACGACGGGATCGTCGACAGCAGCCAGCGCACCTGCGGGTCCATCCAGGACTCGGCGTACAGCCGCGTGTACTCCTCGCGGTCGCGCACCTGCGCGTCCTCGGGCACCGGCTCGCCGCGGTGGACGGTGAGCCAGGCGCGCGTGGCCGAGGTCAGCTCGTCGGCGTAGACCTGGTCGCCGAGCAGCACCAGCGCATCGGGCCACTGCTCCTCGGGGAGGTCGGCCACCCGCTGGGCGTAGGCGTCGAGCGCGTCGGGCGGGATGCCCTCGCCGAGGTCGACGGTGCTGGGCGCGGCGTAGCGGCAGGAGCCGAAGGCCAGCCGGAACGGGCCGGGCCGGCCGGGGGTGCGGATCCGGCTGGGCGGGAACGGGGAGCTCTCCTCGGGCCACACCCGCACGCCGTCGGTGCCGTCGGCGGACAGGCGGACCTCGTAGGGGGTGGTGCTGCCGGGCTCCAGGCCCTCGACGACGACGAGCGCGTACCAGTGGCCGCCCACGCGGAAGGTGCGCGCGGTGCGGCCGAGGACGTCGACGGTGCAGGGCCGGTCGGTCTCCACCCACACCGTGGCCGACACCGGGTCGACGTGGCGCAGCAGCGGCCCGAGCAGCAGGGCGGGGCTGTCTCCCGCGGGGAACGTCACGCCGCCCAGCGTGCTCCACGCACCCGGGTTCCGCCCAGAGCCCGCCGTGCGGCGGCTGGGAGACTGGGCGGCATGGAGTTCGTGCTGATCGCGATCGCGATCGTCCTCGTGGCCCTGGTCGCCGGGGTGGGCCTGCTGGTCGGCCGGGGCCGCCGCACCACCCGGCTCGACGACGACGCCGTCGCGGGCACGACGCTCACCCGCCCGCGGCCGCCCGCCGCGCCGCCGGCGCCCCCGGAGGACCGCCCGGCCGGGGCCACGGCGTCCGGGCTGGGCCTCGCGCCGGCCGAGCCCGACGCCGTCGCGCCCGAGGCGCCGCCCACGGTCGACCTGCCGCCCGCCGTCCCGGAGCCGGGCCTCGTCTTCGAGACCCCGCCGCCGTCGGCCGGCCGGCTGGTGCGGCTGCGCTCGCGGCTGGCCCGCTCCCAGTCCTCCCTCGGCCGCGGCCTGCTCACCGTGCTCGCCCGCGAGCGGCTCACCGAGGACGACTGGGAGGAGGTCGAGGAGACCCTCCTGGCCGCCGACGTCGGCGTCGCCGCGACCACCCAGATCGTCGAGCGGCTGCGCACCCAGTCGATGGTGCTGGCCACCGCGACCCCGGCCGACCTGCGCGCGCTGCTGGTCCGCGAGCTCACCGCCGTCCTCGGCCCCGACCTCGACCGCACGCTCGGCACCGACCGCCGCGAGGGCCGCCCCGGCGTGCTCCTCGTGGTCGGGGTCAACGGCGCCGGCAAGACGACGACGGTCGGCAAGATCGCCCGCGTGCTCGTCGGCGACGGCCGCAGCGTCGTCCTGGGCGCCGCCGACACCTTCCGCGCCGCGGCCGCCGACCAGCTCGAGACCTGGGGCGAGCGCGTGGGCGTGATGACCGTGCGCGGCCGCGAGGGCGCCGACCCGGCGTCGGTGGCGTTCGAGGCGGCGCGCACCGGCGTGGAGGCCGAGGTCGACACCGTCGTCGTCGACACCGCCGGCCGGTTGCACACCAAGTCCGGCCTGATGGACGAGCTCGGCAAGATCAAGCGGGTCGTGGAGAAGGTCAGCCCCGTCACCGAGACGCTGCTGGTCCTCGACGCCACCACCGGCCAGAACGGCATCGTGCAGGCGCGGGTGTTCACGCAGGCCGTCGACGTCACCGGCGTCGTGCTCACCAAGCTCGACGGCACCGCGAAGGGCGGCATCGTCGTCTCCGTGCAGCGCGAGCTCGGCATCCCGGTGAAGCTCATCGGGCTGGGCGAGGGCGCCGACGACCTCGCGCCGTTCGAGCCGGAGGCCTTCGCCGAGGGCCTCGTCGGCGGCGCCGACTGAGGCCGCCGGGGGCTCAGGCCCGCGAGGGGTCGAACCCGTAGGGCAGCTCGAGCCGGTGCGCGGCCAGCAGGTCGGCGTCGGCGAGCACCTCGCGGGTCGGGCCGTCGGCGACCACGACGCCGCCGTCGAGCACCACCGAGCGCGGGCACAGCTGCAGCGCGTAGGGCAGGTCGTGGGTGACCATCAGCATCGTCACCGGCAGGCCGGTGAGGACCTCGGCGAGCTCGCGCCGCCCGGCCGGGTCGAGGTTGGAGGAGGGCTCGTCGAGCACGAGCACCTCCGGGTGCATCGACAGCACGGTGGCGACGGCGACCCGGCGGCGCTGGCCGAACGACAGGTGGTGCGGCGGGCGGTCGGCCGACCCGGCCATGCCCACCTGCTCCAGCGCCGCGGCCACCCGTGCGGCCACCTCCGGCTCGGGCAGGCCCAGGTTGCGCGGGCCGAAGGCGACGTCCTCGCCGACGGTCGGCATGAACAGCTGGTCGTCGGGGTCCTGGAACACGATGCCGACCCGGCGGCGGACCTCCGGCAGGTTCCGCTTCTCCACCGGCAGCCCGGCCACGCTCACCCGCCCGCGGCCCCCGGCGAGGATGCCGTTGAGGTGCAGCACCAACGTCGTCTTGCCGGCTCCGTTGGGCCCCAGCAGCGCCACCCGCTCGCCGCGCTCGAGGCGCAGGTCGACACCGAACAGCGCCTGGTGCCCGTCGGGGTAGGCGAAGGCCAGGTCCTCCACGAGGAGGGACGGCGGGGTGCTCACGCCCCGAGCATCCCCGCCGCCAGCAGGGCCGCCGCCGACAGGGGGAGCGCCAGCCCGGTCAGCCAGGTGCGCGCGGTCACGGCGAGGGCGGGCCCGGCGGGCAGCCGGCCGTCCCCGCCGCGGGACAGCATCGCGAGGTGCACCCGCTCGCCGCGCTCGTAGGACCGCACGAACAGCGCCCCCGCGGTGCCGGCGACGACCTTCAGCGCGCCGGGGCCGCGGCCGCGGAAGCCGCGCGACTCCCGCGCCACCCGCATGCGGCGCAGCTCGCCGGCGACGACGTCGGCATAGCGGACCATGAACGACAGGATCTGCACGAGCACCGCCGGCAGCCGCAGCCGCTGCATCCCGCGGACCAGGTCCTGCGGCGTGGTGGTGGCGGCGAGCACCGTGGCCGCGAGCACCGACAGCGTCGCCTTGGCCAGCAGGCCGCCGGCGGCGAGCAGCCCGCTCTCCGACAGCGACAGCCCGAGCACGTCCACGCGCGGGCCGCGGGCGACGACCGGCAGCAGCAGCGCGAACACGACGAACGGCAGCTCCACCGCCAGGCCGCGCAGCAGCCGGCCGGCCGGGACGCGGGCCAGCGCCGCGGCGCCGAGCACCAGGACGGCGTACCCGGCGTAGGCCGGCGCCCAGGCCGCCCGCACCGGCGTGGCCACCACGACCAGCGCGAACGCGACGACGGCGACCAGCGCCACGTGCGCCGGCAGCCGGTGGACGACGGTGTCGCGCGCGACGTAGGCCGAGCCGAGCGGGCCGCCGTGCCCGGCGCCCACGCTCAGTCCCGGTCGGCGGTGCCGGTGCGGCGGCGCAGCACCAGCGTGAGACCGCCGGCGAGCACGAGGGTGACCGCGACGCCGATGACGCCGGCCAGCCCGCCCGACAGCCGGCCGTCGTCGACGCCCTCGACGCCGTAGTCGGCCAGCGGGGAGCCGGCGACGGCGCTGTCGCGGGCCGTGTCGGCGAAGCCGCTCTCGCCGG
Organism: Geodermatophilus sp. SYSU D01106; assembly: GCF_054049995.1. NCBI lineage: Bacteria > Bacillati > Actinomycetota > Actinomycetes > Geodermatophilales > Geodermatophilaceae > Geodermatophilus > Geodermatophilus sp. SYSU D01106. The sequence continues at coordinate 61,985 of NZ_JBJGYM010000003.1, read as the reverse complement.
CGGCCCACTCCAGCCCGTCGGGGTGCGCGCTCGCGTAGTAGCTGACGAACCCGGCGACCAGCAGGGTGACCACGAGGCCGGCGATCCAGAACGCGCGCCGGCTCCTCGTCACGGTGCCGCTCGTCGCGGTGCCGCTCGTCGCAGGGCCGCTCATCGGAGGGCCCCCTCGGCGCGCAGGCCCGGGCGGGTGGCGAGGTCGGCGGGGCGGCGCAGGTGCCGGGCGCCGTGCACCAGGTCCGGCCGCACCGACAGCACCGCGGTGAGCACGGCGACGGTGATGACGGCCTCGCCGATGCCGATGAGCAGGTGGATCCCGCCCATGGCGGCGAGCACCGTGCCGAGCGGGACGTCGGCGACCCCGCCGGCGGCGAACAGCCCGACGAAGGCCAGCGCCGCGGCCGGCACCGACAGGAAGGCGCCGGCGCCCGCGGCGCCGAGCACCCCGGAGCGCGTGCGCGGCAGCAGCCGCACGAGCAGCCGGAAGACGCCGTAGCCGGCGGCCACCGCCACCAGGCCCATGAGCGTCACGTTCGTGCCGAGGGCGGTGAGCCCGCCGTCGGCGAACAGGACGGCCTGGACCAGCAGGACGACGGTCATGCAGAGCACCGCCGTCCACGGCCCGACCAGCACGGCGGTGAGCGCGCCGCCGATCAGGTGGCCGCTGGTGCCGGCGCCGACCGGGAAGTTGACCATCTGGACGGCGAAGACGAAGGCGGCCGTGAGGCCGGCCAGGGGAGCGGTGCGCTCGTCGAGCTCGCGGCGCGCGCCGCGCAGGGCGAGGGCCACGGTCCCGGCGGCCACGGCGCCGGTGGCCACCGACGTCGGGACGTCGAGGAACCCGTCGGGGACGTGCACGCGGACCTCCGCAGGCTGAGAGGACCGGCCCGGTGCCGACCCGACGGGCACCTTATTGCACATCGCTTGCAGGTGCACCGCCCTCGCAGGTCCGCCCGGTCCCACCTCCCCGTGGGGCGCGCAACACGGCCGTCACACGGGTGCGGGACACGCGAACGGGAGTTCACCGCCCGGAAACGCGGCGACGACGTCCCCGGAAACACCGCCCCGGCACCGTGAACGCCGCGTCGCCGCCAGGGAGGGCAGCGACCGCGACCCGCCCCGACCCCGGCCCGCCGGGGCCCGTCCTCGTTGCGGCCGACGGCCCACGACCCACCTCAGGAGGTTGCCGTGGTCAACACCGGCGACACCGCCTGGATCCTCACCAGCGCGGCCCTCGTGCTGCTGATGACCCCTGGCCTGGCGCTCTTCTACGGCGGCATGGTCCGCGCGAAGAGCGTCCTCAACATGATGATGATGAGCTTCGGCGCCCTCGCCCTGATCACGGTGCTCTGGGTGCTCTACGGCTACTCGTTCGCGTTCGGCGACGACGTCGGCCTGGGCCTGCTCGGCGACCCCGGCGAGTTCTTCGGCCTCAAGGGCCTGATGGAGGACACCACCAGCGAGGCCGGCGGCCTGCCCTCGATGGCCTTCGTCGGCTTCCAGGCGGTCTTCGCGATCATCACCGTCGCCCTGATCTCCGGCGCCATCGCCGACCGGGCGAAGTTCGGCTCCTGGATGGTCTTCGCCGGCATCTGGGCCACCGTCGTCTACTTCCCGGTCGCGCACTGGGTCTTCGACTTCACCCTCACCGACGACGACGGCGTGGTCACCCACACCGGCGGCTGGATCGCGAACGACCTGGCCGCCATCGACTTCGCCGGCGGCACCGCGGTGCACATCAACGCCGGCGCCGCGGGCCTGGCCCTGGCCCTGGTGCTCGGCAAGCGGCGCGGCTTCGGCCGCGAGGCGATGCGCCCGCACAACCTGCCGCTGGTCATGCTCGGCGCCGGCCTGCTGTGGTTCGGCTGGTTCGGCTTCAACGCCGGCTCCGCGCTCGCGGCCAACAACACCGCCGCCGTCGTCTGGGTCAACACCCTCGCCGCCACCGGCGCCGCCGTCCTCGGCTGGCTGGTCACCGAGAAGCTGCGCGACGGCCACGCCACCTCGCTGGGTGCCGCCTCCGGCGCCGTCGCGGGCCTGGTCGCCATCACCCCCGCCTGCTCCGCCGTCTCGCCGGTCGGCGCGATCATCGTGGGCGTCATCGCCGGCGCGCTGTGCGCCCTCGCCGTCGGCCTGAAGTACCGCCTCGGCTACGACGACTCGCTCGACGTCGTCGGCGTGCACCTCGTCGGCGGCCTGTGGGGCACCCTGGCCATCGGCTTCCTGGCCGACCCCGACGCCCCCGCCGGCGTGGAGAGCCTCTTCTTCGGCGGCAGCGTCGACCAGCTCTGGCGGCAGGCCGTCGGGGCCGGGGCGGTGCTCGTGTTCTCCTTCGTGCTGACCTACGTCATCGGGACCCTGGTCAAGGCCGCCATGGGCTTCCGCGTCAGCGAGGAGGACGAGGTGGCCGGGATCGACACCGTCGTGCACGCCGAGTCCGGGTACGACTTCACCAGCCTCGGTGGGGGCAGCGGGTCCGCCCTCTCCCAGGCCACCACGCCGAAGACCACGGAAGGGGTCCGGGCATGAAGCTCGTCACCGCCATCATCAAGCCCTTCAAGCTCGACGACGTGAAGAACGCCCTCGAGCTGATCGGGATCACCGGGCTCACCGTCAGCGAGGTCCAGGGCTTCGGCCGCCAGCGCGGCCACACCGAGGTCTACCGCGGCGCGGAGTACCAGGTGGACTTCGTCCCCAAGGTCCGCATCGAGGTCGTCGTCGGCGAGATCGAGGCCGCCCGGGTGGTGGACGCCGTCGTCGAGTCGGCCTCCACCGGCCAGATCGGGGACGGGAAGGTCTGGGTCACCACGATCGACGAGATCGTGCGGGTCCGCACCGGCGAGCGCGGCGAGGACGCGCTCTGACCCGGGACTGACCCCGGAGCACGTCGCGTCGGCCGGGGTGGTGGGGAGACCACCGCCCCGGCCGACGCCGTTCCCGCACCGCTGACCGAGGGGGAGATCGTGCCGGACCTGGCCTCGCTGCCCGACCTGTCCCGCGCCGGGCGGGTGCAGCTGCTCGACGCGTGGCTCGGCGACCTGCTCGCCGACGCCGTGGCCGGCACCCCGCCGCCCCGGCAGGGCCGGGGCGCACCGGCCCCGCGCACCGGCACCGACGGCGTCGCGCTCGTCGCCGTCGGCAGCCTCGGCCGGCGCGAGCCCCCGCCGCACGCCGACCTCGACCTGGTGCTCGTCCACGACGGCCGGCCCGAGGTCGCCGCGCTGGCCGACGCCGTCTGGTACCCGATCTGGGACGCCGGCGTCCGGCTCGACCACTCCGTGCGCTCGGTCGCCGAGGCCGTCTCGGTCGCCTCCACCGACGTCAAGGCCGGCCTCGGGCTGCTCGACGCGCGGCTGGTCGCCGGCGACGCCGGGCTGGCCGCCGCGCTGCGCACCGCCACGCTGGCCAGCTGGCGCCAGTCGGCGTCGCGGCTGCTGCCCCAGCTGCGCGACCTGCGCCGCGGCCGGGCCCGCCAGGTCGGCGAGCTGGCGTTCCTGCTCGAGCCCGACCTCAAGGAGGCCTACGGCGGCCTGCGCGAGGGCCAGGTGCTGCGCGCGGTCGCCGCCGCCCAGCTCGGCGACGAGCCCTCCGCGGAGGCCGAGGCCGCCTACGCCTTCCTGCTCGACGTGCGCGACGAGCTGCGCCGCCGTGCCGGCCGGCCCACCGACGTCCTGGTCCGCCAGGAGCAGCGGCCGGTCGCGGCGGCCCTCGGCCTGCCCGACGAGGACGTGCTGCTGCGCGAGGTCAGCCTCGCCGGCCGGCGGCTGGCCTTCGTCGCCGACGACACCTGGCGGCGCGTGGACGCCGCCCTGGTCCGCCGCCCGCGCGCCCGCTACCGCCGGGTGCGCCGCGAGCCGCTGGCCGAGGGCGTCGTCCGGCAGGGCGACGAGGTGGTGCTGGCCCGCGACGCCCGCCCCGCCACCGACCCGGGCCTGGTGCTGCGCGGCGCGGCCGCCGCCGCCCGCGAGGACCTGCTGCTGTCGCCCTACACGCTCAAGGTGCTCGCGGTGCACGCGCCGCCGCTGCCGGAGCCCTGGCCCGCGGAGGTCCGCTGGTCGTTCCTGCGGCTGCTGGCCAGCGGCCGCTCCGCCGTCCCGGTCATCGAGCAGCTGGACCAGGAGGGCCTGCTCACCCGCCTGCTGCCGGAGTGGGAGCGGGTGCGCTCGCTGCCGCAGCGCCACCCGTGGCACCGGTTCACCGTCGACCGGCACCTGGTCGAGGCCGCCGCGGCCGCCGCCGAGCTCACCCGCGACGTCGACCGGCCCGACCTGCTGCTGGTCGCCTCACTGCTGCACGACGTCGGCAAGGGCTGGCCCGGCGACCACAGCGTCGTCGGGGAGCCGATCGCCGCCGGCATCGCGGCGCGGATGGGCTTCACCCCGGCCGACGTCGCCACCGTGGGCACCCTCGTGCGCCACCACCTGCTGCTGCCCGACACCGCCACCCGCCGCGACATCGACGACCCGGCCACCATCGAGCGGGTCGCCGACACCATCGGCCGCGACGCGCAGGTGCTGCAGCTGCTGCACGCCGTGGCGCAGGCCGACGGCGCGGCCACCAGCACCTCGGCCTGGTCGCCGTGGAAGGCGCACCTGGTCGCCCACCTCGTCGCGCGGGTGCAGGCGCACCTCGGCGGCACGCCGGTCGAGGGGCCGGAGCCCGTGCTGCACCCCACCGAGCCGAGCGTGACCAGCCCGGGGGAGGGTGCGGTGACCGTCGGCGTGGAGGACGTCGCCGACGGCCAGCAGGTGACCATCGGCGCCCCCGACGAGCAGGGCCTGTTCAGCCGGCTGGCCGGAGTGCTCGCCCTCAACCAGCTCGACGTGCGCGCCGCGAAGGTCAACGTGGCGGGCGGCCGGGCCACCGCGGTGTTCGCCGTCCGCCCGCGGTTCGGGCGGGCGCCGCAGCCGGCGATCCTCGCCGACGCCGTCCGGGCCGCCCTCGAGGGCACGCTGCCGCTGGCCGACCGGCTGCGGCAGCGTGAGGCCGACTACCGGCAGGACGCCGCCCGCTCCGCGCCGCCGCGGGTCTCCTGGCACGACTCGGAGGTCAGCGGCGAGGCCACGAGCATCGTCGAGGTGCGCGCCGGCGACCGGGCGGGCCTGCTCTACCGGCTCACCGCCGCGCTGGGCGCCGAGGGCCTCGACGTCACCTCGGCGCGGATCGAGACGCTCGGGGCCGACGCCGCCGACTACTTCTACGTGAGCAACCCCGCCGGCTGCCCGATCGACGCCGCGCAGCGCGGGCGGGTGGAGGCGGCGCTGGTGGCCGCCGCGCGGGGCGCGGTGCCCGACCCGGCGCACAGCGGAGGAGGGGACACGCCGCGCTGAGTGCGCGGGACTGTCGGTGGCCCGTGCGACCGTCGCGGCAGATGCGGGACGGACGGGTCCCGCCACCGACGACGAGGGGAGTCCCCGTGCGGTCCCAGACCTGGCCCTGCCCCACCTGCGGCGAGGACACCGTGTTCGAGCAGCCCGGGTGCGTCGACGGGCACACCGCCGACGGCGGCGAGTGCCCCGAGTGGGCGTGCACCGACTGCGGCACCGCCTTCCTGCTCGGCGGCCTCGACGTCGTGGTCGAGGCGGCGGTGCGCCGCGCGGCCTGAGCGCCCGCACGGCCGGGGCGGGACCGCCCGGGTCGATACGCTGGAGTCAGGAGGCGCGGCCCGTCGGGGCCACGACAGCGCCCGTGACTGCTGAGGACTGCTCGTGTTCGAGACACTCTCCGACCGCCTCGACAAGGTCTTCACCGGCCTGCGCGGCAAGGGCCGGCTGACCGACGCCGACATCGACGCCACCGCGCGCGAGATCCGCATCGCGCTGCTGGAGGCCGACGTCGCGCTGCCGGTGGTGCGCGCCTTCATCACCGCGATCAAGGACCGGGCGCGCGGCGCCGCCGTCTCGCAGGCGCTCAACCCCGCCCAGCAGGTCATCAAGATCGTCAACGAGGAGCTCGTCGAGATCCTCGGCGGCGAGACCCGCCGGCTGCGGTTCGCCAAGCAGTCGCCGACGGTGATCATGCTCGCCGGTCTGCAGGGCTCCGGTAAGACCACGCTCGCCGGCAAGCTCGGCCGCTGGCTGAAGTCCCAGGGCCACGCCCCGCTGCTGGTGGCCTGCGACCTGCAGCGCCCGAACGCGGTCAACCAGCTCACGATCGTCGCCGGCCAGGCCGGGGTCGACGTCTACGCCCCCGAGCCGGGCAACGGCGTCGGCGACCCCATCCGGGTGGCCGCCGACTCGATCGAGCACGCCCGCCGCACCATGCACGACGTCGTCGTCGTCGACACCGCCGGCCGCCTCGGCATCGACGCCGAGCTCATGGCCCAGGCCGCCGGCATCCGCGACGCGGTCCAGCCGGACGAGACGCTGTTCGTCGTCGACGCGATGATCGGCCAGGACGCCGTCACCACCGCCGAGGCGTTCCGCGACGGCGTCGGCTTCTCCGGCGTCGTGCTCACCAAGCTCGACGGCGACGCCCGCGGTGGTGCCGCGCTCTCGGTCCGCTACGTGACCGGGCAGCCGATCATGTTCGCCTCCACCGGCGAGAAGCTCACCGACTTCGACGTCTTCCACCCCGAGCGGATGGCCTCGCGCATCCTCGGCATGGGCGACGTGCTCACCCTCATCGAGCAGGCCGAGCAGGCCTTCGACGCCGACCAGGCCGAGAAGATGGCCGGCAAGCTCGTCAGCCGCGAGGGCTTCACGCTCGAGGACTTCCTCGAGCAGATGATGGCCATCCGCAAGATGGGCCCGATCGCCAACCTGCTCGGCATGCTGCCCGGTGCCGGGGCGATGAAGGAGCAGCTCAAGCAGGTCGACGACCGCGACCTCGACCGCACCGCGGCGATCATCCGGTCGATGACGCCGCAGGAGCGCGTCGACTCGAAGATCATCAACGCCTCGCGGCGGGTGCGCATCGCCAACGGCTCCGGCGTGACCGTCACCGAGGTCAACCAGCTGCTGGAGCGCTTCGCCCAGGCCCAGAAGATGATGGGCCAGATGGCCGGCAGCATGGGCCTGCCCGGCATGGGCCCCATGTCCAAGAAGGCCCGCGGCCGGCAGATGCAGGCCCAGTCGTCGAAGAAGGGCAAGGGCAAGAAGGGCGGCAAGGGCAAGGCCCCGGCCCGCCGCCCGATGGGCGCCCCCGGGCTGCCCCCCGGCGCCGGCTTCCCGGGCCAGCTGCCCGGCGGCATGCCCTCGCTGCCGCCCGGCCAGGCGCTACCGGACCTGTCCAAGCTCGACTTCAGCAAGTTCGGGGACGAGCGGCCCGGGCGGTGAGCGCGCCCGCGCTGCACCTGTCCGGCGTCGTCCTCCCCGAGGGCGCGCACCGGGACCTGTGGGTGCGCGACGGCCGGCTCACGTCCGAGCCGGTGCCCGGTGCCGAGACCGTCTCCCGCGGCGGCTGGCTGCTGCCCGGCCTGGTCGACGCGCACTGCCACGTCGGCATCGGCCGCGGCGGCGTGCACGTCGAGGACCTCGCCGGGCTGCGCGAGCAGGCCGTGGCCGAGCGCGACGCCGGCGTGCTGGCGCTGCGCGACTGCGGCTCGCCCGTGGACACCCGGGCCCTCGACGACGAGCCCGACCTGCCGACGATCATCCGGGCCGGCCGGCACCTGGCCCGCACCCGCCGCTACATCCCGGGGCTGGCCGTCGAGCTGGAGCCCGAGGACCTCGTCGCGCAGGTGCGGGAGCAGGCCCGCCGGGGCGACGGCTGGGTGAAGCTCGTCGGCGACTGGATCGACCGCTCGGTGGGCGACCTCGCGCCGGAGTGGCCGGCCGACGTCGTCGCCGCCGCGATCGCCGCGGCCCACGAGGAGGGCGCGCGGGTCACCGCGCACACGTTCGGCACCGACGCGCTGCCCGACCTGGTCCGCGCGGGCATCGACTGCGTCGAGCACGGCACCGGGCTGACCGAGGACCTCGTGGCCGAGATGGCCGCCCGCGGCACCGCCGTCGTCCCCACGCTGGTCAACGTGGAGAACTTCCCCGGCTTCGCCGCGGCGGGGGAGAAGCGGTTCCCGGCGTACGCGAGCACGATGCGGCGGCTGTACGCGGGCTCGGGCGCCGTGGTGCGCGCCGCCCACGAGGCCGGCGTCCCGGTGTTCGCCGGCACCGACGCCGGCGGCGGCATCGAGCACGGCCGGATCGCCGACGAGGTGCGGGCGCTGTGCGAGGCGGGGCTCCCGGCCGAGGCGGCGCTGGGCGCGGCGTCGTGGGCGGCCCGCGCGTGGCTCGGGCTGCCCGGCATCGAGGAGGGCGCGCCGGCCGACGTCGTCGTCTACGACACCGACCCGCGCGCCGATCTGCACACCCTCACCCGGCCGGTGCTGCGGCTGCTGCGCGGCCGCGTCGTCTGACGGCTCCCGACGCTGCCGGGAAACCGCTTCGCCGGTGCTGGGACACTGCTCCCGTGCTCCTGCGGATGTCCACGCTGTTCCTGCGCACCCTGCGCGACGACCCCGCCGACGCCGAGGTCCCCAGCCACCGGCTGCTGGTCCGCGCCGGCTACATCCGGCGCGCCGCGCCGGGCGGCTTCACCTGGCTGCCGCTGGGCTACCGGGTGTTCCGCAACGTCGAGCGCGTCATCCGCGAGGAGATGGACGCGATGGGCGCGCAGGAGGTGCACTTCCCGGCGCTGCTGCCCCGCGAGCCCTACGAGGCGACCAACCGCTGGACCGAGTACGGCCCCAACCTGTTCCGGCTCCAGGACCGCCGGGGCGCGGACTACCTGCTCGGCCCCACGCACGAGGAGATGTTCACGCTCCTGGTGAAGGACCTGTACTCGTCGTACAAGGACCTGCCGCTGTCGCTGTACCAGATCCAGACCAAGTACCGGGACGAGGCGCGGCCCCGCGCCGGCCTGTTCCGCGGCCGCGAGTTCACGATGAAGGACAGCTACTCCTTCGACGTCGACGACGCGGGGCTGGACAAGAGCTACGCCGCGCACCGCGACGCCTACATCCGCGTGTTCGACCGGCTCGGCCTCGAGTACGTCATCGTCTCGGCGATGTCGGGGGCCATGGGCGGGTCGCGCAGCGAGGAGTTCCTGCACCCCACCGACATCGGCGAGGACACCTTCGTCCGCTCGGCCGGCGGCTACGCGGCCAACGTCGAGGCGGTCGCCACCGTCGTGCCCGAGGCCGTGCCGTTCGACGGGCTGCCCGAGGCGCACGTCGAGTACACCCCCGACACCCCGACCATCGAGACGCTGGTCGCCGTCGCGAACGAGCTGTTCCCCGACGCCGGGTACACCGCCGCGCACACGCTGAAGAACGTCGTCGTCACGCTCGTGCACCCCGACGGCACCCGCGAGCCCCTGGTCATCGGCATCCCCGGCGACCGCGAGGTCGACGCCAAGCGGCTGGAGGCCCAGGTGGCGCCGGCCGAGGTCGAGCCGTTCACCGACTTCGAGGCCCACCCCGCGCTGGTCAAGGGCTACATCGGCCCACAGGTGCTGGGCAGCGGCAGTGAGTCGGGCATCCGCTACCTCGTCGACCCGCGCGTGGTCCCCGGCACCCGGTGGGTCACCGGCGCCAACGCCCCTGGCAGGCACGTGTTCGACCTCGTCGCCGGACGGGACTTCTCCTGGGACGGCACCGTCGAGGCCGCCGAGGTGCTGCCCGGCGACCCCGCGCCCGACGGCTCCGGCCCGCTGGAGCTCGCCCGCGGCGTGGAGCTCGGGCACATCTTCCAGCTGGGCCGCAAGTACGCCGAGGCCCTCGGCCTCGAGGTGCTCGACGAGAACGGGAAGCTCGTCACGGTCACGATGGGCTCCTACGGCATCGGCGTCTCGCGCGCCGTGGCCGCGATCGCCGAGTCCACCCACGACGAGCTCGGCCTCGTGTGGCCGCGCGAGGTCGCCCCGGCCGACGTGCACGTCGTCGCCACCGGCAAGGACGCCGCCGTCTTCGAGGCCGCCGAGTCGCTGTCGCGGGAGCTGGTCGGCGCCGGGCTGACCGTCCTGTACGACGACCGGCCGAAGGTGTCGCCCGGCGTGAAGTTCAAGGACGCCGAGCTGCTCGGCATGCCGACCATCGTCACCGTCGGGCGCGGCCTGGCGCAGGGCGTCGTCGAGGTCCGCGACCGCGTGAGCGGGGAGCGGACCGAGGTGCCGGTCGCCGACGCGGCGGCCGCCGTCCTGGCCGCCGTCCGTCAGGGCCCGGCGACCAGCTCCACCTCGTAGCCGTCGGCGTCCTCGAGGTAGGCGGCCCGGTGGTCCGGGCCGCCGGCGTACGGGTGGCGGTCGGCGAACAGCAGCCGCCACCCGTGCGCCGGGGCCTGCTCCACCAGCGCGTCGAGGTCGCCGGGGCTCCCGGCCCAGAACGCCAGGTGGTTGAGGCCCGGCCGGCGCCGCTCGTGGACGCCGGCCGCCAGGTCGGGGGAGCGCTCGACCACGACGTACACGTCGCCGAGCCGCCAGGACCGGCCGTGCTCCCACGACTGGTACGGCGCCGCGCCCAGCGCGGTCAGCAGCCACCCCCACGAGCGCTCCGCCCGGTCGAGGTCGGGCACCCACAGCTCCACGTGGTGGAGCAGACCCCGGCTGGTCACGGCGGACCTCCTCGCGTCTGGCATCATGGTCGGTCGAACACGGCGGTGCGCGGCCCTCTCACCGACGCCGGCCGTGTCCCTGGCTCCGCCCCGGCGTAACCCCACGCGTCCGTCCGGCGAGCACCGACGAACAGCGTTCGAGGAGAGTTCGAGCCACCGTGGCCACCAAGATCAAGCTCATGCGTCTGGGCAAGATGCGTGCTCCGTACTACCGCATCGTCGTCGCCGACTCGCGCACCAAGCGCGAGGGTCGCGTCATCGAGACGATCGGCAAGTACCACCCGAAGGAGGACCCCTCCTTCATCGAGGTCGACAGCGACCGCGCGCAGTACTGGCTGGGTGTCGGCGCGCAGCCGACCGAGCCGGTCGCGGCCATCTTCCGCGTCACCGGTGACTGGCAGAAGTTCAAGGGCGAGGCCGCGCCGCCGCCCATGAAGGTCGCCGCCCCCAAGCCCGACCGCAAGGCCCTCTACGAGGAGGCCGTCCGCGGCAACGGCGAGGAGCCGGCCGCGGGTGCCACCACCCCGAAGAAGAAGGCCGCCCCCAAGGCCGACGCCGACACCGCCGACAGCAGCGCCGCCGACACGGTGGCCGAGGCCGCCGGTGCCGGTGGCGAGGGCCCGGCGGCCGGCGCCACCTCGACGCCCGCCGAGTAAGACGTGCTCGAAGAGGCGCTCGAGCACCTGGTCAAGGGCATCGTCGACCACCCGCGCGACGTCACCGTCGACCTGGTCGGCGGTCGCCGCGGCAAGACCCTCGAGGTCCGGGTGCACCCCGACGACCTCGGCAAGGTGATCGGCCGCGGCGGTCGCACCGCCAAGGCCCTGCGCACCGTCATGGCCGGCGTCGGCGGCCGCGGCCTGCGGGTCGACGTCGTCGACACCGACGGGCGCTGAGCCCCGCGTCCCGCACGTGGGAACCCCTCCCCAGGACACCGTGGTGGTCGGCCGGATCGGCCGGCCCCACGGTGTCCGTGGTGAAGCGACCGTCGAGGTGCGCACCGACGACCCCGGTGCGCGCTTCCGCGTCGGCGTCGCCCTGCGCACCGACCCCGCCGGGCGCGGGCCGCTGACGATCACCGCGGCCCGCTGGCACCGCGACGTGCTGCTGCTCGCGTTCGAGGGCTACGACAGCCGCGAGGCCGTCGAGGCCCTGCGCGACACCCTCCTCGAGGTCCCCGTGGACGAGCTCCCCGACCTCGAGGACCCCGACGCGTTCTACGACCACCAGCTCGTCGGGCTCGCCGCCCGGCTGCCCGACGGCACGCCGCTGGGCGAGGTCACCGCCGTCCGGCACGAGGGCGCCGAGCTGCTCGTCGTGCGCCGCGTCGACGGCGGCGAGCTGCTCGTCCCGTTCGTCGCCGCGATCGTGCCCACGGTCGACGTGCCCGGCGGATTCGTCGTCGTCGACCCGCCCGAGGGGCTGCTCGACCTGTGAGCGAGCCGTACCGCGTCGACGTCGTCACGATCTTCCCGGAGTACCTGGCGCCGCTGCGCCAGTCGCTGCTCGGCAAGGCCGCCGACCGCGGCCTGGTCGCCGTCGGCGTGCACGACCTGCGGCAGTGGACCGACGACGTCCACCGCACCGTCGACGACGCCCCCTACGGCGGCGGCCCCGGCATGGTCATGCGCCCCGAGCCGTGGGCCCGCGCGCTGGAGGCCGTGCGCCCGCCCGGCACCCGGCTGGTCGTGCCGACGCCGGCCGGCCGCCCGTTCACCCAGGCCGTCGCCGCCGAGTGGGCCGCCGAGCCCGGGCTGGTCTTCGCCTGCGGCCGCTACGAGGGCATCGACCAGCGGGTCGCCGACTGGGCCGCCTCCGCCGGGCCCGTGTCCGAGGTCTCGATCGGCGACTACGTGCTCGCCGGCGGGGAGTCCGCGGTGCTGGTGATGGTCGAGGCGGTCACCCGGCTGCTGCCCGGCGTCGTCGGCAACCGCGAGTCGGTGGAGTTCGACTCGCACGCCGACGGGCTGCTCGAGGGCCCGTCCTACACCCGCCCGGCGTCCTGGCGCGGGCTCGACGTCCCGCCGGTGCTGCTGTCCGGCGACCACGCGGCGATCGCCCGCTGGCGGCGCGCGGAGTCGCTGCGGCGCACCGCCACCCGGCGCCCGGACCTGCTGGCCGCGCTCCCCGGGGACGCGCTCACCCCCGCCGAGCGGGCGGTCCTCGACGGTGCCTGACCGCGCGGAGGTCGCCCGGGCGGTGGTCCGGCCCACGGCGCGTGTCGTCGTCCTCGACCCCGACGGCCGGGTGCTGCTGCTCGGCGCCCGGCTGACCGACCCCGCCATCCCGCCCGGCGACGTGCTGTTCTGGTACACGCCCGGCGGGGGAGTGGAGGACGGCGAGAGCGTGCGCGTCGCGGCCGCCCGGGAGCTCGCCGAGGAGATCGGCCTGGTCGTCGACCCCGCGGCCCTCGAGGGCCCGGTGTGGTTCCGCCGGCACGTGGGCCCCTTCGCGGGCGTGCAGGTCGACTCGCGCGAGACCTTCTTCGTGCTGCGCGACGTCGTCCACGAGGTCGACCCGGCCGGCCGCACCGAGCTCGAGCTGCTCGGCGAGGAGCCGCACCGCTGGTGGACCGCGGCGGAGATCGCCGCGGCCGACGTGGAGTTCGCGCCGCGCGAGCTCGCCGCCGTGCTGCCGGAGCTGCTCGCCGGGCCGTGGCGCCGGCCACCCCGCGTGGTCGACTGAACCCGTCGCCCGGGGGCCGCGCTCGGCAGGGTGGCGCGGATGTGGCACAGTAGAGAGTCGCTGCAGACCGGAGGCGCCCGCCGACGGGCAACTCCCTCCCGGAGTCGCAGCCGACACCTGGTCCGGAGTGGGGCGCCCCGCTGCCCGGGCCGACGACGAGCCACACGCTGAGACCGAGGAATGCTGCGATGAACACCCTGGACGTACTCGACGCCGACTCGCTGCGCGACGACATCCCCGAGTTCCGCCCCGGGGACACCGTCAAGGTGCACGTCCGCGTCGTCGAGGGCAACCGCTCGCGCATCCAGGTCTTCCAGGGTGTGGTGATCCGCCGCCAGAACGGTGGGATCCGCGAGACCTTCACCGTCCGCAAGGTCAGCTTCGGCGTGGGCGTCGAGCGCACCTTCCCGGTGCACACCCCGGTCGTCGAGAAGATCGAGGTGCTGACCCGCGGTGACGTCCGCCGCGCCAAGCTGTACTACCTGCGCGAGCTCCGCGGCAAGGCCGCCAAGATCAAGGAGAAGCGCGAGACCGTCGCGCGCTGACGCGACCTCCGTTCCCCGGCCGGCTCCGCCCGGCCTGACCGCGGCGGGTCCACCGCGGCCGTACGCTGACTCCCGATGAGCAGCGACCGGTCCGGTGGGCCCGCCGACGTCGTCCCGGGGGAGGACCCGCCGCCCAGGACGGCGGCCCGACGGTCCCTCTGGCGGCGCCGGCCCGCCCAGCCGGAGAAGAAGAGCTCCCTGCTGCGTGAGCTGCCCGTGCTGCTGCTTGTGGCCTTCGTCCTGGCCCTGCTGGTCAAGACGTTCCTCGCCCAGGCGTTCTTCATCCCCTCGGGGTCGATGGAGCAGACGCTGCACGGCTGCCCGGGCTGCACCGGCGACCGCGTGCTGGTGAACAAGGTCCCGTACTGGTTCGGCGAGCCCGAGCCCGGCGACATCGTCGTCTTCGAGGGCCCCGACACCTGGGTGCCCGAGGTCGACTACCAGGAGCCCTCGAACTGGTTCACCGGCGGCCTGCTGTGGCTCGGCCGCGCCGTGGGCGTCGCGCCGCCGAGCGAGGACGACTACGTCAAGCGGGTCATCGCCACCGGCGGGCAGACCGTGCAGTGCTGCGACGCCGAGGGCCGGGTGACCGTCGACGGCGAGCCGCTCGACGAGCCCTACATCTTCGAGGACACCCCGCTGGAGAGCCGCCCGTTCGGCCCGGTGACGGTCCCCGAGGGGCGCCTGTGGGTCATGGGCGACCACCGCTCGGCGTCGGCCGACTCCCGCGCGCACGTCGGCGACCGCTACGGCGGCACGATCGCCGTCGACGACGTCATCGGCAAAGCGGCGCTCATCGTCTGGCCGGTCGACCGCTTCGGCACGCTCGACTCCCCGGACATCCAGGCCGCCGAGGCCGCCGCCACGAGCGGCCGGATCGGCCAGGTGCTGCCCCTGGGCGCCGGCCTGGTCGGTGCGCTGCCGGTCGCGGTGTGGAACCGGCGACGGCGGCTGCGCCGCGCCCCACCGGGCTGACCCGCTCCCCGTGCGCTCCCTCGACGGCGCCGTCCCTCCCCGGGGCGGCGCCGTCGCCGTTTCCCGTCCGACCATTCCGCAGAATGGTCGTCCCCATGTCGACAATCGCGAGTCGATGACCGGTGCGCGTTTCCCGTGTGACGACGGCCGCACCAGAAAAGGCAGAAAAAATCCGCAGGAAGTGTTCAAGGGATCGCCAATACCGCCCGATGGAGTAATCGAGAGCAACACCGGTTCCCCGAAATGGAGTAAGTCGTGTCCGCACCCCTGGCGAGCGCCACCCGCGGCGTCACCCGCGTGCTCCTCCTCGCCGACGCCCCCGTCCTGCGCCGCGGCCTGGTCAGCATGGTCAACGAGACCGCCGGCATGCAGTCGGTGGGCACCCCGGGCGAGCTCCGCCGGGCGCTGACCCTCGTCGAGACCGCCCGCCCCGACGCCGTGGTCGTCGAGCTGGGTGCCGGTCGCGCCGCCACCCTCAACGTCGTCCGCGACCTGCGCCGCCGCTTCCCCCGGGTCGCCGTCGTCGCGCTGGCCACCTCCGAGGACCCGGCCGTCGTGAACGAGGCCGTCGCCGCCGGTGTCCGCGGCTACCTCATGCTCAACACCTCGCCGACCCTGCTCGGCTGGGCGATCCTGGCCGCCCGTGCCGGCCGCACCGTGGTGGACCCGCAGATCCGCCGGGTCGAGGGCGCCGCCGCCGCGCCGGTGGCCAAGCCGCTCACCCCCGAGGTGCCGCTGACCCGCCGCGAACAGGACGTCCTCGACGAGCTGCTGCAGGGCCAGTCCAACCGCCAGATCGGCCGCAACCTGTTCATCAGCGAGGACACCGTCAAGTCGCACGTCAAGGCGATCCTGCGCAAGCTGGGTGCCCGGGACCGCGCGCACGCCGTCTCCCTGGTCCTGTCCTCGCGCGGCACCGCCGCCTGCAGCTGCGGCGCCCACGCCGTGGCCGCCGCCCCCGCCCCCGTGGAGGTCTGAACCTCCATCCGCTCTGCCCGGACCGTCCGCCTCCTCGGCGGTCCGGCACCGCGGGCCTCTCGGTCCGCTCCGGTCCGCGGGCCGGTCCCCACTGACCCGGGGGCCGGCCCGCGGCCGTGTGGTGCGGGCCTCCCGGGCCCGGTCCGGTCCGTCGGTGCCGGGTCGTACTGTCGGACGGCGATGGCAGGCCGTCTTCCCCCCGCCCACCGGGCCGCCGCCGTGCCGGCCGCCCGGACCCGCCGTCCGGCACCGCCGGAGCCGCCCGGCAGCGACGCGCTGTGGGACATGGAGCGCTCGCTGCGCCGGCGCGGGTTCTCCGCCGTCGCCGGCGCCGACGAGGCCGGCCGCGGCGCCTGCGCCGGCCCGCTCGTGGCCGCCGCCTGCGTGCTGCCCGCCGGCCGCCGCGGCCGCGTTCCGGGGCTCGCCGACTCCAAGCTGCTCACCGCCGCCGCCCGCGACCGGGCCTACGACGAGATCGTCGACCGCGCGGTCTCCTGGTCGGTGGTGGTCATCCCGGTCGAGGACCTCGACGCGCGCGGCATGCACGTCACCAACCTCGAGGCGCTGCGCCGCGCGGTGAGCGCGCTCGACCCGCCGGCCGACTACGTGCTCACCGACGGCTTCCCGGTGCCCGGCCTCGGCGTGCCCACCCTCGCCGTCTGGAAGGGCGACCGGGTGGCGGCGTGCGTGGCCGCGGCGTCGGTGCTGGCGAAGGTCACCCGGGACCGGATCATGCTCGACCTGCACGAGCGGTTCCCCGAGTACGACTTCGCCGTGCACAAGGGCTACACGACCGGCGCGCACACGGCCGCGCTGGAGCGTCACGGCCCCTGCCCGGAGCACCGGTCGCGCTTCGTCAACGTCGCCCGCGCCCGCGACGCGCACGCCGGCCGGGAACTCCACCTCACCGCCGCGGGCGGCATGGTCGATGATGGGGGCATGCGCACGATCTCCGGAGACCCGCGATGAGCACCGAGGACCTGGAGAAGTACGAGACCGAGATGGAGCTGCAGCTCTATCGCGAGTACCGGGACATCGTCCGCCAGTTCACCTACGTGGTGGAGACCGAGCGGCGCTTCTACCTCGCCAACTCCGTCGACCTGCAGGTGCGCGAGGCCGGCGGCGAGGTGTTCTTCGAGCTCAAGCTCTCCGACGCCTGGGTGTGGGACATGTACCGCCCGGCCCGCTTCGTGCGGAACGTGCGCGTGCTGACGTTCAAGGACGTCAACGTCGAGGAGCTCGACAAGCCCGACCTCGAGCTGCCCGACGGGCCCCGCATCACCTGACGTCGCCTCCACGCCCCGGACGCTGACCGGCGGGGCCGACGGGACCGCCGCGGCCGTCCACAGGCGCGTCCGGTGTCCACAGACGTCGCCGGACGCCCCCGCCCGGGGCCGGCCGCGGTGACGGTCGGCGGGTGCCCACTCCCTCCGAACTCGGCAGCCGCGGCGAGTCGATCGCCGCGACCTACCTCACCGACGCCGGCCTGCGCGTCCTCGACCGCAACTGGCGCTGCCGCGACGGCGAGCTCGACATCGTCGCCCGCGACGGCGCGGCGATCGTCTTCTGCGAGGTGAAGACCCGCCGCGCCACCGGCTTCGGCCACCCGGTCGAGGCGGTGCCGGCCACCAAGCAGCGGCGCCTGCGCACGCTGGCCCAGCGCTGGCTCGCCGCCCACGACGAGCACGCGCCCGACCTGCGCTTCGACGTCGTCGGCGTCCTCGTCCGCCCGGCGGGCCCGGCGCTCGTCACCCACCTGCGCGGGGCGTTCTCGTGACCCTGGCCCGCACCTGGTCGGTCGGCCTGGCCGGCGTCACCGGCGCGATGGTCGAGGTCGAGGTGGACATGTCGGCGGGCCTGCCCGGCGTCGCGCTGGTCGGCCTGCCCGACGCCGTGGTGCGCCAGTCGGTCGACCGGGTCCGCGCCGCCGTGGTGAACACCGGGGCGTCGTGGCCGATGCGCCGCATCACCATCGGGCTCTCGCCGGCCTCCATGCCCAAGCAGGGGAGCGGGTTCGACCTCGCGCTGGCCGCCGCGGTCCTGGCCGCCGCGGGCGCGGTGCCCGCCGACGCGGCCGACGGGCTGGTCCTGCTCGGCGAGCTCGGCCTCGACGGGTCGGTGCGCCCGGTGCGCGGCGTCCTGCCGGCCGTGCTCGCCGCCAGGCGCGCGGGGCACCGCACCGTCGTCGTCCCGGCCGGCAACGCCGACGAGGCGGCCCTGGTCGACGGCGCGGAGGTGCTGCCCGCCGGGACGCTGGGCGACCTCGTCGACCACCTGTCCGGGCGGGCCCGGCTCGCGGCGCACGCCCGTGGTCCGCTGCCGCCCCCCGCGCCGGTGCCCGACCTCGGGGACGTCGTCGGCCAGGCGGCCGGGCGGCGCGCGGTCGAGGTCGCCGCGGCCGGCGGGCACCACCTGTTCCTCACCGGCCCGCCCGGCGCGGGCAAGACGATGCTCGCCGAGCGGCTGCCCGGGCTGCTGCCGGTCCTCGACGAGCGCGCCGCGCTGGAGGTCACCGCCATCCACTCGGTGGCGGGCACGCTCCCGCCCGACGCCCCGTTCGTGAGCCGGCCGCCCTTCGAGGCGCCGCACCACTCGGCCACGATGGCGGCCCTGGTCGGCGGCGGCTCCGGCGCCATCCGCCCCGGCGCCCTGTGCCGCGCCCACCGGGGCGTGCTGTTCCTCGACGAGGCGCCGGAGTTCCCGCGGGCGACGCTCGACACCCTGCGCCAGCCGCTGGAGCGGGGCGCGGTGACCATCAGCCGGGCGGCGGGGTCGGCCACCTTCCCGTGCCGCGCCCAGCTGGTGCTGGCCGCCAACCCGTGCCCGTGCGCCAGCGCCGCGGGGGACGCGGCCTGCACCTGCAGCCCGCTGGAGCGCCGCCGCTACCAGGCGCGGCTGTCGGGCCCGCTGCTCGACCGGATCGACCTGCGGGTCGAGCTGCCGCCGGTCGGGCGCGCCGCGTGGCTGGGCGCCGGTGCCGAGCCGGAGTCGACGACGACCGTGGCGGCCCGGGTCGCGGTCGCGCGGGAGGCCGCCGCCGCCCGGCTGCGGGGCACCGGCCTGGCGCTCAACAGCCAGGTGCCCGGCCGGCTGCTCCGGGAGCGGTGGCCGGTGCCCCGGCCGGCACTGGCGCTGGCCGAGCGCGCGCTCGACCGCGGCCTGCTGTCGGTGCGCGGCCTCGACCGGGTGCTGCGGGTGTCCTGGACGCTCGCCGACCTCGACGGGCGCCCCGTGCCGCACGCCGACGACGTGGCCGAGGCGCTCGGCATGCGGCTGCAGCGGGTGGCCGCGTGACCGGCCTGGAGGACGACCTCGCCGCGGCGGTCGAGGCACCGGGCACCTCCGACGGCGCGGCCGGCGTGCGCCGGGCCCGGGCGTGGCTCACCCGGGCCGCCGAGCCCGGCTCGGTGGCCCTGTGGCGGTACGTCGAGGACGTCGGCCCCGCGGCGGCGGTGCGCGCGCTGCGCGACGGCACCGCACCGGCCGCCCTGCGCGCCCTCGTCGGCGCGCGGGCGGAGCAGGACGCCAGCCTCGCCGACCTCCGCCGCGCCGAGCGCTGCGGCGCCCGGCTCGTCGTGCCCGAGGACGAGGAGTGGCCGGCGTTCGCCCTGCACCCGCTGACCGTGGCCGCGCACGCCGGCGGGGGAGACGGCGGGGACGACGGCGGGGGAGACCTCGACCGCACGAAGGCGCTGGTGCCGCCGATGGCGCTGTGGGTGCGGGGCGAGGCGCCGCTCGACGCGGCCGTCGACCGCTCGGTGGCCGTGGTCGGGTCACGGGCCTCGACGTCCTACGGCGAGCACGTCGCCGCCGAGTTCGGCGCGCAGCTGGGGGAGCGGGGCTGGACGGTGGTCTCCGGCGGTGCCTACGGCATCGACGTCGCCGCGCACCGCGGGGCGCTGGCCGCCGGGGCGCCGACCGTGGCGGTGCTGGCGTGCGGCGTCGACCGCGCCTACCCGGCCGCGCACTCGACGGTCTTCGCCCGCATCGTCGACGGCGGCGGGCTGCTGGTCAGCGAGTGGCCGCCGGGCGCGGCGCCGCACCGGCACCGCTTCCTGGTCCGCAACCGGCTCATCGCCGGGCTCACCCGCGGCACCGTGGTGGTGGAGGCCGCGGCCCGCTCCGGTGCGCAGGCCACCGCCCGCCGCGCGCAGGCGCTGGGGAAGCGGGTGCTGGTCGTGCCGGGCCCGGTCACCTCGGCGCTGTCTGTCGGCTGCCACGAGCTGCTGCGCGACGTGGAGTCCGGCGCCCGGCTGGTCTCCAGCGCCGCGCAGGTGATCGAGGAGGTGGGCGACCTGGGCAGCGACCTCGCCGACCCGCCCGACCGGCCGGCCTCCCCGCGCGACGGGCTGTCGGACCTCGCGCGGCGGGTGCTCGACGCCTGCCCGGTGCGCGCTGGGGTGAGCGCCGAGCGGCTGGCGGCGGTCGCCGGCTGCGGGCCGCTGGAGGCGATGCGGGTGCTGCCCGGCCTGGAGATCTCCGGGCTGGTCGAGTGGACCGGCACCGGCTGGCGGCTGGCCCCGCCGCCGGAGCGGGCGCGGCGCCGCTGAGGACGGTGGGACGCCCGTTCCGTCGCGGGCGACCGACCGGCGCGGCGCCTTGACCGGGCGGGGGTGTCGTCGGACGGTCGGGACGTGACCGCCCGGACCGCCGACGCCCGCGCCGCGCTGCCGCCGGCGCTCGCCGCGGCGCTCGAGGGCTACGAGGACGCCCTCACCGGGGAGCGCGACCTCTCGGCGCACACCGTCCGGGGATACGTCACCGACGCGGTCTGGCTGCTCGACCACCTCGCCCGGCGCGGCGGCACCCGCGTCGACGAGCTCGACCTCGCCGTGCTGCGCAGCTGGCTCGCGCAGGGCCGGACGAAGGGCGCCAGCCGGGCGACCACCGCCCGCCGCGCCGCGGCGGCCCGCTCGTTCACCGCCTGGCTGCGCCGCGCCGGCCTGACCCCCGAGGACGTCGGCCTGCGGCTGGTGAGCCCCAAGGCGCACCGCACGCTGCCCGACGTGCTCGCCCCCGAGCAGGCCCGCGCGGTCGTCGAGTCCACCGCCGGGGCCGACGACCCGGTGGGCCTGCGCGACGCCGCCGTCCTGGAGCTGCTCTACGCCAGCGGCATCCGCGTGAGCGAGCTGGTCGGCCTCGACGTCGACGACGTCGACCGCGGACGCCGGCTGCTCCGGGTGCTCGGCAAGGGGCGCAAGGAGCGCAGCGTGCCCTACGGCGCCCCGGCGGAGCGGGCGCTCGACGCCTGGCTGGTGCGTGGCCGGCCGGCGCTGGCCACGGCCGACTCCGGCCCGGCCCTGCTGCTCGGCGCACGCGGACGCCGCCTGGACGCGCGCGAGGCCCGGCGCACCGTGCACGCCGCCGTGGCGAAGGCCCCCGGGGCGCCCGACGTCGGGCCGCACGGGCTGCGGCACTCGGCGGCCACCCACGTGCTCGAGGGCGGCGCCGACCTGCGCTCGGTCCAGGAGCTGCTCGGCCACGCTAGCCTCGCGACGACGCAGATCTACACGCACGTGACGGTCGAGCGGCTGCGGGCGGTGCACGCCCAGGCCCACCCGAGGGCCTGAGCGCCCGCCGTGCCCGAGACCATCCGGCCCGCCCCGCCGCACCGCGGGGACCCGACCGACCACCACACGGGGAGCGCAGACGTGCCCGAGGCGACCATCCACCGGATCGGGGGGTCCGACGAGGACGCCGACGCGGCGCTCGCCGACCTCTGGGCGCAGTACGTCGCCGACCGGTCACCCGCGCTGCGCGACCGGCTGATCCTGCACTACGCCCCGCTGGTGAAGTACGTCGCCGGCCGGGTCGGCAGCGGGCTGCCCGCGCACGTCGAGCAGGCCGACCTCGTCTCCTACGGCACCTTCGGCCTCATCGACGCGATCACCCGCTACCAGCCCTCGCGCGAGGTCAAGTTCGAGAGCTACGCGATGGCCCGCATCCGCGGCGCGATCATCGACGAGCTGCGCAGCACCGACTGGATCCCGCGCTCGGTGCGCAACCGCGCCCGGCAGTTCGAGCGCACGGTCGCCGCGCTGGAGAGCCGCCTGCGGCGCAGCCCCACCGACGAGGAGATCGCGGCGGAGATGGACCTCGACGTGGAGGAGGTCCGGAAGTTCCTCGGCCAGCTGTCCCTGGTGAACGTCGTCGCGCTCGACGAGCTGCTGACCGACGACGAGGGCGGCGCCCCGCGCCTGGTCGACACGCTGCAGGACGCCAACGCCCTGGACCCGCAGGCCGTCGCCGAGCACGGCGAGTCCCGCCAGCTGCTGGCCCGCGCCGTCGAGCAGTTGCCCGAGCGGGAGAAGGTCGTCGTCAGCCTCTACTACTTCGAGGGCCTGACGCTGGCCGACATCGGCCGCGTCCTCGGCGTCACCGAGAGCCGGATCTGCCAGCTGCACACCAAGGCCGTGCTGCACCTGCGCACGAAGCTGGCGGACATCGCCTGACCGCCCCTCACGGGCGCAGCGGCAGCAGCCGGACCCGCGGCGGGCGCAGCAGCGCCAGCGGGTCGAGGTACACCTCGCCGCGGCGCAGGCCCCAGTGCAGGCACGCCGCGGCCGGACACCCGGCGTGCCCGGGCGCGAGCGTCCCCAGCGGGTCGCCCCGCGCCACGCCCTGCCCCGCGGCGACGGAGGCGGCCACCGGCTCGTAGGTCGTCCGCAGCCCGCCGGCGTGGTCGACGCTGACCACCGGCCGCCCGGCGACCATCCCGGCGAAGACGACGACGCCGTCCCCGGCCGCCCGGACGACGTCGCCCGGCGCGCCGCCGAGGTCGGCGCCGCGGTGGCCCGGGCCGTACGGCGTCGGCGGCGGCTCGAACGGCCGGGTCACGGCCGGTGGGTCGCCCAGCGGGGACACCCACGGCGACCCGGCCCCGACGACGGCCCCGGCCACGGGCCCGGCGGCAGGCCCGGCGGTGGGCTCGGCCACCGCGGTGGCCGGCGCGAGCAGCGCCGCGAGGGCCAGGAGCAGCGCCGGCAGCAGGCGGGGGAGCACGCCGGCGAGCCTCCCGCCCCGATGGACGCGGCGGGGCCCGGAGGGCCGGCCTGTGGACGGACCCGACGGCGGGGGAGGGGCCCGGACGGCGCCGCGTATGCTGTCAGGCGCGACCCGTCTGTGCGGGTCGACTCCGCGCGTCCTCCTCCCGCCTCGCACGGCGGGGCAGCCCCACCTCGGTCCCGGTCCCGCACCGGGTCGGTGGGTCAGCAGGACGCCAGGGCGGGCAGCCACCCGGCGCCCGCGTCAACCGAGGAGCGCGGCCGTCCTGCGGCCGCGCGCAGACAGGAAGGCGACCATGGCAGTCGTCAGCATGAAGCAGCTGCTCGACAGCGGCGTCCACTTCGGGCACCAGACCCGTCGCTGGAACCCGAAGATGAAGCGCTTCATCTTCACCGAGCGCAACGGCATCTACATCATCGACCTGCAGCAGACGCTCGGGTACATCGACTCGGCCTACGAGTTCGTCAAGCAGACGGTCTCGCACGGCGGCACGATCCTGTTCGTCGGCACCAAGCGCCAGGCGCAGGAGGTCGTCGCCGAGCAGGCGCAGCGCGTCGGCATGCCCTACGTCAACCAGCGCTGGCTGGGCGGCATGCTCACCAACTTCTCCACCGTCCACAAGCGGCTCCAGCGCCTCAAGGAGCTCGAGGACATGGAGCAGACCGGCGTGATGGCCGGCCTGTCCAAGAAGGAGCAGCTCGGCCTGACCCGCGAGAAGGCCAAGCTCGAGCGCAGCCTCGGCGGCATCCGCGACATGCAGAAGGTGCCCAGCGCCATCTGGATCGTCGACACCAAGAAGGAGCACATCGCCGTCGGTGAGGCCCGCAAGCTGGGCATCCCGGTCGTCGCGATCCTCGACACCAACTGCGACCCCGACGAGGTCGACTACAAGATCCCGGGCAACGACGACGCGATCCGCGCGATCAACGTGCTGACCCGCGTGGTCGCCGACGCCGTCGCCGAGGGCCTCATGGCCCGCTCGGCGTCGCAGGCCAACGCCGGCCGCGAGGACGGCGGGGAGCAGGCCATCGGTGGCGACGAGCCGCTGCCGGACTGGGAGCGCGAGCTGCTCACCGGCGGTGCCGGCACCGACGGCGCCGCCACCCCGCTCCCCGAGACCCCGGCCGCCCCGCCGGCCGTCTCGGCCGACGCGGTGGCCCCGGTCGAGGGCGTGCCCGCCACCGGCGACACCTCCACCGGCACCCAGGGCGCCCAGAACGGCTGACCCCGCCGGCGCCGCCGTCCCGCCCCCCGCGGGCCGGGCGGCGGCGCCGCGGCACGTCCGCACCACCCCCTTCAGACCCGTGAGGAAGTGACATGCCCGCCTTCACCGCTGCCGACGTCAAGCGCCTCCGCGACGCCACCGGCGCCGGCATGATGGACGCCAAGAAGGCCCTGACCGAGGCCGACGGCGAGTACGACAAGGCCATCGAGCTGCTGCGCATCAAGGGTGCCAAGGACGTCGGCAAGCGCCTCGAGCGCTCCACGACCAACGGCATCGTCGTCAGCAAGCACGGCGCCCTGCTCGAGCTCGACTGCGAGACCGACTTCGTCGCCAAGAACGCCGACTTCGTCGCGCTGGCCGAGCGGCTCATCGAGATCGTCCTCGAGCAGTCCCCGGCGACCCTGGACGACCTCATGGCCGTCCAGGTCGAGGGCCAGACCGTCGCCCAGCTGATCGAGTCCGAGTCCGCCCGCATCGGCGAGAAGCTCGTCCTCTCCCGCTTCGCCACCTTCGAGGGCCCGACCGCGGTGTACCTGCACAAGCGGGCCACCGACCTGCCGCCGGCCATCGGCGTCGCCGTGCAGTACCAGGGCGGCGACGCGGAGGCCGCGCGCTCGCTGGCGATGCACATCGCCGCCGCGCGCCCGCGCTACCTGACCCGCGAGGAGGTCCCGGCGGAGGCCGTCGAGACCGAGCGCCGCGTGGCCGAGCAGACGGCGAAGGAGGAGGGCAAGCCCGAGCAGGCGATCGTCAAGATCGTCGAGGGCCGGGTCAACGCCTACTACAAGGACTTCGTCCTGCTCGAGCAGCCGTCGATCACCGAGCCCAAGCGCACGGTGAAGCAGATCGTCGACGAGGCGGGCCTGACCGTGCAGCGGTTCGCCCGCTTCGAGGTCGGCCAGGCCTGACCTCCAGGCAGCACGAGGCACCCCACCGGCCCCGTCCCGCACCCGGGACGGGGCCGGTGGCCTGTCCGGGCCCGGCTGGCGCCGCGCGGCCCGTTTGGCAGGATCACCGGAACGACGTCGAGCGAGGGATGGACCGTTGACCGACACCGCCGCGCCGCAGACCGCGCCGCAGAGCCCACCGCTCTCGGCCCCCAGCGCCTTCCAGCCCGCCGACGGCGCGGGCTACCAGCGGGTGCTCCTCAAGCTCTCCGGTGAGGCCTTCGGGGGCGGGAAGGTCGGCGTCGACTCGGGCATCGTCCACGACATCGCCACCCAGCTGGCCGCCGTCGTCGACTCGGGCACGCAGGTCGCCGTCGTCGTCGGCGGGGGCAACTTCTTCCGCGGCGCCGAGCTGTCGCAGGCGGGCATGGACCGCCGGCAGGCCGACTACATGGGCATGCTCGGCACGGTCATGAACGCCCTGGCGCTGCAGGCGTTCTGCGAGCAGGTCGGCCTGCAGACCCGGGTGCAGACGGCGATCGAGATGGGCCAGGTCGCCGAGCCCTACATCCCGCGCAAGGCCGTGCGGCACATGGAGAAGGGCCGGCTGGTCATCTTCGGCGCCGGCGCCGGCATGCCGTACTTCTCCACCGACACCGTCGCCGCCCAGCGCGCCCTGGAGATCGGCTGCCAGGTGCTGCTCATGGCCAAGAACGGCGTCGACGGCGTGTACGACGACGACCCGCGCACCAACCCGGCGGCGACCATGTACCGCGACCTCGACTACGCCACGGTCCTCGCCGACCAGCTCAAGGTCGCCGACGCCACCGCGATCAGCCTCTGCATGGACAACCGCATGCCGATCGTGGTGTTCAACCTGCTGCGTGACGGCAACATCGCCGCCGCCGTGGCGGGTGAGAGGATCGGGACGCTGATCAGCTGAGCGGGCGCCGCCCGGGCGCCGGCTCCGCAGCACACCGCACCGCACCGCAGGACGACGGCGGACACCGCCCGCCGCAGGAGGAGAGACCCGTGATCGACGACACCCTGCTCGACGCCGAGGAGCGGATGGACAAGGCCCTGTCGGTCGCGCGGGAGGACCTCGGCTCGGTGCGCACCGGACGCGCCGCCCCGTCGATGTTCAACAAGATCCTCGTCGACTACTACGGCGCGCCCACCCCGGTGCCGCAGATGTCGTCGATCACCGTGCCCGAGGCGCGGATGGCGGTCATCAAGCCCTACGACAACAGCCAGCTCTCGGCGATCGAGCGGTCGATCCGCGACAGCGACCTGGGCGTCAACCCGACCAACGACGGCCAGATCATCCGCGTGGTCTTCCCGCAGCTGACCGAGGAGCGCCGCCGCGACCTGGTGAAGCAGGCACGCAGCAAGGGCGAGGACGCCAAGGTCGCCATCCGCAACGTGCGCCGCCGGGCCAAGGAGGAGCTCGACCGCATCGCCAAGGACGGCGAGGCCGGCGAGGACGACGTGCGCCGCGCGGAGAAGGAACTCGACGACCTCACCGCCCAGCACGTCGCGAGCATCGACGAGGCGGTCAAGAACAAGGAGACCGAGCTGCTCGAGGTCTGAGCCGCTTCACCCCGCCCCTCCGATGACCTCCCGTCCCGACGCCGCCGGGGCCGGTCCGTCCGGCGCAGCCCCCGAGGGGGCAGCCGACACCGGGCCGATCCCGGCCGTCCGGCGTGCACCCACACCGCCACCGCTGCCCGCGGGCGGCCACGGTCCGGCGACCGGTCCCGTCCGGCCGGCGGCCCCGCCGACCAGCCCGATCGCGGTGCCGCGGGCCGAGCCGCCCGGCACCCAGGAGATCGCCGTCCCGGCACCCGCCGTCCCGGCCACCGACGCCCCGGCGGCCGACGCCCCGGTGGAGGCGGACGACCACGACACTCACGGCGGCCCGGTGATCGCCCCGGTGCCCGGCCCCGACCCCGAGCCGGACCTCGTCCCGCCGAAGAGCAGCCGCGCCGGGCGCGACCTGGTCGCGGCCATCGGCGTGGGCCTCGGCCTCGGCGCGGTCATCATCGCCTCGCTGCTGGTCTACCCGCCGGCGTTCCTCGGCGTCATCGCCGTGGCGATCCTCGTCGGCGTCGTCGAGCTGGTCCGGGCGCTGGAGGCCGGCAACGTCCGGGTGCCGCTCGCGCCGGTCCTCGTGGGCACGGTGGCGATGCTCGCGCTGGCCTGGACGCGCGGCACCGACGGGCTGGTCGCCGGGTTCCTGTTCACCGTCGTCGCCGTCCTGCTGTGGCGGCTCGGCGACGGCCCCGAGGGCTACCTGCGCGACGCCACCGCCGGCGTCCTCGTCGCCCTCTACGTCCCGCTGCTCGCCGGGTTCGCCGTGCTGCTGCTGGTGCCCGACGACGGCGCCGCCCGGGTGCTGGCGTTCATCGCCACCGTGGTCGGCAACGACGTCGGCGGCTACGCGGCCGGCGTCCTGTTCGGGCGGCACCCCATGGCGCCGACGGTGAGCCCGAAGAAGTCCTGGGAGGGGATGGCCGGCTCGATCGTGGCCTGCGTCGCCGTCGCCACGCCGATCGTCACCCTCGCCCTCGGCGGGCCGTGGTGGGGCGGCGTGCTCTTCGGCGTCTGCCTCGCGGTGAGCGCGACGGTGGGCGACCTGGGCGAGTCGCTGATCAAGCGCGACCTCGGCATCAAGGACATGGGCACGCTGCTGCCCGGCCACGGCGGGATCATGGACCGGCTCGACAGCCTGCTGCCGTCGGCCGCCGTCGCCTACCTGCTGCTGGCCTGGGTGGCGCCGCCCGCCTGACGCCGGGCCACCTCCCACACCGACCCGGCGACGGCGAAGCCGCGCCGGGCGTACCAGTGCCGCGGCCAGTCGGCGGCGTCGGCCTCGAGCACGACCAGGTCGCACCCGGCGTCGGCGGCCAGCCGCACGAGGCGTGCGAGGACGGCGTCGGCGGCGCCCCGCCCGCGGGCGGCGGGCTCGGTCTCCACGGCCTCGATCGCCGCCGTCGCGCCGTCGACCCGCAGCTGACCGGCGGCGACGACGCGGCCGCCGTCCCGGACCGCCACCTCGTGCACCGCCACGACGGTGCCGGTGAGCGGCTCCCGGCCGACGAGCTGGGCGACCACCTCGTCCCGGTCGGGCAGGCCGGCGGGCAGGTCGCGCCGCCAGGCCTCGGTGCGGAAGGCACGCACCTGCGGCTCGGCCAGCACCTCCGCCCGCTCGCCGCCCGGCAGCGGCGGGTGGGCCGGGCGGGTCATGACCAGCAGCTCCGTGGCCTCCCAGCCGGAGGTGGCCAGCTCCGCGGCGACCGCCGCGGCGCCGGGCCAGGACAGCAGCGCGGCGGGCACGGACAGGTCCGCCGCGGCCGCGGCGACGGTGCCCGCGTCGACGGGGGAGCCGAGCAGCAGCCTGTTGTTGTCGTACGAGTGCGGGAAGCGCGGGTCGCGGACCGCCACGCCGCCGGGGACGTCGCGCACGTCGGGGGCCCGGCGCACCGGCAGGGACAGCGACAGGGCGAGCGCCCGGCCGAGCGCGTCGCCGGGCTCGGGCAGCACCGGCGGGACCGGCGGCCGATGGGGCACGACGGCGACCACGGCCGACGTCGGCAGCGGCCCGTACAGGTGCGGGAAGCGCATGCCGCCGGGGTCGCCCGCGACGCCGGGCTCGTCCACGACGGGGTCGGTCAGGCGGGCGGGGTCGACGACGAGCAGCACGAGGTCGCGGCGCCCCGGGAAGAGCCGCTGCGCCGGCAGGTGCACCTGCTCCGGCCGCGACAGGTGCACGAACGGCCCGGGCGGCCGCAGCGCACCGGCGTCGAGGGCGGCCCGCCACTCGCCGCTGGTGCACAGGTGGAGCAGGACGCTCACGGGGCGGGCGCGTCCGGGTCGATGCCGCGGGCTGCGAGCCCGGCCTCGATCGCCTCGCACACCGCCCGGACGACGGCGACGCGGGCGTGCCGCTTGTCGTCGGCCGGCACCACGGTCCAGCGCCCGCCGGGGTGGTCGGTGCGCTCGAGCATCTCCTCGACGGCGGCCTCGTACGCCGCCCGCTTCTCCCGGTTGCGCCAGTCCTCGTCGGTGAGCTTCCAGGCGCGGTACGGGTCGGCGGCGCGGGACTCGAAGCGGCGCAGCTGCTCCTCGGGGGAGACGTGCAGCCAGAACTTCACCAGGATCGTGCCCTCGGCGGCCAGCGTGGTCTCCAGGTCGACGATCTCGCCGTAGGCCCGCTGCCACGCCTCGTCGGAGGCGAAGCCCTCCACCCGCTCGACCAGCACCCGGCCGTACCAGGTGCGGTCGAGCACGGCCATGCCGCCCCAGCCGGGCAGCACCGGCCAGAAGCGCCACAGGAAGTGGTGCCGCTTCTCCGTGGGCGTGGGGGCGGCGAACTGGGCGACCCGCACGTGCCGGGGGTCGAGCTCGTCGACCAGCCGCTTGATCGCCCCGCCCTTGCCCGAGGCGTCCCAGCCCTCGAAGAGCACGCACACCGGCGGCCCGATCGGCCCGCCGAGCTGCCCGCCGAGGAACAGCCGCAGGTGCACCAGCCGTCGCTGCGCCTCGGCCAGCTGCTTGTTGCCGTCCTTCTTCGACAGCTCCAGGGTCAGGTCCACGTCGTCGAGTCGGCCCACCCCGCCGAGGGTGGCGCACCCGGCCCGGACGCGCGCGTCAGGGCAGCCGCGCGTGCCGGCGGACCCATGCGTGCATGGCGATCCCGGCGGCCACGCCGGCGTTGATCGAGCGGGTCGAGCCGAACTGCGCGATGGACAGGACGGCGTCGGCCAGCCCGCGCGCCTCCGGCGAGAGCCCGGTGCCCTCCTGGCCGAACAGCAGCACGCACGCGCGCGGCAGCTCGGCGGTCTCCAGCGGCACGGCGCCGGGCAGGTTGTCGACGGCGAGCACCGGCAGGCCGGCCTCGCGCGCCCACGCGCCGAGGGCGGCGGCGTCGGGGTGGTGGCGCACGTGCAGGTAGCGGTCGGTGACCATCGCCCCGCGGCGGTTCCAGCGCTTGCGGCCGACCACGTGCACCTCGGCGGCGAGGAAGGCGTTCGCCGTGCGCACGACCGTGCCGATGTTCAGGTCGTGCCGCCAGTTCTCGATGGCGACGTGGAAGGCGTGCCGGCGCGGGTCGAGGTCGGCGACGATCGCCTCGACCGTCCAGTAGCGGTACCGGTCGACGACGTTGCGCCGGTCGCCGTGCGCGAGCAGCTCGGGGTCGTAGCGCGGGTCCTCGGGCCACGGGCCCTCCCACGGCCCGACGCCGACGGCGTCGAGCGGCCCCGGCGCCGCGTCGGTCACCAAGGGAACGTACTTCGTGATGGCGGCGGTCCCGAGGGAGCTTCCCGCGAGCCGTACCAGGACCCTACGGTCGTGACTCGTGACGACCCGCAGCGCCCTGCGTGCCTGGACTCGGGGTGCCTCGAATGTCCTGCCAGACGACCTTCGTGCTGACGCGCTACGCCGTATACGTCGTCTGCGTAAGCCCGCATGGAGAGGGGCTGTGCGCGGCCGTCAGGTGAGCGACTGTTGGGGATGGGACCGCGGTGATCCCGTCGATCGCTATTACGTCGATCGATGGCTCGGCGAGCATCGGTCCGACATCACTGGCGCGGTGCTCGAGGTCCGTGATCGGCGGTACACCGGTCGCTGGGGAGTGAGCGTCACCAGTTCGCACGTCCTGGACATCGACCCTTCGCTGCCGGATGTGACCTGGTGCGGCGACATGACCGACTCCACGTTGGTCCCCGCGGACAGCTACGACTGTTACCTGCTCTGTCAGACACTCCAGTTCGTCCATGACGTCCCGAGCGCCCTCCGCAACGCACACCGGCTACTCAGCTCAGGTGGGGTCGTGCTCGCCACTGTTCCGGTGGTCAGCCGCATGTCCATGATCGAGGGAACGGAAGTCGATCACTGGCGCTTCACGGCCGCGTCCTGCCGTCGACTGTTCGGCGACGTCTTCGGTGAGGCGAACGTGGAGGTCACCTCGCTGGGAAACCTGCGCGCCAGCATCGCGTTCCTCCGCGGTCTGAGTTGGCAAGAGGTCCCCACGGCGGCGCTCGACGAGCCGGATCCTCTGCATCCGCTCGTGGTCGCGGTCCGTGCCCGGAAGGCCGAACGCGCCGACTGAACTGCTCGGCCGCGCCTCCACCTCGTACATGCCCTCGTCCGGCACCATCACTCCGACCTGTGAGCGGGGGATGACCATGAGTGACTGCGAGGTGGGATGACGGCACAGCAGGACGACGAGGTGCCGGGCGCCGCCGACGCGGCCGCGACCCCGTTCGTGGACGACGACGGCCTGATGCCCACGCAGGACCTGCGGGACCTGCTGCCCCCCTGGCTGGCCGCGGAGGACGACGCGGAGGACGACGCCCCTGTGGGGGATGGCGCCGCTGAGGACGAGGTCGGTGCTGAGACGCCGCTCGAGGAGGCCGCGGTCGGGGATCCCGTCGCGGAGCAGGCCACCGCCGACCCGGCCACGGTCGAGCCGGCCGCGGCGGAGGGGCCGGCGGACGACGTGGTCCCGGTCGAGGTGGTGCCGGTCGAGGCCATGCCGGACGAGGCCACGGTGGCCGTCGTCGAGGAGCCCGTCGTCGAGGAGGCTGCCGTCGCGGCGGCCGCCGCCGAGGCGCCTGCCGCCGACGAGCCCGCCGACGAGGAGCCGGCGGCCGGGGAGGCGGTGGCCGAGGAGACCGTGGTCCTCGACGCCGCCGACGGCTGCGCGTACGCCGCCGACCTCGACGCCGACCTCGACGCCGACGTGGACGAGCCCGACGACCCCGCCTGGACGGCCGCGGTGCCGGTGGTGGCGCCCCGGGTCGTCGTCGCCCCGCGGGTGCGGCCGCGCCGCCGCACCGGCACGGCGGTGGCCCTGGGCCTGCTCGCCGCCGGCGGGATCACCGGCGCGGTGCTGCTGGCGGGCTCGGCGTCCGGCCCGGCGCCGACCTCCGCCGTCCAGGCCTCGCCGACGGCCACCGCGACCGCCACCGCCACGGCGACGCGCGCGCCGCGGCCCGTGCGCCCCGTCCTCCCGCCGCCGGTCCCCGCCGCCCCGACGACTGCCGTCGAGACCGCGGCGCCGCAGCCGGAGGCCGTCCCCGCGCCGGCGCCCGTGCTCGCCGCCGCGGCGACGAGGGCCCCGGCCGCGGTGGCGCCGCCCGCCGCCCCGGCGGCCGTCGTCCCGCAGGTGGTGCCCGTCCCGCCGCCGGTGGTGGTCCCGGCGCCCGCGCCGGAGCCGGCGCCGGTCCCGGTGGCCCTCCCGACGTCGGCCCCGGTCCCCACGCCCACGCCCACGCCGACGGCGACCCCGGAGCCGACGCCGACGGCGACGCCGACCCCCACCGCGACGCCGGAGCCGACGCCGACGGAGACGCCCGAGCCGACCCCTCCGGAGACGCCCGAGCCGACCCCTCCGGAGACGCCCGAGCCGACCCCGACGGGGACGCCGGAGCCGTCGGCGACCCCGGAGCCGAGCGGGGACCCGGCCGCACCGCCCTCCTGAGCGAGCGACCTCACCCGCGGCGCGTCCCACGGCGCCGGGCGGGGTGGGACGATGGAGGGCGCCATGACTGCCCTGCCCCTCGTCTTCGACGCCCCGCGCCGGGGCAAGCCGCCGCGCCACCTCGCCGACCTGACCCGGGAGGAGGCGCGCGCCGTCGTCGCCGACCTCGGGCAGCCGGCGTTCCGCGCCGACCAGCTGGCCCGGCACTTCTTCCGCGGCGTCACCGACCCCGCGCAGATGACCGACGTCCCCGCGGCGGTCCGCGAGACGCTCAGCGAGGCGCTGCTGCCCGGCCTGCTGACCCCGGTGCGCACGCTCAGCGCCGACGGCGGCCGCACGCGCAAGACGCTGTGGCGGCTGCACGACGGCGCCCTGGTCGAGAGCGTGCTCATGCGCTACCCCGACCGCGCCACCGTCTGCATCTCCAGCCAGGCCGGCTGCGGCATGGCCTGCCCCTTCTGCGCCACCGGCCAGAGCGGCCTGACCCGCAACCTGTCGGCCGCCGAGATCATCGGCCAGGCGGTGGCGGCCTCGGCGGCGATGGCGAACGGCGAGGTCCCCGGCGGGCCGGGCCGGCTGTCCAACGTCGTCTTCATGGGCATGGGCGAGCCGCTGGCCAACTACCCGCGGGTGCGCGCCACGCTGCGCGCGCTGCTCGGCCAGGCGCCCTACGGCCTCGGCCTGTCGCAGCGGTCGGTCACCGTCTCCACGGTCGGCCTGGTGCCCGGCATCCGGAAGCTCACCGAGGAGGGCATGGCGGTGACCCTCGCGGTCAGCCTGCACGCCCCCGACGACGAGCTGCGCGACACCCTCGTGCCGATCAACACCCGGTGGAAGGTCGCCGAGGTGGTCGAGGCCGCCGACGACTACGCCGCGCGCACCGGCCGCCGCTACTCGGTGGAGTACGCGCTCATCCGCGACGTCAACGACCAGCCCGAGCGGGCCGACCTGCTCGGCCGGCTGCTCGCCGGGAAGCTGGCGCACGTCAACCTCATCCCGCTCAACCCGACGCCGGGCAGCCCGTGGGACGCGAGCCCGCTGCCGGCGCAGCGGGAGTTCGTCGCGCGCCTGCGGGCGGCGGGCGTGCCGACGACGGTCCGCGACACCCGCGGCCAGGACATCGACGGTGCCTGCGGCCAGCTCGCCGCCGCCGACCTCGGCGACGACGCCGGCGTGCCGACGGTCGCCACCCCCGCGCCCATGCTGGAGGCACCGGTGCCGCTGGGCGCCGAGGCCGACGCGTGAGAGCCCCCGCGTGAGCGCCGGGACCGCCGAGGAGTCCGCGGCCGGGGAGCCCGCCGCGCTGCACGAGCACCACCACGGCGACGTCTCCGGCGGCTGGCTGCGCGCCGCCGTCTTCGGCGCCATGGACGGCCTGGTCACCAACACCGCGCTGGTCGCCGGCGTCGGCGGCGGGGGAGCGGCGCCGCGCACGATCGTGCTCACCGGCGTCGCCGGGCTGGTCGCCGGCGCGATCTCCATGGCGCTCGGCGAGTACACGTCGGTGAAGACGCAGAACGAGCAGCTCGACCTCGAGGTGGCCAAGGAGCGGCGCGAGCTCGAGCGGCACCCGCAGGAGGAGCTGCGCGAGCTGGTCGGGATGCTGCGCGACCGTGGCGTCGACGCGGACCTCGCCCACGAGGTCGCCGTCCAGCTGTCCCGGGACCCCGAGGTGGCGCTGCGGCTGCACGTCGTCGCCGAGCTCGGCGTCAGCCCCGAGGACCGCCCCTCACCCCGGACGGCGGCCGTCTCGTCGTTCCTGACGTTCTCCCTGGGCGCGGTGCTGCCGCTGCTGCCCTACCTCTTCGGGCTCTCGCTGCTGTGGGTGGCGCTGCTGTGCGGCGCGGTCGGCCTGGTGGCCGCCGGTGCGCTGTCGTCCCGCTTCACCCCGCGGCCGTGGTGGTACGCCGGGCTGCGCCAGCTGCTGTTCGGCGCGCTGGCCGCCGGGGCCACCTACCTGATCGGCGCCGCGATCGGGGTCACCGCCGCCTGAGGCGGCCCCGACACGCGACGACCCGGCCCGGCGGGTGCCGGACCGGGTCGTCGCGGGACGTCCCGGGGACTGCTGGCGCTACGGGCGCCAGGCGGTGCGCTTGCGGCGGAGGTCCCACACCAGCATCACGACGAGGCCCGCGGCGATGCCGAACAGCCACAGGTCCTCCATGCGGCCCTCGTGGTTGCCCCACGTGTAGGCGAGCATCGAGAGCACGGTGAGCCAGCCGGCGATCTGCGCCCACTTGCCGGAGCGGCCGTGCCAGCCCCAGTCCTCAGGGCGCTCCTCCTCGACCGGGTGCTCCCCGGCGCGGACGACGCCCTCCTCGCGGTTGGGCTGGTTGACGCGCGTGGTCAGCGCGTTGTCCTGACGGACCCCCGGGCCGTGGTGCTCGCTCACGGGCCCCATCCTGCCAGCCCCGCCCGGAGGCCACCGTTCGAGGTGGTGCGGCGCGTCGGGGAGGATGCGCCGCATGAGCGAGCCGCGCGAGGTGACCGTGCTGGGCTCGACCGGGTCGATCGGCCGGCAGGCGATCGCGGTCGCCGAGCAGAACCCCGACCGGCTGCGGATCACCGCGCTGGCGGCCGGCGGGGGCGACGTCGCCCGGCTGGCCGAGCAGGCCCTCGCACTCGGCGTGCGCACGGTGGCGGTGGCCCGGGCGACGGCGGCCCAGGACCTGCAGCTGGCCTTCTACGCGGCGGCGTCGCAGCGGGGCTGGGCGCGCGGGGAGTACGCGCTGCCGGAGATCCTCGCCGGGCCGCGCGCCGCCGAGGAGCTGGCCGCCCGCCCGGCCGACGTCGTCCTCAACGGCATCACCGGCTCGATCGGCCTGGGGCCCACGCTCTCCGCGCTCCGGTCCGGCAACACCGTCGCCCTGGCCAACAAGGAGTCGCTGGTCGCCGGCGGCGAGCTGGTCACCGCGGCTGCCGCGCCCGGCCAGCTCGTGCCGGTCGACTCCGAGCACTCGGCCCTGGCGCAGTGCCTGCGCGGCGGGGACCGGGGAGAGGTCGCCCGGCTGGTGCTCACCGCCAGCGGGGGCCCCTTCCGCGGGCGCCGGGCCGCCGACCTCGCCGACGTCACGCCCGAGCAGGCGCTGGCGCACCCCACCTGGGACATGGGCCCGGTGGTGACGATCAACTCCGCGACCCTGGTCAACAAGGGCCTGGAGCTCATCGAGGCGCACCTGCTCTTCGGCGTCCCCTACGCCGACATCGACGTCGTCGTGCACCCGCAGTCGATCGTGCACTCGATGGTGACCTTCGCCGACGGCGCGACCATCGCGCAGGCCAGCCCGCCGGACATGCGGCTGCCCATCGCGCTCGCGCTGGCCTGGCCCGACCGGCTGCCGCACGTGCAGCCGGCGCTGGACTGGTCGGCCGCGAGCACCTGGGAGTTCGCGCCGCTGGACGACGACGCGTTCCCGGCGGTGCGCCTGGCGCGGGCCGCGGGGGAGGCCGGCGGCGTCGTCCCCGCGCTCTACAACGCGGCCAACGAGGAGGCGGTCTCCGCCTTCCTGGGGGGACGGCTGCGTTTCCCGGACGTCGTGGGCCTCGTCGCGCGTACCCTCGACGACGCGCCGGACCTCGGCGCCCCCACCTGCGTGGACGACGTGCTGGCCGCTGAGCGCTGGGCCCGGCAGCACGCCCGCGCCGCTCTCGCCGGAGGCCCGAGCTGAGCATCGTCCTGACGGTCCTCGGGATCGTCGCGTTCTTCGTCGGCCTGCTCGCCTCGATCGCCTTCCACGAGTACGGCCACTTCTACTGGGCGCGGAAGTTCGGCATGCGCGTGCCGCAGTTCATGGTCGGCTTCGGCCCGACCGTGTTCTCCCGCCGCCGCGGCGAGACCGAGTACGGCGTCAAGGCCATCCCGCTCGGCGGCTACATCCGCATCGTCGGCATGATCCCGCCCGCCGAGGAGAACGAGAGCACGCGGGCCACCCGCATGCGGACCTTCATCGCCGAGGTCCGCGGCCAGGCCCTCGACGACGTCCTGCCCAGCGACGCCGGCCGGGTCTTCTACGCCAAGCCCTGGTGGCAGCGCGTCATCGTGATGTTCGCCGGGCCGTTCCACAACCTGGTGCTGGCCGCCGTGTTCTTCGCGGTGCTGCTCACCGCCATCGGCACCAACGTCATCACCACCCAGCTGGCCAGCGTGCCCGCGTGCGTGGTGCCGGCCGGGGCGGAGAGCATCGACGTCGCCGCCGAGCAGGACACCGACGTCTGCGGCATCCCTATCGTGACCAGCGGCGCCGACGCCGGGCAGCTGTGCGAGGAGGGCACCCCCGGCTGCGCGGAGCCGGTCGCCAGCCCCGCCGCCGAGGCGGGCCTGCAGCCCGGCGACACGATCGTCGCCATCGACGGGCGGACGCTCGACCCCACCGCCTACGACAGCTGGACGGCGGTGCAGCAGGCGATCCGCGGCTCGGCGGACGAGCCGCTGGCGCTCACCGTGGAGCGCGACGGCGAGACCCGCGAGCTCACCGTCACCCCGATCGAGAACGTCGTCGCCACCGACGACGGCGAGGGCACCATGACGGCCGGCTACCTCGGCGTCAGCCCGGTGTTCGGCTTCGCCCGCCAGTCCTTCTCCGACCTGCCCGGCTACTTCGGCATGGTCGTGTCGCAGTCGGTGCAGCGGCTCGTCGAGATCCCCGAGCGCGTGCCGCAGCTGTTCCGCGCCGCCTTCCTCGGCGAGGAGCGCGACGTCGACGGCCCGATCGGCGTCGTCGGCGTCGGGCGGATCTCCGGCGAGGTGTTCGCCATCGAGGAGTTCAGCGGCGCGCAGAAGCTGAGCTTCTTCCTCGGCCTGCTGGCCAGCGTGAATCTCGTGCTGTTCCTGTTCAACCTGCTGCCGATCTACCCGCTCGACGGCGGGCACGTCGCCGGCGCGCTGTACGAGAAGGCGCGCTCGGTGGTCGCCCGGTGGCGCGGCCGGCCGGACCCCGGGCCCTTCGACATCGCCCGGCTGATGCCCGTGGCCTACGTCGTCGCCGGGTTGTTCATCGCGCTGTCGGGCCTGCTGCTCATCGCCGACGTCGTCAACCCGATCACACTGCAGTAGCGCGCGGCGCCGACCTGCGGAGAACGGGGATACTCGGGGGCATGTCCACCGTCGTCGGTCTCGGCATGCCCGCCGCACCCCCGCCCGTCCTCGCGCCCCGTCGCACGACCCGTCAGCTGATGGTCGGGAACGTCGGGGTCGGCAGCGACCACCCGGTCAGCGTCCAGTCGATGACCACGACCAAGACCGCCGACGTCAACGCGACGCTGCAGCAGATCGCCGAGCTGACCGCCTCGGGCTGCCAGATCGTGCGCGTGGCCGTCCCGGACACCGACGACGCCGAGGCGCTGCCGATCATCGCCCGGAAGTCGCAGATCCCGGTCATCGCCGACATCCACTTCCAGCCGCGCTACGTCTTCGCCGCGATCGACGCCGGCTGCGCCGCGGTGCGCGTGAACCCCGGCAACATCAAGAAGTTCGACGACAAGGTCGGCGAGATCGCCCGCGCCGCCAAGGGCGCCGGCATCCCGATCCGCATCGGCGTCAACGCCGGGTCGCTGGACAAGCGGCTGCTCGCCAAGTACGGCAAGGCGACGCCCGAGGCGCTGGTCGAGTCGGCGCTGTGGGAGTGCTCGCTGTTCGAGGAGCACGACTTCCGCGACATCAAGATCTCGGTCAAGCACAACGACCCGGTGGTCATGGTCCGCGCCTACGAGCTGCTGGCCGCCCAGTGCGACTACCCGCTGCACCTCGGCGTCACCGAGGCCGGCCCCGCCTTCCAGGGCACGATCAAGTCCGCCGTCGCCTTCGGCGCGCTGCTGTCCCAGGGCATCGGCGACACCATCCGCGTCTCCCTCTCCGCGCCGCCCGCGGAGGAGGTCAAGGTCGGCACCCAGATCCTCGAGTCGCTGAACCTGCGCCAGCGCGGCCTGGAGATCGTCAGCTGCCCGTCGTGCGGCCGCGCGCAGGTCGACGTCTACAAGCTGGCCAACGAGGTCACCGCCGGGCTCGAGGGCATGGAGGTCCCGCTGCGGGTCGCCGTCATGGGCTGCGTCGTCAACGGCCCGGGCGAGGCCCGCGAGGCCGACCTCGGCGTCGCCTCCGGCAACGGCAAGGGCCAGATCTTCGTCAAGGGCGAGGTCATCAAGACCGTGCCGGAGTCGCAGATCGTCGAGACCCTCATCGAGGAGGCCATGCGCCTGGCCGGGGAGCAGCTCGACGACGACGGCGTCCCCTCCGGCCCGCCCGTCGTCACCGTCGGCTGACGCGCCGCCCCGTCCGCCCTCCCCGGTCCCCTCCGTGCTGCGCTCGCCGGCCGCCCGCGTCCTCGACGAGAGCGACGAACCGGCCGTCCGCCGCCTGCTGTCCGCCGACCCGGTCGCCGCGTGCGTGCTCGCCGGGCGGGTGGAGGCGGCCGGCACCGCCCCCGCCTCGCTCGGGGCGCCGCTGTGGGGCATCGGCAGCGGCCGCAGCCTCGACGCCGTCTGCCTGGCCGGCGCGAACCTGATCCCGTTCAGCGTCCCGGGCGCCGAGCGGGCGGCCGCGGCCGCGTTCGCCGAGCGCGCCCGCCGGGCCGGGCGCCGCTGCTCGACGATCGTCGGCCCGGCCGCCGCCGTCGACCCGCTGTGGGAGCTGCTCGAGCCCTCCTGGGGTCCGGCGCGCGACCACCGGCCGCGGCAGCCCCTGCTGGCGATCGAGGGCCCGCCCGCGGTGGCGCCGGAGCCGCGGGTGCGCCCGGTGCGGCCGGCCGAGATCGACGTCCTGCTCCCGGCCGCGGTGGCCATGTTCACCGAGGAGGTCGGCGTCAGCCCGCTGCGCGCCGACGGCGGGATCGGCTACCGCATGCGCGTCGAGGACCTGGTCCGCGCCGGTCAGTCGCTGGCGTGGATCGAGGACGGGCGGGTGCTGTTCAAGGCCGAGATCGGCGCGGTGTCGCGCGCGGCCTGCCAGGTGCAGGGCGTGTGGACCGCCCCGGAGGCCCGCGGCCGCGGGATCGGCGCCGCCGGGATGGCCGCCGTCGTCGACTACGCCCGCACGGTCATCGCGCCGGTGGTCAG
Organism: Geodermatophilus sp. SYSU D01106; assembly: GCF_054049995.1. NCBI lineage: Bacteria > Bacillati > Actinomycetota > Actinomycetes > Geodermatophilales > Geodermatophilaceae > Geodermatophilus > Geodermatophilus sp. SYSU D01106. The sequence goes on along the minus strand of NZ_JBJGYM010000003.1, from coordinate 22,602 downwards.
CCTCTACGTCAACGACTTCAACGCCCCCGCCCGCGCCGTGTACCGCCGGGTCGGGTTCCGCGAGGTCGGCCGCTACGCCAGCGTCCTGTTCTGAGGCGCCTCCCGGGGAACGCCGCCGCCGTCTGACAGGCTCTCCGGACGTGGCAGCACGACGCACGGCGGTCCTCGGCTCGGTCCTCACCCTCCTGTCCGCACCGGTCCTCGCGGCCTGCTCCGGCAGCTCCGAGGACGACGTCCGCGCCGCCGCGCAGGCCTTCCTCGACGACTGGGCCGGCGGCGACGCCGCGGCCGCCGCAGGCGCCACCACCGACCCCGCGGCCGCCACCGCGCTGCTCGAGCAGACCGCCGCCGACCTGCCCGGCGCGGCGCTGTCCGCCGAGCTCGGCGCGGTCACCGTCGAGGACGGCACCGCCACCGCCGCGTGGAGCGCCACCTGGGACCTGCAGGCCGCTCCCGACTGGACCTACGACGCGACCCTCGAGCTGCGGGAGGGCGAGGGCGACGGCGCGGAGGCCTGGCAGGTCGTCGCGGAGCCGGCGCTCGTGCACCCCGAGCTTGGGGAGGGCCAGCGCCTGCAGCTCACCCGCGCGCTGCCCGAGCGCGCCGCGGTCACCGACGCCGCGGGGCAGCCCCTGTTCGCCCCCACCGAGGTCGTGAACGTCGGCGTCGACACCGGCCAGGTGACCGACCTGCCGGCGCTGGCCGCGGGCCTCTCGGCGGCCACCGGCATCCCGGCGGAGGACATCACCGCCGACGTCCAGGCCGCGCCGCCCGGGCAGTTCGTGCCGGTCATCACCCTGCGGCGCCCCGACTTCGAGGCCATCCGCGCCCAGGTGTTCGACCTGCCCGGCGCGGTGTTCCCGACCGACACCCGGCTGCTCGCCCCCTCGCCGCGGTTCGCCTCCGCGCTGCTCGGCCGGGTCGGCGCGGCCACCGCCGAGGTGATCGAGGAGACCACCACCGAGGAGGCCGGCCCCGCCTACGCCGCCGGCGACCAGGTGGGCCTGTCCGGCCTGCAGCGGGCGTTCCAGGAGCAGCTCACCGGCACACCCGGGTTCACCGTCTCCGTCGTCAGCACCGACGAGGCCACCGGCGATCCCGGCCGCGAGGTGGCCGCCGTCGCGCCGGTCGCCGGGCAGCCGCTGCAGACGCCGCTGGTCCGCCCCCTGCAGGAGGCCGCCGACGCCGCCGTCGCCACCGAGGCGCGGGCCACCCACCTCGTCGTCGTCCGGCCCGGCACCGGGGAGGTCCTGGCCGTCGCGTCGAACGAGGCGGCCGTGCCGGCCAACGCGCTGTCCGGCCAGTACCCGCCCGGCTCGAGCATGAAGACGATCTCGGCCACCGCGTTGCTCTCCACCGGCGCGGTGGCCCCCGACGCCCCGGTCGCCTGCCCGGGGACGACGGTCGTCGAGGGCCGCGAGTTCGAGAACCAGGACCAGTTCGACCTGGGCACCGTGCCCTTCACCGAGGCGTTCGCGCAGTCCTGCAACACCACGTTCATCCAGGAGGGCCTGGAGCTGCCCGACGACGCCCTGGCCGCCGCGGCCGCCTCCTACGGCGTGGGCACCGAGTGGCAGCTGCCGGTCGGGCTCTTCTCCGGCAGCGTGCCGTCGGACTCCACCGGCACCACCAAGGCGGCCAACGCGATCGGCCAGGGCCAGGTGCTGATGAGCCCCGCGCAGATGGCGCTCGTCGCCGCGGGCATCGCCGGCGGTACCCCGGCGGCGCCGGTCGAGGTGGTGGGCGGCGAGCCCGCCGGACCCGCGCCCGCGGGACCGGGGCAGGCCGTGCTCGACCAGCTGCGGCCGATGATGCGCCAGGTGGTGCTGAGCGGGACCGCGACCGCCCTGGCCGACCGCGGCGAGGTGTACGGCAAGACCGGCACCGCCGAGTACGGCACCAACACCCCGCCGGATTCGCACGGCTGGTTCGTCGGCTACCGGCTCGGCGGGGCGCAGGGCGACATCGCCTTCGCGGTGCTCGTCGAGGGCGGGCAGTCCAGCAGCGCCGCCGTCGCGGTCACCGACGCCTTCCTGGGCGCCGTCGGCTGACGCCCCGCCGGGGCGGGGCCCGTCAGGAGTCGGGCAGGCCGGGCAGCGCCGCGGTGACCGGCGTGCGCCCGGCCGCCCGGCGCCAGCCCACGGCGCGCGCCTCCGCGGCGCCGAGCGCGTCCACGGCCAGCTGGCGGACCGCCGGCTGCTCCGCGGCGCCCAGCAGCGCCACCCAGGAGGCGCTCACGCCCTCCTCGAGCGCGGCGCCGAGCGCCGCGGCGTCGACGTCGGACAGCACGGGGAAGGGCAGCTCGTAGCCGGCCTCCGCGGGCACCGGGTCGGCGTCGCGCTCCTCGAGGAGCGCCGCCAGGCCGTCGCGGAGGTCGCGGTGGGCGAGCTCGCCGTCGACGGCCGGCCCGCGCGCGTCCGGCGGCAGCGCCGCCCCGACGACGCCGTACCCCCACACCGCCGCGTGCTCGGCGGCCAGCGCCTCGCGCAGCGCGGCGTCCTCGCCGCCGGCGGCGGTCCCGTCATCGGCCACGTCGGCCCCTCCTCCCGCGAGTCCCCGTGCGAGCCCTCGTGCGGGCCCTCATGCGAGTGCCGCCTCGTGGCCGCGCAGCCCGGCCGCCACCGCGCCGAGCAGCGCCGCCCGGGCGCCGGTGGCCTCCACGCACGCGGCGGTGTGCCCCGCCGCGGCGGCGGCCACCTGTTCGCGCAGCCAGCCGCGCACGTCCCCGCCCGCCGGCGGGGCGGGGGCCGACGCCCCGGACGACGACGCCCCGGACGACGACGACCCGGACGACGACGCGGACGACGACGCGGAGGCCCCGGGCGCGGCGGCACGCAGCCGCTCGAGCTGGGTGCGCGCCTGCTCGGCCAGCGGGGCCACCTCACCGCCGAGCGCCGGGTCGGCGGCCACCGCGGCGTCGTAGGCGGCCACGACCGCCTCCTGCACCGGCAGCTGCGCGGCCAGCCGGTCGTCCTGCGCCGACGTCTGCGCGGCCGCCCCGCCGCCGTCGCCCGCGGTGCACCCAGCCGCCAGCAGGGCCAGCCCGGCCGCGCCGGCGAGCAGCCGGCGCCGCGAGAAGCCGGCGGGGGAGCCGTCGGGGAGGGAGGTGGACATCACCGCCATCCTCCCAGGCGCCCCCGCGCGCCGCGGCAGCGACGGGCGGGTCGGCCCGGTCGGTCCGTCCCCGCCGAGCGGCCGGGGCCGGGCCCGCGGCGGAGCGGTAGCCTGACCACTTCCCGGGTACGCCGCCGGGCGGTGCCGTGCGCGCCGCCGGCCGGCCCGGGTGCGGTCCGCCGAGCACGAGCTCCGACCGGTCAGGAGGGAGGGAGCCCGTGTCCGCAGCGAAGGGCCAGGACCCGGCAGCGAGGGGTGGGGACCCGGCCGCGACGCGGCTGGCCGGCTGGATCACGCCGGTCGTCGCCGACGCCGGGTACGACCTGGAGGAGCTGGTGGTCACCCCCGCCGGCCGCCGCAGCGTCGTGCGCGTCGTCGTCGACCGGGACCAGGGCGTCTCCCTCGACGACGTCGCCGAGGTCAGCCGGGCCGTCTCGGCCGTGCTCGACCGCAACGACGGCGAGCTCGGCCGCGCGCCCTACGTGCTCGAGGTGACCAGCCCCGGCGTCGACCGGCCGCTGACCGAGCCGCGGCACTGGCGGCGCAACACCGGGCGGCTGGTGGCGGTCGCGGTCGGCGGCGAGCAGCTGACCGGCCGCGTCACCGCCGTCGACGACTCGGGTGTGACCCTGGCGGTCGAGAAGCCGGGCAAGCCCGGCGCGAAGAAGAAGGCGCCCACCCCGCGGCACGTGCCGTGGGCGCAGCTGGGCGCCGGCCGGGTGCAGGTCGAGTTCGGCCGGCCCGGCAGGGACGAGAACGGACCCGCGGACGGCGACCCGGGCCACGGCGACGTCGACGACGTCCTGGACGACCTCGGGGACGACCTCGACGGCGACACGGACGACGACGACCTCGACGAGGACCTGCTGGACGACGACGAGGGCGACGACGGAGGACGACAGTGAACATCGACCTGACCGCCCTCAGGGCGATCGAGCGGGAGAAGGACATCCCCGCCGACACGGTGATCGAGGCCATCGAGACGGCGCTGGTGACCGCCTACCGGCACGCCGACGGCGCGGCTCGGCACGTGCGGGTGCACGTCGACCGCAAGAGCGGCGAGGTGGCGGTGCTCGCCCAGGAGCTCGGCGACGACGGCCAGGTCGTGCGCGAGTGGGACGACACCCCCTCCGACTTCGGCCGGATCGCGGCCAGCACCGCCAAGCAGGTCATCGTGCAGCGGCTGCGCGACGCCGAGCACGAGCAGACCTTCGGCGAGTACGCCGGCCGCGAGGGCGACATCGTCAGCGGGGTCGTCCAGGCCGACGCGCGCCGCAACGCGCAGGGCGCCGTGCTGCTCGACATCGGCAAGGTCGAGGCGGTCATGCCGTCGGCCGAGCAGGTGCCGGGGGAGCGCTACCCGCACGGCAGCCGGCTCCGCGCCTACGTCGTCTCCGTGGCCCGCACCCACCGCGGCCCGCAGGTGACCATCTCGCGCACCCACCCGAACCTGGTGCGCAAGCTGTTCGCCCTCGAGGTCCCCGAGATCGCCGACGGCAGCGTCGAGATCGTCGCCGTCGCCCGCGAGGCGGGGCACCGGTCGAAGATCGCCGTCCGCACCTCCGTGCCGGGGCTCAACGCCAAGGGCGCCTGCATCGGCCCCATGGGCCAGCGCGTGCGCAACGTCATGAGCGAGCTGCACGGCGAGAAGATCGACATCGTCGACTGGTCCGACGACCCCGCCACCTTCGTGGCCTCGGCGTTGAGCCCGGCCCGCGTGGCCTCGGCGACGCTGGTCGACCCCAAGGCGAAGGCCGTGCGGGTGGTCGTGCCCGACTACCAGCTGTCGCTGGCGATCGGCAAGGAGGGCCAGAACGCCCGCCTGGCCGCCCGCCTCACCGGCTGCCGGATCGACATCCGCAGCGACGCCCAGGCCGACGACGCCGCGCCGTCGCCGGGCGTGGGCCGGCCGCCGCTGCGGTCGGGTCCGCCGCCGGTGCGCGCCGGGGCCCCCGGCGGCCGCCCGTACCCCGGTGGAGGGGCGCCCCGGACCGGTCAGCGACGCCCGGAACACCGGGGCCCCGCCGCGCGCTAACATGACGGGTGGCCGAAACGTCGATCCCGGTGCGCACCTGTGTGGGCTGCCGGAAGCGCGCTCCGGTCACCGACCTGCTGCGTGTCGTCCTCCGCTCCGGCGCCCTGGTGCCCGATCCGCGGAGGAGGCTCCCCGGTAGGGGTGCGTCCCTGCACCCCACGCCGGAGTGCCTGCACGCAGCGGAGCGACGCCGGGCCTTCCCCCGGGCGCTGCGCCTCCCCGGAGGCGGCGCCGCGGTGGAGGCCGGTCCGCTCCGGGAGCACGTCCTCGGCGCCTCCGCGCCGGGCGACCGCGACCCGGGGCGGGCGACACCGGACGAACGACAGACCGCACTTCCCCAGACGGACCGGCACCCGGCCGGTCCGCACGTCGAGAGCAGGACGTCGTCGGATGAGCACGCCGTGAAGTCCCCACGATGACAAGCCAGACCATGCACCACTGACGACGAGGTCGCGCGGGCGAGCCGCCGGCCTCACCAGAGGAGATCCGTGCCAGGCAAAGCCCGCGTCCACGAACTCGCCAAGGAGTTCGGGGTCGACAGCAAGACCGTCCTCGCCAAGCTCAAGGAACAGGGCGAGTTCGTGAAGTCCGCCTCCTCCACCGTCGAGGCCCCCGTGGCCCGGCGGCTGCGGGAGGCCCTCGGCGCCGCCACCGGCGGCGGCAACGGTGGCGGCAACGGCGGGAGCGCTCCCGCGCCCCGTCCCACGCCCCCGGCCGCGCCGCGCCCGTCGGCGCCCGCGCCGGCCGCACGCGCCCCCCAGGCGCCGGCCGCGCCGTCCGTGCCCGCCCCGTCGGCCGGCCCGGCGCCGGGCCCGCGTCCGGGCGCCCCGCGCCCGGGTGCCCCCGTGCCCGGCCCGCGCCCGACCCAGCAGCCGGTGCAGCAGCCGGCCGCCCCGCAGGCGCCGGCCGCGAGCGCGCCGACGCAGCAGCCGGCCGCCCCGCAGGGCCCGCGTCCGGCTGCGCCGGGTGCCCCCCGTCCGGGCGGCCCCGTGTCGCGTCCGGCCGGTGGTCCCGTGCCCGGTGGCGCCCGTCCGGGTGCCCCCCGTCCGGCCGCTCCCGGCGCCCCGCGTCCCGGCGGTGCCGCGCCCGGTGCCCCGGGTGCCGGTCCGCGCCCGGGTCCCCGTCCGGCCCCGCGGCCGGGCAACAACCCCTTCAGCAGCGCCCCGCGTCCGGGTCCGGCTGCCGGTGGCCCGCGTCCGGGTCCCGCGGCCGGCGGTCCCCGTCCGGGCCCCGGTGCCGGCGGTCCCCGCCCGGCGCCCGGTGCCGGCGGTCCGCGTCCCGCGCCCGGTGCCGGTGGTCCCCGTCCGGGTGGCCCGCGTCCCGCGGCCGGCCCGGGTGGTCCCCGGCCGAACCCGGGCATGATGCCGCCCCGGCCCAACCCCGGCATGATGCCGCCGCGTCCGGCCGGTGCCGGGCGTCCCGGCGGCGGTCCGGGTGGTCCCGGCGGCCGTGGCCGTCCGGGTGGTCCCGGCGGCGGCGGTGGCTTCCGTCCCGGTGGCGGTGGCGCCCCCGGTGGCGGCGGCGCGCCGGCCGGCGGTGGCTTCCGCGGTGGCGGCGGTGGCCGTGGCCGTGGCCGCGGTGGCTCGGGTGCGGGCACCGCGGGTGCCTTCGGGCGTCCCGGTGGCCGCGGTCCGGTCCGCGGGCGCAAGAGCAAGAAGCAGCGGCGTCAGGAGTTCGACTCCATGGCGGCGCCCAGCATGGGCGGCGTCAGCCTGCCGCGTGGCCACGGGCAGGTCGTCCGGCTGCCCCGCGGCGCCTCGCTGACCGACCTCGCCGAGAAGATCGGCGCCCAGCCGGCCGCGCTGGTCACCGCCCTGTTCCACCTGGGCGAGATGGTCACCGCGACCCAGTCGGTCAACGACGAGACGCTCCAGCTGCTCGGCGCCGAGATCGAGTGGGACATCCAGGTCGTCAGCCCGGAGGACGAGGACCGCGAGCTCCTCGAGACCTTCGACCTCACCTTCGGCGACGAGGGGGACGAGGAGGACTGGGAGGCCCGCCCGCCGGTCGTCACCGTCATGGGTCACGTCGACCACGGCAAGACGAAGCTGCTGGACGCCATCCGCAACACCAACGTGGTGGCGCGCGAGGCCGGCGGCATCACGCAGCACATCGGCGCCTACCAGATCGTCACCGAGCTGGAGGACAACGAGCGTCCGATCACCTTCATCGACACCCCGGGTCACGAGTCGTTCACCGCGATGCGTGCCCGCGGCGCGAAGGTGACCGACATCGTCGTGCTGGTCGTGGCCGCCGACGACGGCGTCATGCCGCAGACGGTCGAGGCGCTCAACCACGCCCAGGCCGCCGAGGTGCCGATCGTGGTCGCGGTCAACAAGATCGACAAGGAGGGGGCCAACCCCGCCAAGATCCGTCAGCAGCTCACCGAGTACGGGCTGGTGGCCGAGGAGTACGGCGGCGACACGATGTTCGTCGACGTCTCCGCGACCACCCGCCAGGGCATCGACGAGCTGCTCACGGCGATCCTGCTGACCGCCGACGCCTCCCTGGACCTGCGCGCGAACACCGAGCAGGACCCGCAGGGTGTCGTCATCGAGGGCAAGCTGGACAAGGGCCGCGGCCCCGTCGCGACCGTCCTCGTCCAGCGCGGCACGCTGCGCCAGGGCGACTCGATCGTCGCCGGCGACGCGTACGGCCGTGTCCGGTCGCTGCTCGACGAGCACGGCAACAAGCTGAAGGAGGCCCTGCCGGCCCGCCCCGTGCAGGTCGTGGGTCTCACCTCGGTGCCGCGTGCCGGTGACACGTTCCTCGTCGTCGAGGAGGACCGCGTCGCCCGGCAGATCGCCGACCGTCGTCAGGCCCGCATCCGCAACGCGCAGAACGCCTCCATGCGCAAGCGGATCAGCCTCGAGGACCTCGACGCGGCGCTCAAGGAGAACCGCCAGCTCAACCTGATCATCAAGGGCGACAACTCGGGCACTGTGGAGGCGCTCGAGGAGGCCCTGATGAAGATCGAGGTGAGCGACGACATCTCGCTGCGGGTCATCCACCGCGGCGTCGGCGGCATCACCAAGAGCGACATCGACCTGGCGCTGGCCGACGACGTCATCGTCCTGGGCTTCAACGTCCGGGCCGAGGGCCAGGCCACCGAGCTCGCCAACCGCGAGGGCGTCGACGTCCGGTACTACTCGGTCATCTACCAGGCGATCGAGGAGATCGAGGCGGCCCTCAAGGGCATGCTCAAGCCGGAGTACGAGGAGGTCGCGCTCGGCACCGCCGAGGTCCGCGAGGTCTTCCGCGTGCCGCGCATCGGCAACGTGGCGGGCTCCATCGTCCGCAGCGGCGTCATCACCCGGAACTCGAAGGCCCGGCTGGTGCGCGACGGGGTGGTCGTCGCCGACAACCTCACCGTCGAGTCGCTGCGCCGCTTCAAGGACGACGTGACCGAGGTCCGCGACGGCTACGAGTGCGGTATCGGGCTCGGGTCGTTCAACGACATCAAGATCGAGGACGTCATCGAGACGTTCGAGATGCGCGAGAAGCCGCGCGCGTAAGAACGCGCCGGACGTCGCCCACGGCAGGTCCCAGGGAGGAGACCGGGTGTTCACCGGGTCGCTGACCGCCGACCTGCTGCTGGGCGATGTCCACTCGCTCAAGGGCAAGCGCGCCGTCGTCCGGCCGATCGTGGCCGAGCTGCGGCGCCGCTTCGCCGTCGCCGCGGCCGAGGTGGGCGACCTCGACCTGCACCGCCGCGTGCAGGTCGGGGTCGCCACCGTCGCGGGCGACGCCGGCCAGGTGACCGACGTCCTCGACGCCTGCGAGCGGTTGCTGGCCGAGCGGCCGGAGGTGACGCTGCTGTCGACGCACCGGCAGCTGTTCTCCGACACCGACTAGCCACACCGGCCGGCCGCAGTCCCACGCCCGTCCGGGCGCGCCACCCCGGCGCGCCCCCGACCCCCGGAGGTCCGCCGTGGCCGACCCCGCCCGCGCCCGCAAGCTCGCGGTGCGCATCCGCCAGATCGTCTCCGCGGCGATCGAGTCGCAGATCAAGGACCCGCGCCTCGGCATGGTCACCGTGACCGACGCCCGGGTGACCAGTGACCTGCGCGAGGCCACGGTCTACTACACCGTCTACGGCGACGAGACCGTCGTGGCCGACTCCGCCCGCGCCCTGGCCAGCGCCACCGGCGTGCTGCGCTCCACGGTCGGCCGCCAGACCGGCATCAAGTTCGTGCCGACGCTGACCTTCGTCGCCGACATGGTCCCCGACACCGCCCGCGAGCTCGACGAGGCGCTGGAGCGGGTCCGGCACGCCGACGCCGAGCTCGCCCGCCTGCGCGAGAACGCGAGCTACGCCGGCGAGGCCGACCCCTACCGGCACCCGGACGAGGACGACGACGAGGACGCCGACACCTCTCCCGAGCACAGGAGCGCCTCATGAGCGAGAACGACCCCGACCCCTACCTGCCCGGCGAGGGCCAGGGGCTCTCCGAGCTCGGCGGCCGGCAGGAGCCGAACGCCGGCGACCCCACCGACGGCGGCCGCGAGGGCCAGATCGGCACGGCGCCGAGCATCGCCTCCGACCTGCCCGACGACGGCGGCCCCGCGCTGGCGCCCGGCGGGGGCACCGTGTCCGAGGACGAGGACGCCGCCCCGGTGTCCGACCCCGGCCCCGACGCCTGACGCCGGTGACCCTCCCGTCCGCCGGGGTGCCGCCGCGCACCCCGGCCGCCGTGCTGGCCGCGGCCGCCGACGCCGGCGCGACCGTCGTGCTCTCCGGCCACGTGCAGCCCGACGCCGACGCGCTCGGCAGCACGCTCGCGCTCGCCGAGGGCCTGCGCCGGCGCGGCGCCCGCGTCACCGCCACCTTCCCGGGCCGGCCGGAGCTCCCGGCGTCCCTGGGCTGGCTGCCGGGTGCCCAAGGGCTCACCCCGGCCGCCGCCGTCGACCCGGCGCCGGACGTCTTCGTCAGCCTCGACGTCGCCTCCCCGGCCCGCCTCGGCGAGCTGGCGGTGCTGCTCGAGCGGGCCGGCACCTCCGTCGTCGTCGACCACCACGCCAGCAACCCGGGCTTCGGCGACGTGCGGCTGATCGACGGCGCGGCGCCCGCCACCGTCGTCCTGGTGGCCGGGCTGCTCGACGAGCTGGGCGTCCCCCTCGACGCGCCGCTGGCCACGCTGCTGTACGCGGGCCTCGCCGCCGACACCGGCTCCTTCCGCTTCGGCAGCACCCGGCCCGACACGCACCTGCTCGCCGCCCGGCTGCTCGGCACCGGCATCGACCACGCCGCGATCAGCCGGCGCCTGTTCGACACCGCGCCCTTCGGCTGGCTGCGGCTGCTGTCGGCGGTCGCCGGCCGCGCCGTCCTGGAGCCGGAGGTCGGCCAGGGGCTGGTGTGGACCTGGTCGAGCACCGCCGAGGCCGCGGAGCACGGCCTGCCCGGCGAGCAGCTCGAGGCGCTGGTCGACGTCGTCCGCGCGACCGCCGAGGCCGACGTCGCCTGCGTGCTCAAGGGCCAGGACGACGGCTCGTGGTCGGTGTCGCTGCGGTCGCGCGGGGCCACCGACGTCGCCCGCGTCGCCACGGCGCTCGGCGGCGGCGGGCACCGCGCCGCCGCGGGCTTCACCTCGCACCTCGACCGGGAGGCGACGGTCGCGGCGATCCGCGCCACGCTCCGCGCCACGGTCGGGGCCACGACCCGGGGCACGGTCGGGGCCGAGGGGACACCCGCGACGCTCGCCCGGTGACGGCGCGGGCGCCGTCGGTCCTCGGGCTGGCCGTCCCGGCGCTGGTCGTGCTGGCCGCCGAGCCGCTGTACCTGCTGGTCGACACCGCCGTCGTCGGCAACCTGGGCACCGTCCCGCTGGGCGGGCTCGCCGTCGGCGGCGGGCTGCTGGCCTGGGCCGCCGCGCTGCTCAACTTCCTCGCGTACGGCACCACCGCCCGCGCCGCCCGCCGCGCCGGGGCCGGCGACCGGGCGGGCGCGGTCGCCGAGGGCGTGCAGGCCACCTGGCTGGCGCTGCTGCTCGGCGCCGCCGTCGTGGTCCTGTTCCAGGTGCTGGCCGGCCCGCTGACCCGCGCGCTCGCCGGCGGCCCGGGCGAGGTGGCCGCGGCGGGGGAGGGGTGGCTGCGGATCGCCGGGTGCGGCGCGCCGCTGCTGCTGGTGTCCCTCGCGGGCAACGGCTGGCTGCGCGGGGTGCAGGAGCTGCGCCGGCCCGTGCGCTTCGTCGTCGCCGGGAGCCTGCTCAGCCTGGTGCTGTGCCCGCTGCTGGTGCACACCGCGGGTCTCGGGCTGAACGGCTCCGCGGTGGCCAACCTGGCCGGCCAGTCGCTGACGGCGGCGCTGTTCGTGCGGGCGCTGCTCCGCGAGGGCGCCGACTGGCGCTTCCGCCCCGCGGCCGTCCGCGCGCAGCTGGTCCTCGGCCGCGACCTGCTGCTGCGCGCCACCGTCCTCCAGGTGGCCTTCCTCACCGCCGCCGGGGTGGCCGCCCGCGCCGGGCAGGCGCAGCTCGGCGCCCACCAGATCGCGCTGCAGCTGTTCCTCTTCCTCGCCCTCGTGCTCGACGCCTACGCCATCGCCGCGCAGACGCTGGTCGGCCACGCCCTCGGTGCCGGGCGGCCGGAGGAGGCCCGGGCCACCGCCCGGCGGGTGACGCTGTGGGGCCTGGGCACCGGCGCGCTGGTCGCCGTGCTCCTGCTCGCCGGCCGCGACCTGGTCGTGCCGCTGTTCACCGGCGACCCCGCCGTCCGGGAGCAGGCGGAGCTCGTCTGGTGGTTCCTCGCCGGCTTCCAGCCGCTGGCCGGGGTGGTGTTCGCCCTCGACGGCGTGCTCATGGGCGCCGGCGACGTGGCCTACCTGCGCACCGTCACGGTCGGGGCGGCGCTGCTCGGGTTCCTGCCGCTGTCGCTGCTGTCCGGCCCGCTCGGCTGGGGGCTCACCGGCGTCTGGACCGGCCTGACCCTCTTCGTCGTGCTGCGGCTGGTCGCCGTCCTCGCCCGGGTGGCGGGGGACAGGTGGCTCACCGCACCTGCGACGGTGGGGACATGAGCTCACCCCACGAAGACGCTCCGCCGGCGCTCCACGTCTTCGCGGGGACCCCGAGATGAGCCGCCGCCGCGCCGCCGACGCCGACGTGACCCCCGGGATCCTGCTGGTCGACAAGCCCGGCGGCATGACCTCCCACGACGTCGTCGCCCGCGCCCGCCGCGTGCTGTCGGTCCGCCGCGTCGGGCACGCCGGCACCCTCGACCCGATGGCCACCGGCCTGCTCGTCCTCGGCGTCGGCGCCGCCACCCGGCTGCTCGGCCACCTCGGCGGCTCGGACAAGGTCTACGAGGCCACCGTCCGGCTCGGGCAGACCACCGTCACCGACGACCGCGAGGGCGAGGTGCTCACCACCACCCCCGCCGACGGGGTCGACGACGAGGCCGTCCGCGCCGCGCTCGCCGCCCAGACCGGCCCGCTGCTGCAGGTGCCCTCCTCGGTGAGCGCGGTCAAGGTCGGCGGGCGGCGGTCCTACGACCGGGTGCGCGCCGGCGAGGAGGTGGTCCTCGAGCCGCGGGCGGTCACCGTGCACCGCATCGACGTGCACGCGGTCACCCGCCCCGCGCCCGGGCTGGTCGACGTCGAGATCACCGTCGCCTGCACCGCGGGCACCTACGTGCGCGCGATCGCCCGCGACGCCGGCGCCGCTCTCGGCGTGGGCGGCCACCTGACCGCGCTGCGACGCACCGCCTCCGGGCCGTTCACCACCGCGCAGGCCGCGCCGGTGGAGGAGGCCGCGGCCGCGCTCGCCGCCGGCGGGGGGCCGGGCGTGCTGTCCCTGCCCGACGCCGCGACGGCGATCTACCCGGAGCGGCGGCTCACCGACGACGAGGCGCGGGCCCTCGGCTACGGGCAGCGCATCCCCGCCACCGGCCGCCCCGGCCTGGTGGCCGCGCTCGACCCCGCCGGGCGGCTCGCCGCGCTGGTCGAGGACGCCGGGGCCACGGCCAGAGTGGCCGTGGGCTTCCCGCCCTCCTGACCGGCGCCTCGGCGCCCGGCGCGTCAGCCGCGGGCGGCCTTGCCGATGAGCGAGTCGTCGAGGTGCTCGAGCAGGTCGGCCGGGGTGGCGTACACCTCGTCGGCGCCCTCCTCGAGCAGCTCCTGCCGCGAGATCCCGCCGCAGGTGAGCGCGATGCACGGGAAGCCGGCGTCGCGGGCCGCCCGCACGTCCCAGATCGTGTCGCCCACGGCCACCGTCCGGCGCGGGTCCAGGCCGTTGCGCTCGGCCGCCGTCCGCAGCAGGTCCGGCGCGGGCTTGGCCGACTCGACGTCGGCCGAGGTGGTCGAGCCGTCGACGACGTCCTCGCCGCCGATCGCCGGGACCATCCACTCCAGGTCGGACTCCTTGCCGCTGGTGGCCAGCACGACGGCGAGGTCCCGCTCGCGGCAGGCGGCGAGCAGCTCGTCGACGCGGGGAAAGGCGGAGACCAGCTCGCGCAGCGGCTCGTAGCGCCGGGTCTTGGTCTCCGAGATCTCCTCGGCGTCCTCGGCGTCCTCGCCGAGCAGGTGGGTGACCAGCTGCTCGCTGGCGATGCCGATGGCGCGGTGGCAGTCGGCCATGGACACGTCGTCGTGCCCGGTGTCGCGGAAGGCCTGCCACCACGCGAGGACCTGCAGGTAGTTGGTGTCGAGCAGGGTGCCGTCGACGTCGAACAGCACGCCGGGCCGCGGGTCCTGGGTCACCGGGCCATCCTCGCCCGGGACCGGCGGCGCCGCAGGGGCGTGCGTGTGACCGGCCGCCACGCCGGGAAGGAGCCGCGCATGAGCGTCGTCAAGATCAACGCGATCGTGGTCCCGCCGCACGCGCAGGAGCGCTTCGAGGAGCGCTTCCGCGGTCGGGGCGGCCTGGTCGAGAAGACCCCCGGCTTCGAGTGGTTCGAGCTGCTGCGCCCCCTCGAGGGCACCGACCAGTACCTCGTCTACACCCGGTGGGAGAGCGAGGAGGCCTACCAGGCCTGGGAGGGCGGGCAGGACTTCGCCCGGGCGCACTCCGGCGGCGGCGACGAGCTCGCCCCGGCCGCCAGCGACTCGCACCACCTGTGGTCCTACCAGGTGATCGAGAGCTCGGCGCCCGACCGGCCCTGAGCCGGCCGGGTGGGTACGGCGGCGGTCGGCTCCCGGCCGCCGCCGGACCCGGGGCTACTGTGAGCCCGGGGCCGGCCCTCCGCCGGCCCGGCGCCCGCACGAGCTCACCCAGGTGGGAGACATGACCGACACGCTCGCCGACAGCCGCACCTCCTCCCGGATCTTCACCGAGGGCGTGCCGGTGACCGTGGAGCCGGTGACCCGCCGTCCCGCCGCCGACCGGGAGGCCGTGCTGGCCGACCCGGGCTTCGGCCGCTCCTTCACCGACTCGATGTTCGTGGCCCGCTACGAGGCCGGCCGCGGCTGGCACGACGCCCGGCTGACGCCCTACGGGCCGCTGCAGGTCGACCCGGCCACCGCCGCGCTGCACTACGCGCAGTCGATCTTCGAGGGGCTCAAGGCCTACGCCCAGCCCGACGGCAGCGTCGCCACCTTCCGGCCCGAGGCCAACGCCGCCCGCTTCGCCCGCAGCGCCCGCCGGCTGGCCATGCCGCCGGTGCCCGAGGAGGCCTTCCTCGCCGCCGTCGACGCGCTCGTCGACGCCGACCGCGACTGGGTCCCCACCGGCCCCGACCAGACGCTGTACCTGCGGCCGTACCAGCTGGCCAGCGAGCCGTTCCTCGGCGTGCGCCCGGCCACCGAGTACCTGTTCCTCGTCATCGCCAGCCCCGCCGGCGCCTACTTCCCGCGCGGCGTGCACCCGGTGAGCGTCTACCTCTCCGAGGACTACATCCGCGCCGCGCCCGGCGGCACCGGCGACGTCAAGTGCGCCGGCAACTACGCCGCGAGCCTGCTGGCGCAGGAGCAGGCGATCGCCGCCGGCTGCGACCAGGTCGTGTGGCTCGACGCCGTCGAGAAGCGGTACGTCGAGGAGATGGGCGGGATGAACCTGTTCTTCGTCCTCGGCTCCGGCGACGACGCGGAGCTGGTCACCCCCGAGCTCACCGGCACCCTGCTGCCCGGCATCACCCGCGACTCGCTGGTCACCGTGGCCCGCGACCGCGGCATGCGGGTCACGGAGCGGAAGTTCAGCGTCGACGAGTGGCGCGCCGGCGTCGCCGACGGCACGGTCACCGAGACCTTCGCCTGCGGCACGGCCGCCGTCATCACCCCCGTCGGCGAGGTCAAGGCGCGCACCGGCGACTTCACCGTCGGCGACGGCACCCCCGGCCCGGTGACCATGGGCCTGCGGGAGCACCTGCTCGACATCCAGCACGGCCGGGTGCCCGACACCCACGGCTGGCTGCACCGGGTCGCCTGAGCGACCCCGGCGGACCCCCAGGAGGACGGCGCGTGCGGCGCTGGCGCGGGCTGGCAGCCACCCCGGCCGACCTCGGGCGGACGGTGGTCACGGTGGGCCAGTACGACGGCGTCCACCGCGGCCACCAGCAGCTGATCGGCACCGCCGTCGAGCGGGCCCGGTCGCTGGGCCGGCCCTGCGTGCTGGTCACCTTCGACCCGCACCCGAGCGAGGTCGTGCGGCCCGGCTCGCACCCGGCGATCCTCACGTCGCTGGACCGCAAGGCCGAGCTGGTGGCCGGGCTCGGCGTCGACGGCATGTGCGTCATCCCGTTCACCCTGGAGTTCAGCCGGCACACCCCCGAGGAGTTCGCGCACGGCGTGCTCGTCGAGCAGCTGCACGCCTCGGCGGTCGTCGTCGGCGAGAACTTCACCTACGGGCACCGGGCCGCGGGCACCGTCACCACCCTCGCCCAGGAGGGCCGCCGGTTCGGGTTCGCCGTCGAGGGCATCCCGCTGGCCGGCGACGACTCCGCCGACGGCGAGGTCACCATCTCCTCCACCTACATCCGCGCCTGCGTCGCGGCCGGGGACATGGAGAGCGCGGCGCGGGCGCTGGGCCGCCCGCACCGCGTCGACGGCGTCGTCGTCCGGGGCGACCGGCGGGGCCGGGAGCTCGGCTACCCCACGGCCAACGTCGAGAGCCCGCCGTGGACGGCGATCCCCGCCGACGGCGTCTACGCCGGGCACCTGGTCACCCTCGACCCCTCCGGCGCGACGCTCCGCAGCGCCCCGGCGGCGATCTCCGTGGGCACCAACCCGACGTTCCAGGGGTCGCGGCGCACCGTCGAGGCGTACGTCCTCGACTTCACCGGGGACCTCTACGGCGAGCACGTCGGCGTCGAGTTCGTCTCCCGGCTGCGGCCGATGACCTCCTTCGCCGGGGTGGACGCCCTCGTCGAGGCCATGGCCGGCGACGTCGCCCGCACCCGCGCCGTCCTGGGGCTGCCCCCCGCCGGGTGATCACCGGCACGGGCGGCCGCGGGCACGCTGGTAGCCTCGGAGCCGTCGGGCACCGCCCGACGTGTGTGCGAGCTGCCCCCGTGAACCAGACCGGGGGCCACACCTGACCAGGCCCGGAGGCCCGCCCATGGCGCTCGACAGCGCGACGAAGCAGCAGATCATGACCGAGTACGCGACGGTCGAGAAGGACACGGGCTCGCCCGAGGTCCAGGTCGCGATGCTCACCCGCCGGATCAGTGACCTGACCGAGCACCTCAAGCAGCACAAGCACGACCACCACAGCCGGCGGGGCCTGCTCCTGCTGGTCGGCCGCCGCCGGCGGCTGCTGAACTACCTGGCGAAGACCGACATCAACCGCTACCGCTCGCTCATCGAGCGGCTCGGTCTGCGCCGCTGACCCCAGAGGGGACCGTCCCACCGGGACGGTCCCCTCTCTCGTGGGGCGTCCGCCCCACGGGACCACGGCACCCGCCGCGCGCTCCGACGCCGGCCGGTCCTCGGTGGTGGCCTCCGGGCATGCCCTCCCGTCGCGGGGGGAACGTCCCCGGGGGCTTCGATCGAAGACCGGTCACCCGGGAGCAGTCCGACGCCGGGCGCCACGAAGAGGACGTCGCCGCATGCGACGTAGGAAGAGGACGACGTGTCCGCACCCACCACCGCCAGCAGCACCGCTGCCGAGTACGACCCCGAGGACGGGGTCACCACCGCCACCGCGGTCATCGACAACGGCAGCCACGGCAGCCGCACGATCACCTTCGAGACCGGGCGGCTGGCCAAGCAGGCCGCCGGCTCGGTCGTCGTCAGCATGGGCGACACCATGCTGCTGTCGGCCACCACGGCCGGCAAGCACCCCAAGGAGCACTTCGACTTCTTCCCGCTGACGGTCGACGTCGAGGAGCGGATGTACGCCGCCGGGCGCATCCCCGGCTCGTTCTTCCGCCGCGAGGGCCGCCCCAGCGAGGACGCGATCCTCACCTGCCGGCTCATCGACCGCCCGCTGCGCCCGACCTTCGCCAAGGGCCTGCGCAACGAGGTCCAGGTCGTCATCACCGTCCTGTCGCTGGACCCGGCGCACCTCTACGACGTGCTGGCCATCAACGGCGCCTCCGCGTCGACCCAGCTCTCGGGCCTGCCGTTCTCCGGCCCGGTCGGCGGCACCCGCGTCGCGCTGGTCGACGGCCAGTGGGTCGGCTTCCCCACCCACGAGGAGCTCGAGGACGCCGTCTTCGACATGGTCGTGGCCGGCCGCCTGCTCCCCGACGGCGACGTCGCGATCATGATGGTCGAGGCCGAGGCCACCGAGAAGACGATCCAGCTGGTCTCCGGCGGCGCCACCGCGCCCACGGAGGAGGTCGTGGCCCAGGGCCTCGAGGCCGCCAAGCCCTTCATCAAGGCGCTGTGCGAGGCCCAGGCCGCACTCGCCGAGAAGGCCGCCAAGCCGGTCGCGGAGTTCCCGCGCTTCCTCGACTACCAGGACGACGTCTACGCCGCCGTCGAGTCCGCCGCCCTCGAGCGGCTGACCGAGGCGCAGGCCATCGCCGGCAAGACCGAGCGCAACGACGCCACCGACGCGCTCAAGGACGAGGTCACCGCCTCGCTGGCCGAGCAGTTCGCCGGCCGCGACAAGGAGGTGTCGGCCGCATTCCGCGCCGTCACCAAGAAGGTCGTGCGGCAGCGCATCCTGCGCGACAAGGTCCGCATCGACGGCCGCGGCCTGACCGACATCCGGCCGCTGTCGGCCGAGGTCGAGGTGCTGCCCCGCGTGCACGGCTCGGCGCTGTTCGAGCGCGGCGAGACCCAGATCCTGGGCGTCACCACGCTGAACATGCTGCGCATGGAGCAGCAGCTGGACACGCTGTCGCCGGTGAACCGCAAGCGGTACATGCACAACTACAACTTCCCGCCGTACTCCACCGGGGAGACCGGCCGCGTGGGCTCGCCCAAGCGCCGCGAGATCGGCCACGGCGCGCTCGCCGAGCGGGCGCTCGTGCCGGTGCTGCCCGACCGCGAGGAGTTCCCCTACGCGATCCGGCAGGTGTCGGAGGCGCTGGGCTCCAACGGCTCGACGTCGATGGGCTCGGTCTGCGCCTCGACCCTCGCGCTGCTCAACGCCGGTGTCCCGCTGAAGGCCCCCGTCGCCGGCATCGCCATGGGCCTGGTGTCCGACGAGGTCGACGGCAAGACCCAGTACGTCGCGCTGACCGACATCCTCGGCGCCGAGGACGCCTTCGGTGACATGGACTTCAAGGTCGCCGGCACCAAGGACTTCGTCACGGCCCTGCAGCTCGACACCAAGCTCGACGGCATCCCGTCCGACGTGCTCGCCCAGGCGCTGACCCAGGCCCGCGCCGCCCGGCTGCACATCCTCGACGTGATGAACGAGGCCATCGACGCCCCCGACGAGATGAGCCCGTACGCCCCGCGCGTGACCACGGTGCGCATCCCCGTCGACAAGATCGGCGCGGTCATCGGCCCCAAGGGTCAGATGATCAACTCGATCCAGGACGAGACCGGCGCCGACATCACCATCGAGGACGACGGCACGATCTACGTCGGCGCCTCCGACGGCCCCTCGGCGCAGGCGGCGGTCGACCGCATCAACGCGATCGCCAACCCGCAGATGCCGAAGGTCGGGGAGCGCTTCCTCGGCACCGTCGTCAAGACGACGCCGTTCGGCGCCTTCGTCTCGCTGCTGCCCGGCAAGGACGGCCTCGTCCACATCAGCAAGCTCGGCGGCGGCAAGCGCATCGGCAAGGTCGAGGACGTCGTCAACGTCGGCGACAAGCTCCAGGTGGAGATCACCGACATCGACGCCCGCGGCAAGATCAGCCTCGTGCCGGTCGCCGCCGAGGGCGCCGCTGACGGTGCCGCCCCCGCCGACACCGCGGCTCCGGCCGACGCGTCCGCGGAGGCCTGACACGGTCGCCGACCCGACTCCTGCCGGGGCCGGGACGGGCGCGGGGTCTGCCGACCTCGCGTCCGTCCCGGCCCCGGTCGGTGTCACCCGTGTCCTCGACGTCGACGAGGTCGGCGGCCGCGTCGAGCGCACCGTGCTGCCCGGCGGGCTGCGGGTGCTCACCGAGACGATGCCCGGCGTCCTCTCGGCCACCCTCGGCATCTGGGTGGGCGTGGGCTCCCGGGACGAGAGCGACCGGGTCGCCGGCGCCTCGCACTTCCTCGAGCACCTGCTGTTCAAGGGCACGCGCAGCCGCAGCGCCCTGGAGATCGCGACGGCGATGGACGCCGTCGGCGGTGAGATGAACGCCTTCACCGCCAAGGAGCACACCTGCTACTACGCGAACGTGCTCGCCAGCGACCTCCCGCTCGCGGTCACGCTGCTCGGCGACCTGGTCACCGAGGCGCTCAACACCGCCGAGGACCTCAAGTCCGAGCGGACGGTGGTGCTCGAGGAGATCGCCATGCGCGACGACGAGCCCTCCGACCTCGTGCACGACCTGTTCGCCGAGACGCTCTTCGGCGACACCGCGCTCGGCCGCTCGGTGCTCGGCACCGTCGAGTCGATCGAGGGCCTGACCCGCGACGACGTCGACGGCTGGTACCGGTCCCGGTACGCGCTCCCGTCGATGGTCGTCACCGCGGCCGGCCGGGTCGACCACCAGCAGGTGGTGGACCTGGTGACGGCGGTCTTCGGCGACCGCCTGTCGGGCTCCGTGCCGCCGGCGCCGCTGCGCCGCGGCGACGAGCTGGTGCTCGGCCGCCCCGCCCGGCCCGCCGGCCTGGTGAGCAGGAAGACCGAGCAGACGCACCTGCTGCTGGGCAGCGTGGGGTTGAGCCGGTTCGACGAGCGCCGCTACGCGGCCGCGGTCCTGGAGACGGCGGTCGGCGGCGGGATGAGCTCGCGCCTGTTCCAGGAGATCCGCGAGAAGCGCGGGCTGGTCTACAGCGTCGGCTCGGCGCTGACCTCCTACGCCGGCACCGGGTCGTTCTCCGTCTACGCCGGGTGCGCCAAGAAGCGGGTGCCCGAGGTGCTCCGGCTGGTCCGCGAGGAACTGGCGCGCGTGGCCGCCGAGGGGATCACCGCCGAGGAGGTCGCCCGCGGCCGCGGCCAGCTGCGCGGCGGCACGGTCCTCGGCCTGGAGGACACCGGGTCGCGGATGAGCCGGCTGGGCAAGAGCGAGCTCTCGCACGGGGAGTACGTGCCGGTGCGCGAGGTGCTCGAGCGGATCGCCGCCGTCGACGAGGAGCAGGTGCGTGCCGCCGCCGCGGACCTGTTCGGCCGCGACACCTGCCTGGCCGTCGTCGGCCCGTACCGCGAGTCCGACCTCGACCGGCTCTGAGAGGCCGCCCGCACCATGGCCCGACCCCATCCCGCCCTGCGCGTGCACGGCGCCCTGTCCCGCGGCGTCCTCGCCGTCACGGTGCTCGTCTCGCTCGCCGTCCTCTTCGCGCCGGCGGCGGACGTGCCGTCGTCGCCGCCGGGGGTGGACAAGGTCGTGCACCTCGGCCTGTTCCTGGCGCTGACCCTCGCCGGCCGCTGGGCGGGGATCCGGCCGGTGCCCCTCGGGGTGCTGCTGCTCGGGTACGGCGCCGTCAGCGAGGTGGTCCAGGCCCTGCCGCTGCTCGGGCGCTCGGGCACGGTGACCGACTGGCTGGCCGACGCCGTCGGTATCGCCCTCGGCCTGGCCGCCTGGGCGGTGGGGGAGCGGCGGGTCCCCGCCGTCTGAGGACGGCCCGACACTTGCGCCGTCCGGGGACCCCGGGAGACTGACCGGGTGACCACGAGCACCCCGACCCCCGACCAGCAGGCTCCCGGCACCGTGGTGGGAGAGCCGCCACGGATCTCGGTCGGCGTCCTCGGCGCCCGGGGGCGGATGGGCACCGAGGTGGTCAAGGCGGTCAACGCCGCCGACGACCTCGAGCTCGTGGCGATGGTGGACGAGGGCGACTGGCTGTTCAACGTCGCCGACGCCGGCGCGCAGGTGGTCGTCGACTTCACCCGCCCGGACGTCGTCATGGACAACATCCGCTTCTGCATCGACCAGAACATCTCCTGCGTGGTCGGCACCACCGGCTTCGACGAGCAGAAGCTCGCGACCGTCGCCGAGTGGCTCGAGCCCAAGCCCGACGTCGGCGTCGTGATCGCGCCCAACTTCGGGATCGGCGCCATCCTGCTGATGCGCTTCGCCCAGGAGGCCGCGCGCTTCTTCCCCTCCACCGAGATCGTCGAGCTGCACCACCCGAACAAGGTCGACGCCCCCTCGGGGACGGCGGTGCGCACCGCGCGCCTCGTGGCCGCCGCGCGCCGTGCGGCCGGCCTGCCCGCGTCCCCGGACGCCACCACCGACTCGCTGCCCGGTGCCCGCGGGGCCGACGTCGAGGGGGTGGCCGTGCACGCCGTGCGGCTCACCGGTCTGGTGGCGCATCAGGAGGTGCTCATGGGTGCGGCGGGGGAGACGCTGACCCTGCGGCACGACTCGTACGACCGGGCCTCGTTCATGCCCGGCGTGCTCCTGGCCGTCCGCGAGATCGGCCGGCGCCCGGGTCTGACCGTGGGCCTGGAGTCCTTCCTGGGGCTCTGAGGGCCCGTCCAGGGGAGGTGTCCGGAGTGTGTCCGGCGTCCCACCGGACCCCCCGTGCAGACCCCCTCGGAGTTGGTGTACTGTTCTCTTCGCGCCGGACGGAGCCCGCGAGGGCCACGGAGGAGCACCCGAGGGTGCACAGCCTCTGGACACGGCGTACGGTAGGACAAGCCGCTGCTGACGGAGCCCGGAAGGGTCGAGTTGGTGTGCGTCCGCTCCTTGAGAACTCAACAGCGTGCCGAAAGTCAGTGCCAAGTAATAACCCCGTGGCCTGGTCGGTGTCACCGGTCGGGTCTTGGGATTCCTTTGGTTGATTGATATCGCGATCTGTCAGGTCGCGGTTCTCAGCCGGTATCAGATCATCTACGGAGAGTTTGATCCTGGCTCAGGACGAACGCTGGCGGCGTGCTTAACACATGCAAGTCGAACGGTGAACCTCTTCGGAGGGGATCAGTGGCGAACGGGTGAGTAACACGTGGGCAACCTGCCCCCGGCTCTGGGATAACTCCAAGAAATTGGGGCTAATACCGGATGTTCACCGCTTCCCGCATGGGTGGTGG